>JAPLCZ010000171.1 GCA_026391915.1 Bacteroidota bacterium | reverse complement strand
TGGCTTCCTGCGCCAGTAGCCTGCTGCCAGCAGCAATAAAAAGACAAAGAAATATGCTTAGGCGAGTGCATCTTACTTGGTAAAACATTTTAATAGTCGGTTAAAATTTTGCGCAAGGTAGGGAGAAATTCTAATTCCCGTACTCCCTTTTCAACCCCTCAGCCACCTTTGCCACGGCTGGGCAAATTAAAGTATTGAGGTAAGTGATTTTTAATTTTTGCTGAATGTTTCTTTGCTGTGTGTGCGGATATTCTCTACATGCATTGGGCCTTGCCTCATAGGCTTTGCAGTAGTTATCGTCTCCTAAAAAAGGACAAGGCATTGCCTTAAAAACATAGTCTTTGTCTTCATCAATTCGCAGATATTGTTGGGTAAACTCTGCGGGCTTTAGCCGCACCTCTTTGGCAAGCCTTTCAATATCTTTATTAAGCAAAAGCGGACCTGTGGTTTTGCAGCAATTGGCGCACTCAAGGCAATTAATATTTTCAAAAGCTTCCTCATGCAATTGGTTGGTTACTGCATCCAAATCCTTTGGGTTTTTCTTCTTTAGCTTCTCTAAGAACTTTTTGTTTTCTGCACTTTTCTTTTGGGCGGCATCAAGATGGAGTTGGTATTGGGGGTTCAAGGGGTTGCTTTTTTGGATAGACTTCCTTTAAGATGCAAAGTATTTAATAGAAATATTTTTTGGTAGGCAATGGATTACCTTATTATTTGTAGATATCCTTTTCTATACTCCTCTGAGTTCCCTTTTAGTTTATATCGTAGCAACCATAGGTAATTTCCATCTTGTACCTTAAAGCCTTCATAAACACCATCCCATCCTTGTTGAGGTTTATTAGTTGAAAAAACATTTTGACCCCACAAATTGAAAATACTAAAATAGTATGATTCAATATTTGATAAAGATATATTGGGGCTAAAAGTATCGTTAAGATTATCTCCATTTGGAGTGAAGCAATTCGGAATATAAATAGGATAATTACAAACCTTATCCACCACTACACTATCTATAAATGTACAATTTCCAGCCGCAATTATTTTGTAGAAGTAAACTCCTGCTTTATTTATTTTTTTTTCAATATTGCTGTTCATTTCAGGTAACCAAAATCCAGACAGGTTTTGGTCTCTTTTAATAAAAATGGGGTTGCTATCTGCTTCGCATATTTCATAATTAAAGCGTGAATATTTAGGCAAGTTATTAAATTTTATATTAATTGTATCACTTTGAACACATCCTTTATTATCTGCCATAAGCCAGTACTTACCACTCTTTGTGATATTCAAAGTTGGACTTACATTTCCAGTATTCCACAAATACCTATAACCTTTGTCGGTAATATTTATCATTAAATTATTTACCCCGCATAGAACAGTGTCTTTTCCTAAATCTATATTTGGGGAATTATATATCTGAATCTTTTGAAAAATTGATAGTTTCTTATTCTTAGAATAGGCACTTGCTAACACATCTATTTCTTCTTCCTGATTAGATAAATAATTGATTTTTGCACTCTTAAAATGGAGTGTGCTTTTAGATGTTTTTAAATCCCAAACTATGCTATCCATATTTTGGGCATATTTATTCAGTCCTATTTCTACATTTGAACCCAAACAACTTGGCTTAGTATATTCTATATATTTGGGGGGAAAAACTTCACCAAACATATAATCATCTGCAATAAAATTTAACGAAGTATCATTTGTTTTAAACTCTTTGCGATAACGCCCAGTAAAAACGATGTTATCAACTGAATCTACATCAAAAGAATTTATTCTTGTAAACTCGGCACACACCCCAACCCAACTCCAATCATATTTTAAATCTTTTGTTAAACCAATTATAAAGTCATTATTTAAATTACTCTGTCCAAATGTATCTTGCCCTAAAACAATCCTATTTGAACTAGCAACAGAAATATACAAAGTCCCCAGTTTACTCAAATTCATATCTAAAAGTGTAGTGAATACATTATTGTCTATCTGCAACTCCGAGATATATTTATTGTTTAAAGTACATTTTGAAATATAAATACTCGCATTGCCATTAGAATATAACGTAGTGTTTTTTGTAGATATTTCATCTTTAAAGTTACAAGCAAAGAAAATAAATGAATCATTATTAGAACATGAACTTATTGTAGATGAATATCCTTTGCTAAGATAATGGTTCTCCCAAAGCAATCCAAAATTGGTATCAAAGCAAGATAAAAAGTATTCAATTTCAGCATTCTTGGTAAGTCTGTAGCCTGTTATTAAAATATTTCCATTAGGCATTATTTTGCAATCATTTACTCTTTGGCAATCATCATTCACTTTGAAAGCCTGTATAATATTCCCACTTGTATCATACTTTGTAACAAAAGCAGCACTTGCCTTTGTAGCGTTTTTAAGAATAAAACCACCAATATTAATTGAGTCCTTAAAAGTGCCATACATAAAAACATAACCCTTATGGTCACCTATTAACCCCAAAGTGTGGAAAGTCCCATTTGTTGTACTATCATTGCCAGTTAGGCTTGTCCATTTTATTTTTCCATTTGGGTTAAATTTTATAAGGCAATTTGATGTTTTAGGAACTGATGGGTTAATACTATCCAAAGTGAAACCACGCCTGAATGAAATGGATAAATAGATATTCTCATTATCATCAATAAATAAGTTTCTATTGGTGATATAAATGCCTCCAGATTCACTACTCTTTATCTTTTTAATCCATTGCAGTTTTTTGGCAGAAGAAAACTTTAATAGTGCGCAAATGTTTTGGTCTTTCACACCCGATTTTCTCTTATCTTTTAGAATGGTTTTACCTTGGAAAACTAAAGAGTCCCTGAATGCAACAACAGTATAAATGTTACCTTGCTTATCATATTTCATTGATGTGAACAATGGAGGAGGTCCATAGCTGCCATTTGTTAGCCAACTAAGTTTTTGGGCACAGCAATTCTCAGATAAAAGCAATGCAAATACTATAATAGAAATATATAATATTGCCCTATTCATATAGCAAAGATAGACAAAGCCAATTTGACAAACCCAAATAAACTATTTCCCCTCCTTCATCCCATCAAAATACCCCAACACATTATCTACCTCAGCATCCCAATACTTAAAATTATGCCCTGCCGTTAGCATGTTCAGTTTTGTTTTTGGGTTGGGGTTTTCCTTTTGTAGTTGAGTGTAAAAATCTTTGATTTGGTTGGGGGGTACTACCTTATCATCCCACTACGAAGTAGCAACAAAGCTAAATCTGCAAACAGTTATTGACAACCCTAAACCACTAACATCGTAATTTTGAACCTGACATGAAAAACATAGATAAACAAAGTTTAGAAAACGCTTATCGTTTATTTGAAACTGGCGATATAGACAAAATTGAAATTGGCACAACCAAAGGCTTGATGCAAATACACACTTACCTGTTTGATAGCTTATATGATTTTGCTGGACAAATACGCATAATGAACATTGCAAAAGGTAGTTTTAGATTTGCAAACGCTTTGTATTTGAAAGAGATTTTGGTAAAGATTGAACAGATGCCAGAGAACACTTTTGAAGAAATTATTACTAAATATGTAGAAATGAATATTGCCCATCCTTTTATGGAAGGCAATGGCAGAACCATGCGAATATGGCTTGATATGCTCTTAAAAAAGAAACTAAAACGCGTAGTAAACTGGCAGTTTGTAAGTAAAGAACTTTACCTGCAAGCCATGGAAAGAAGCCCCATTAACGATTTGGAATTAAGAACCTTGCTTGCAGCTAATTTAACAGAAGAAATAAACAACAGAGAAATCCTTTTTAAAGGTATAGAACAATCCTATTATTATGAAGGTTATAAAAAAGGAGACGATGATGTGCAACCTTGATGTACTAATCCTACAAAAAGAATTAGGGAATTATTTGCTTCCCCTCACCCCATCAAAATACCCCAGCACATGTTCTACTTCAGCATCCCAATATTTAAAATTATGCCCCGCCTTTGGCATGTTTAGTTTTGTTTTTGGGTTGGGGTTTTCCTTCTGTAGTAAGGTATAAAAATCTTTGGTTTGGTTGGGCGGAACTACCTTATCATTTGTGCCATGCCCAAAGTAAATGGGGATGTTCAATTTCTTTAAATCTGTAGTGGCGTTATCAATGTTTTTCCAGCGTAGCGGGAATTTTTCATAGCTGCCGTAATAGCCTTTTATGAGATTGTCAGTGGTCATGGTGGTGGGGTTATAATCACCAGAGAGGGCTGCCCCTGCCGCAAAGAAATTCTTGGTTTTCTCTGCTATTAAAACTACCCCTCTTGCACCCGTGCTTAGCCCCAAAAGAAAATTATTTTTAGTAATAAAAACCTTTCGCCTTTTCATTTCGGGGAGTAGAGAATCAGTAATCCAATTGATGGTGGGCTCATGCCGCCAATCCTTTCTTGTTTCAGGAAAATATTGGCTGCTGTAAATGCTTTTGCCCATTTCAGGCATCACCAATCTATAGCCTTTTGCCAATGCTTTTGTGCAAAGGGAGGAGCTATCGCACCAAAGTTTTCTATTAAAATTCCAGCCCGGCAAAACGAGGATATCGCCTTTAATTTCTCCTACAGGAGTTAGCACATCTACCAACACATTATTGATAGTGATGGTTTCCTTCTTTTCCTTCTCCTTTGGAGAAGGTGTCCGCAGGACGGATGAGGTCTTTTCTTGCCCCTCTCCTTTGGAGAGGGGTTGGGGTGATGTCATTTTTAATCTGTGAATCTGTGGCGAATATTTAAGCCAATTATAGCCAATTAAAATCACCAAAAAACCCAATAGCCAAAGCCCCCTCATAACATTATTCCTCTTTATAAATGGCAGTAGAAATTGCTGAGGGATTCAGCACTTCATTGGCAACATTCAGCATATCATCCACGCTAACTTTATCCATATTTTGCAGGTATTCTTCCAGAGAAATTATCCTATCAAAATTCAAAAGACTCCTTGCTTGCACCTGCATATGGCCGGATGGATTTTCATTCAGCATTGCCATCTGCCCACGGAACTGAACCTTTGCTTGGTGCAGCACACGGCTGCTGAGTTTGGTATCCCGCAATAGCTTCAATTCTTTTTCAATCAGGGAAAAACATTTAGGAATTTTTTTGCCATCTGCCGCAAAATAAATGGAGAAAACTCCCGCATCTTCATAGGCAGAATAAGAGGACGAAATGCTATACGTCAATCCGTGTTTTTCACGCACTGCCATGCTGAGGCGGCTACTCATTCCACCCCCGCCAAGGATATTGGAGAGGAGGGTAAGCGCATACCTTTTATCACTATTTCGGCTGTAGGCAGGGCTGCCCATTATGCAGTGGGTTTGGGTAAAATCTTTTTGGTATTCTTTGTAAAATTGGGGTGCAAAAGTTGGCTTCTTTCTTTTGTTTTTATAAGAGGATTTGGGCACTGCACCCAGATATTTTTCCGCCATCTTTTTCACAGCTTCAAAAGATAAATCCCCAACTACACTCAGCACAATATTATCTGTGGTATAATGTGTTTTTTTGTAATCCACCAATTGATTTCCGGTAAAAGAGTTCACGTTTTTATCTGTGCCTAAAATATTATATCCCAGCGGATGCTTCTTAAAAAGCAGCGCATAAAAATCATCATAAATACTTTCGTCAGGGGTGTCTTCATACATCTCAATTTCTTCAATCACCACCTTTTTTTCTTTCTCAATTTCCTGATTTGGGAAGGTGGAGTTGAACACAATATCGCAAACAATTTCTACTGCTTTATCAGCGTATTGTTTTAGAGAAGATGCATAATAACAAGTTTTTTCGCGGGTGGTAAAAGCGTTGATATCACCTCCTAATCTCTCAAGGTAAGTGAGGATGTGGTGCGACTTTCTGTTGGTTGTTCCTTTAAAAACAGTGTGCTCAATAAAGTGCGTAATGCCATTGTTAAGTGCGTTTTCATCTCTGGAACCCAAGGCCACCATCAGCCCCACATGCACAATTTCCGAAGGCATAAAATTGCAATGCACCACACGGATTCCGTTGGGCAAAGTATAGAGGTTGTAGTGTTGTGTACTCAAGAAAGTGGGAGGAGAATATTGGGCAAATTTCGGTGATAGTAACGGTTAATTGTTAACGTAAAAATTTAACCACAAAGGGCACCAAATTTTTCACAGAGTACACAAAGAGATTTTTTCTTTGTGTACTCTGTGCCTTTTAGCTTTGAGTTCTTTGTGGTTAATTGATTTAAAATTTAAAATTTAAAATTTTCTCTTCTCTTACCTTTGCCTCTTCATTTCAATTTATCGTTATGCTTACACTTGCTTATTTAAGGGAAAATACTGCAGAGGCACTCCTTCGCCTCAAGAAGAAAAACTTCAAACAACCTGAGTTGGTGGATGAGGTTTTGAAATTAGATTCAGACCGCCGCAACACCCAAAAAGAGTTGGATGACACCCTTGCAAAAGCCAATACTCTTGCAAAAGAAATTGGTGCTTTGATGCAAGCTGGCAAAAAAGAAGAAGCAGAAAAAGCAAAAACAGAAACCTCTGCGCTTAAAAATATCTCCAAAGAATTAGAAGAAAAATTAGCTACTTCAGAAAAGGCATTGCATGATTTATTAGTACAAATTCCTAACCTACCTTATGATTTGGTAAAGGAAGGAACCACCCCAGAGGACAACGAAATAGTTGGCACTCATGGCGAAGCAAAAAACCTTGATAGCAGTGCCCTACCTCATTGGGAACTTGCCAAAAAATATGATATTATTGATTTTGAATTAGGAAATAAAATTACTGGGGCGGGCTTTCCAGTTTATAAAGGCAAAGGCGCAAAACTGCAACGTGCATTGATTAATTTCTTTTTGGATGAGGCGCACAAACAGGGCTTCATTGAGTATGAACCGCCCATTATGATTAACGAAGAAAGTGGCTACGGCACAGGGCAGTTGCCGGATAAAGAAGGGCAAATGTATTATGTTGAAAAGGACAATTTGTTTCTTATCCCAACGGCAGAAGTCCCCCTCACCAACCTATACCGCGATGTGATTGTTAAAGAGGAAGACTTCCCTATTAAGATGACAGCTTATACCCCATGTTTCCGCAGAGAGGCAGGCTCTTATGGGGCGCATGTGCGGGGGCTTAACCGCCTCCATCAGTTTGATAAGGTAGAAATTGTAATACTGCAACATCCCGAAAAAAGCTATGAAACTTTGGAAGAAATGCGTGAATATGTAGAAAGCCTTTTAAAGAAATTAGGATTAACTTTTCGTGTGCTAAGGCTTTGTGGAGGCGATATGGGTTTTACTTCTGCCATGACTTATGATATGGAAGTCTATTCTGCAGCGCAACAAAAATGGCTGGAGGTAAGTTCCGTTTCCAACTTTGAAAGCTTCCAAGCAAACAGATTAAAACTGCGCTATAAAGATAAAAACGGCAAAACACAATTGGCACATACCCTCAACGGAAGTGCCCTTGCATTACCCCGAATTGTTGCCGCCCTTTTGGAAAATAACCAAACCCAGGAAGGCATTATTATTCCTGAAATTCTAAAGGCTTATACAGGGTTTGAGAGGATAGATTAAAGAGCAAAGCCCCCTATGACGGAGGCTCTTGTTTATCTGAAAACTGACAACTCTTTCCTTACTCTTTTACAAACTTGCCATGCCACACCGCATCATTATTTTTAAGGGTAACAATGTATACCCCCTTAGCCAAATTAGCCACATCTATAGTTTGGTTTGTGTTAAAGTTTTGTTGCAGTAAAATTTGTTTACCACTAATATCCTGCAAGCATAAGCTACCACTAATTTCTTGGGCAGTACTTATATGCAGGGTATTTTGGGCAGGGTATTTTGGGCAGGGTTGGGGTAAAGGATGAAATTTGCTACTGTACTTTTTCCCTCCTCGTTTTCCGTGTATTTTATGTAGGTATAAGTTTCTAAATTTGCTTGACTAAATGCCCAGTTGCCGCCATAGGTTTTAATAAATGTTATCCATAAATCACCAGTAGGATAGTAGTAATTTTTGGTAGTTTCAATAAAATAAACACTATTAAAGCTGTCCATGATATACCTAGTAAAATCTGTGAGTTTACCAAAAGATTTATATTGATAGTATTCTCTATAATAGTTTAATCCAGATGCAATTCTAACTCTTGTTACTGCGAATAATATCCTTTGGAGTGAATCATAAACATTTTTATAATACCCTTGATATTTACCTCTATCATATAATTTTATTATAACGGTGTCATAG
Organism: Bacteroidota bacterium; assembly: GCA_026391915.1. Taxonomy (GTDB): domain Bacteria; phylum Bacteroidota; class Bacteroidia; order CAILMK01; family CAILMK01; genus JAPLCZ01. The sequence continues at coordinate 18,002 of JAPLCZ010000171.1, read as the reverse complement.
TTATAAAAATAATGCTTGCTGGACTTGTTAATCCATTTTGCTATAATTGTATCATAAACAATCAAAACAATGCTATCAGTTTTTTTATTTGTGTAATAATATTTAGTTTGAGAAAGGGATTTTGTGTTACCTGCTATACCAGTAAAAGTAATGCTATCAAGCCCATCTTTATTGCGGGATGTATATAAGCCAGAATAATATTTCTGTTTTTTTGCAGTATCTATATAGTATTTCATACTTCCATATAAAAAGCTACTGTCATAAAAACTATACTTTTCCCCATATTTAAAAACAGTGTCGGCTTTATAAGTAGTGTCCTTTGGATGGTGAATTTCAGAATGCATCTTTAAAATACTCCTGTTTAAAGTGTCAAACCAACTACTGTCTAGATTATATGTGAGAATACTATCCTTTCTAGTTGTAAGGGAGTTATAATTTGCTTCACGAATATCCCTTATAATGTTACCTTTATTATCATAAGACAATGAATCTCTATAGACTAAAGTTAATTTATTGGGTACTGAATCAAAACCATGTGAGGTTGTTTTGATGCATTTTTTATAGGGGTATGGGGTAGCATAAAGATTACTTATTGCAAAGGCAAACATGAACAGTATTGTAATAAAGTAATTCATATAAATATTTTAATAATCAACCCGTAAATACCCTACCAGCCTTTTTGCAATACTTCCCCAAAATGCAAAATGAGTTCTGGATTTTCTTCTATGATGTTGCCTACCACTACCACATCAGCTCCTGCTGTGCAGGCGTTTTCAATGGCTTCTTTGGTACGCATTCCACCGCCTACAATGATGGGGATGGATACATTCTGTTTTACCATTTCAATCATGGTTGAGGAGATAGGATTTTTAGCGCCACTGCCAGCATCAAGGTAAATCATTTTGAGTCCTAAAAGTTCCCCTGCAATAGCTGTAGAGGCTGCAATCTCAGGCTTATCATGTGGTATAGGGAAGGTATTGCTAATGTACGAAGCAGTGGTGGGTGCGCCGCCATCAATTAACATATAGCCTGTTGGGATAACTTCAATTCCACTTTTTTTAATGAAAGGTGCAACTTCCACATGGCGGCCAATAAGTAGGTCGGCATTTCTGCCAGAGATAAGGGAGAGAAACAAAATTGCATCTGCCTCTTCAGTAAATTGTATAGTGCTACCAGGGAAAATGATGATGGGCAAATCAGAGTTTTCGCGGATAATGCGGATGGTTTCATTCACCATTTTATCAACCAATAAACTGCCGCCAATAAAGAGCAGCCCAACCCCAGCAGTATGCGCCAAGGTAAGGCAGGAGACAAGATTATTGCGGGAGTATTTGTCAGGGTCAATCAGCAGGGCAAGTTGTTTTTTGCCTGCCGTTTGTGCCTTTAATATTCCCTGATATATAGCTTTTGCCATGTGCTAAATTAGGCTACAAAGGTAAGGTAGGATTTTGCGTTTAAGAGAATGAAGAATCATCCTGAATTTTATTTTTAAAATTATAGTATGGATTTGCCAACTAAAAAATGATAGTATTATTAGGGCAATCAAAGAAAATTTCCCCACTTCAACACCATATTAAAAAGTTTACTTAGTTTTGGTTTTTAATAGCATTTAAAAAGACTAAGTATCATGAAAAAAATCTACGCACAACTGTTGTTTCTTTTTGTTGCCCTTGCATTTTCCAATAATGTTTTTGGGCAGTATTGCATCCCCACTTATAAAGGTACTGGCTATGCCGGTTCGGGAAAAGCCACTCCTTTTTTCACGCATATTTTGGAGGTGCACCTAGGGGATTTACATAATATTATTGCTGCCCCCACGGCAACATTAATCCCTACCTACGACACTTTTTTAAGCGTTTCTACTGATTTGGTGAGAGCCTACTCTTACCCAATGACGGTGAAATTGGGCAACGGTGCCAACGACCAATATGTAATAGTTTGGATTGATTGGAATCAGAACCAAGTGTTTGAAACAAGTGAGCAGGTGCTGGCAAAATATGATAAAATGAATACAGGAAACCACACCATTTCGGTGACCGTAAAAGTGCCATCAAACGCGGCATTGGGCACAACAAGAATGCGTGTAGGGACTAAATACGGGAGCTCTGCCCCAGACCCCTGTACAAATAATAAAACCTCAGGAACTTCGTTGGATTGGGCTCAAAATTTTCAGGATTACACCATTAATATTTTGCAGCCAGATGTTCAGTATTATGTTTCTTCCACATCAAGCCATCCCACTTTTGATGAGTTGACACAAGGCAGCACGGGGAACCAACTTTTACAAATTGTAGTTGAGAATAATACCAATGGAACTATACAACCCCAAAGTGCCGGAGACTTTAAATTTAGTTTGATTGGTACTTCCAACCCCGCTGATATTACCTCTGCTAAACTTTACTATACCGGCAAAGACCAAAACTTTTCATCAGCCACACAAGTGGGGAGTGCGGTAACAAATCCAAGTACTTATTTTACCATAAAAGCAGGGCAGAGTTTAGCCCCGGGTAAAAACTATTTTTGGTTGACGTATGACATCTCTTCCACAGCCATTTTTGGTAATGAAGTAGATGCCCGCATCAACACCATTGATGTGGCAGGAACGCGTGTGCCTACAGTTTCAAGCCCTGTTGGGGTGAGGAAAGTTGGGTATTGCATTCCGCATGGCGTGAAGAACAATTTTGTGTTTGTGTATTCGGTTGTTATTGGCGGATTAAGTAAATATGTTTATGCTGCTGATACTAATGGATACGGGGATTACACCAAACTATCAACTACACTTTACAAAAATAAAAAATACAAACTCAGCGTAGGGAATGGCAATGGTTACAATCCAAATTATGCAAGAACATGGATTGATTGGAACAGAGATGGTGACTTTAATGATGCAGGAGAATTGGTATTATTTGATAGTATCAACGCCTCTACAACAAGCTTTAGTGTGGGGCCGGTAAGTGACACAGTGCTTGTGCCTAAAACCTCTACAGTAGGGCCAACAAGAATGCGTGTGATAGCTTCTTACAAGCCTTCACCCTATGTAAATATTCCTATCACCCCATGCACCAATCCTGTTGATATTGGCGAGGTGGAAGACTACACAATCAACATTGCAGATTCGGGAGAAGGAGTGGCAGATTTTAGTTCAAGTATTGTTTGCCTTGGCACAGCTACCACCTTCAAAGATGCCTCCTACACCTTTGGAAAATATAAAGTAAACTCATGGCTCTGGAATTTTGGTGATGGAGATACATCCACCCAACAAAACCCTACTCATAAGTATAAAACATCAGGGATTTTCACCACCACTTTAACGGTGAATACCAATAAACCCGGCACTGCCAGTGTGGTTAAAAAAGCAGTTACGGTGAATGAGCCCAAGCCAGATTTTTCTTCTTACGGAACGGTGTATAAAACCCCAATTCAGTTCGCTGACCAAAGCACTGGTGGAAGAGTAATTAATTGGTTTTGGGATTTTGGTGACCCACAATCCAACGCTTCTAATTTCTCATTGTTGGAAACACCCATTCACCAATTTGATACAGTAGGAACCTATGTAGTTACCCTAAAAATTACCGTAGATGGTGGCTGTGTGGATAGCATCAAAAAGACTATCAAAATTGTGCAGGCAATTACGCCTGTGGCAAATTTTATTTCCAAAACTTATATCCCTTATGCCTTTGCGCCTGCCGTAAATCTCTATGATTTCTCTAGCAATAAACCCACCTCTTGGTTATGGACTTTCAGCCCGAATAAGGTTACTTTTTACAAAGGCACAAATGATAAATCTCAAAATCCTGTGGTAACTTTTGATAGCATGACTACTTATAAAGTTACCCTCACCGCAACCAATGTAGCAGGCAGTGATACCCAATCAAAATTCTTTTTCCCTAAGGGTTACACCAAGCCTGTGGCAGATTTTTCTTCGGATAAAACTGTGTTGAAAGCAGGGCAGGTAGTTTCCTTTTTAGACCTTAGTAAAAATGACCCTATCTATTGGAATTGGAAAATGGGAAATGGAGATTCAGTACAAACCCAACACCCAATTTATAAATATAAAAACACCGGGATTTATGATGTTACCATCAATGCCATAAACCTTGCAGGTACAGATGCAAAGACAAAATATAAATACATCACCGTAACCAATAACTATAAAATGTGTGAGAGCAATGCGCCTAATTCCACAGTGTTTTCAGGCACTATTGCAGATGATGGTGACTCCTCAAATTATACCAATAACAATACTTGCGGCTTCTTAATTAAACCTGATTGTAGTGGCCCAATTACCTTAAGTTTTGACTCTTTCTTTTTATACCCAAATGATTTCATCCGGATTTATGATGGTATTGATAACACAGGGAAACAACTCTTCTCTGGTGCTGGTTTATCAGGTAAAGGATTACCAAAAAATGTAGTGGCAGATTCTTCTGGCGCTATGTTTATTGAGGAGATAACTGATAGATTTTATACGGCTCAGGGATTCAGAGCTACATGGAGTGCGGTGCCAAATCTTAAACCCAAACCCGACTTCAAAACCTATGATTCGGTAGGCTATGTTGGCAGCCCTTGTGATTTTGTAAATACTACTTCTTCTGGCATCACCAATACCTATTCTTGGGACTTTGATGGTGACGGAATCTTGGATGCCATCAACATAAAAAATCCAACATTTACCTACACTAAAACCGGAACTTATAAAGTGAAAATGATTGCAGGAAACTGTAAAGGAAAAGACTCAATAGTGAAAACCGTAAGGGTGATTAATTCTCTCAAAAAACCTACTGTAAATTTTGCTATTTCAGCAGATACAATTTCTCTTTATGACACTTTAAGTTTGTTTGATAAAAGCATTGGCGGAGTAACTTCTTGGGCTTGGAGTTTTGACCCTGATTCTGCATTCTATATCTCTGGTGCAAGCACAAGTAGAAATCCTGTGGTGAGCTTTTATGCCATCGGTACTTATGATATTACGCTACACGCAACCAATAGCAAAGGCACTGATAGCCTTAAGAAAAAACATGTGGTTTTTGTGAAGGATGAACAAAGTCTTTGCAACGCATTTATTAGTGATAAACCTTTCGGAAAATTATATGATGAAGGGGGCAAAGACAAAGACTATAACGACTATAAAAGCTGTGGTTTTGTAATCCAACCTTGTGGGCAAGCTGTGGTATTGAAATTCAATTATTTTGACCTCAGCAATGGCGACTGGATTTACATTTATGATGGGGCAAATAATAAAGGCAAAAAGTTGGATTCCTTCACCTCATCATCACTGCAAAAAGCTTATGTATATACCGCCTACTCAGGGGCAATGTATGTGGAACAACGCAACGCAGCAGATGGCATTGTAGGGATGGGTTTTGATGCTGATTGGTATGCTGTTTCTTATGCCACGCCTAAGGCATCTTACCTTGCAAAAGACACTGCTTTTGTAAACAGCCCGCACCGCTTTGAAGGAACCACCACAGGCATTGTAGAGCATTGGTTCTGGGATTTTGATGGAGATGGAATAACCGATGACACCACCAAAAATGCTAAATTTATTTATACCAAAACTGGAACCTATAAAGCCCGCTTAATTGTGAACAGATGCATAAGCTATGACACTGTTTATAAAACCATTTTGGTACTCAATCCTTCCTCAAATCCTAAGGCAAACTTTATTGCGGATTTGCTTACGGCAGATATAAGTGATACTGTTTCTTTCAAAGATTTATCAGGGCAGGGGCCAACCTCTTGGCTTTGGGATATCAACCCTAAAACTTACAATTACGCCAGTGGAAGCGACTCCACCATGCAAGACCCAAGAGTCAATTTTACAGCAGGTGGATTTTACGCCGTGAAGCTCACTGCAACCAATAGTTTTGGGGATGATTCTATCACCAAAACAAAATATATTCATGTGCTGAATTACTGCATTCCCGCTATCACCACCAAGGGTAGCAGTGTGGGTATTAGCCGTGTGAATTTGGTAACTATTGATAACAAATCTACCATCTCTATTGCAGGCTATACCGACTACAGCCAAACCGTTAGCACCTCATTAGAGCAGCGGGGCAAATATGGAATCACCATAGAAAGATTGAAGAAATTAGACAGCGTGCAATGGAAGGTTTGGATAGACTATAACCAAGATGGCGACTTCACCGACCCGGGAGAAATGGTTGCCAAATCTCCACGCCTTTTTGCCACCACCTGGAGTGATAGTTTCAAGGTTCCTGCATCAGCATTATTGGGTAGCACACGTATGAGAATAGGCGCAGGATTACCAAGCGACCCCAATACTTCTTGTGGTCCAAATTCCAAAGGAGAATACGAAGATTACAGAATCATATTCACCAAAGATTTTACCCCACCTATTATAAAGGTAATTGGGGCAAATCCTGCCTCTGTGGAAGTAGGATATGCTTACACAGATTCAGGTGCAAGAGCCTATGATAATATTGAAGGTGATGTAAGTAAACGAATCACCATGACCACCAATGTGGACACCGGAAAAGTGGGTAGCTATCAAGTAAAATATAATGTGAAAGACAGCTCTGGAAATGCAGCAGTAGAGGTAATAAGAACTGTAAATGTAACAGCTGATAAAACCCCTCCTGTGCTAAATCTTAATGGTGCAAATCCACAAACAGTGGGTGTATTTACTGCCTATACAGAGTTGGGCGCAACAGCAATAGATAACCGCGATGGCAACGTAAGCAGCAATATTGGTATTGATACTTCGGAGGTAAAGGTGAACATAGTGGGCAGCTATAATGTGTATTATACGGCGGCTGATAAGTCCAAAAACTTCTGCGCACAAGTAGCAAGGATTGTGGATGTGGTGGACACTACAAAACCCATAATTTTATTGAATACCAAAGACACTATTGCTGTACAAATCAACTCGGCTTGGGCAGACCCAACAACGGTAAAAGACAATTATTACCCAAGCGTTTCCCTCACCAAAACAGGGGCGGTAAATCTTGCCAAAGCCGGTACTTATACTGTTACTTATGATGCCACAGATAACTCTGGAAACAAAGCCAAAACCCGCAAGCGTGTGGTATTAGTTAGCTTAACAGGAATTGAAAAAACTATTACCATGATGGATGTAAAAATCTATCCTGTGCCAGCCAAAGAAAATATAAACATCCATATTTCTTTGCCGCAGAGAGAGCAGATTTATGTAGAACTCATCAACCCAATTGGTGAAGTGCTGATGGCAAAACCAAGCATTGTTAACAATGAAGAAGAATTTACTTTCCCTGTTGGCCAATTGCCTTCTGGGATTTATTTCATCAAACTAAAAGCTGGCAGCAGCACCAATGTTTATAAGGTGCAGGTGATGCGGTAGCATATAGAGATACCAATAAAATAAAAGCCTCGCAAGGATTAAAACTTGTGGGGCTTTTGTTTTTTGTCATTGCGAGGAACGAAGCAATCCCCTCTGTTGCCAACCTTTTGTCGTATTGAGTTCGGCGAAATATGGGTGGGACTAAAGTCTGTTTAGTGTGCCAACAAACATGGCGGGAAATAAATTTGCACACAATAAGGCATCCCTTTAAATTTGAAAACGAAATGAAAATTTTAACAGCCCAACAGCCCAACAGCCCAACAGCTACCTGCTCCGCTTAGCGCTTTTGTAGGCTCTTTCATCTCTCATACCTCTCCCAACTCAATACTACATAGTTTCCTCGCAGAACAATATTGTTCTGCAACGGTACAATATTGTTTCATCAACAAACAATATTGTTTCGTCAGCAAACAACATGGTTTTGCCTCAATACAATATTGTATTACCACAGAACAATATTGTATCACCACAAAACAACATGGTATTGCCGCAATACAATATTGTATTGCCTCAGGACAATATTGTTTCGTCACAGAACAATATTGTATTGCCAAAAAACACCCTCAACACGTTGCAGAGGCATGTTTTAACCTCATCCCGAAACTAAATTCACTTATAAAATATGTTTAAACCGTTTAAAATCTCCGTAAACTTTAGAGCCCTAAGCGATATTGCTTTTGGGGTAAAAGTAAAACACATTGTGGATACTATGACGCTAAATATAGCCTTGTATCCACTGCCAATCCCCACACTTGCCAGCATCCTTGCTTTATGGAATGCCTACAATGTGCTGCTTGCAAAGGCAGAGCACGGTAATGAGCAGGATACTATTAACAAAGAAAATGGACGCAAAGGGTTGGAAGCCCAATTGAAACTTTTGGGCAATAACTATGTTGTGCCTATTGCCGGCAATGATGAATCAAAGCTCTCACAAAGCGGTTTTGATTACACAGGGGGGGAAACTAACCCAGTAACCCAAAGCCCTGCACCTATAAAATTTGAGTTTGAACCTACAACTGTTGAGGAAACCGTAATCATAAGCCAAAGCACACAAGCTGGCACCAAGGTGTATATGTGGCAATATATTGAAGTGCCTGCTGATGGCTCAATACCACCTAATACTGCCTTTTGGAAATATCTTTTTACCACCAAAGGAAAAATTACAATAACAGGCTTAACCAGTAACCAAGCCTACTTTTTCCGCGGGGCATCCTTTGCTATTGAAGCACCCATTCAATGGTGTGCCCCAAAAAAGCATACACCGCAATAAACATTAAAAAATCTAACAAAAAACAAATAAACACAATGAAACAAATTAAAATTCTATTCTCTCTATTTGCGCTTGCTCTTTTATTAAACAGCTGCGGAAAAGCCGACACAACTCTTACTATTACCCTAAAAGATGACTTAGGAAGTGCGGTAAGTGGTGCTTCTGTTAAACTTTACCCGTCCCAAAGTGATTGGGAAAAAAGAACCAATCAGGTAGGAAGTACTCAGACTTCTGATGCAAGCGGTAAGGTTTCATTTTCTAGCCTATCATCAATTAAATACTCTGTCTTTGCTGAGAAAGATTGTTATAATAATGCTAATGGAGGTGTTACTTTAGGTGCTGCATTAACCGAAGGTAAAGAGAGTTCATCTGACCTCATTTTATCAAAAACAGGAAGTATTAAATTAACAAGTACATCATCTAACCCATATAGAATTTATTTTAATGGAGTGCAGCAATTTTATATGGATGGAGGTACAACAAGAACTGTTGACTATTTAAAAGAAGGTGCTTACAGTGTTAGAGTTCTTCAATTAAGTGGTTATGCATTTACACCTACAGACAAAACCTTTAATGGTGATGTTAAATGTGGAACTACGTTAAATGTTACTTACCCATAAATAAATCAAAGCCTAGCCGCTTGAACTAGCTAAACAAAAGCTCCCGTTGGGCATAGTCTCCCGACTATGTCCAAGTGTTAGCAAAACTTAGTTTTGCAAATAATAATTCTATTGCAAGGTGGCTTCATCAAGCCACCTTTCTTTTTTTACCACCGCCAACTTATTCCTTAGTTTTGCGCTAAATTTATACAGAGGAGCATGTGGACTAAAATAGCAACGCTTTTGTTGCGGCAGCGGTTGGTAATTTTATTTGTGATGGCAGGCATTACCGCTTTTTTGGGGTATGAGGCTTCTCAGGTGCAAATCTCTTATGACTTTTTGCAGGTGGTTCCTAAATCGGACCCTGATTATATTTATTATGATAATTTTAAAAAGGACTTTGGCGAGGACGGAAACCTTGTTGTTTTGGGCATAGAAAATAAAGATGTTTTTAATGTTGAGTTCTTAAAAAAATGGATTGCCCTTGCAGATGATTTAAAAAAGATAAATGGTATTGATAGCGTTATCAGTATTAACTCAATTGTAACAATTACTAAGGACACAACAACAGGGAAACTTGGTACAAGCCGCCTGCTAAAACGCATCCCCGAAACACAGAAAGAAGCTGATAGTCTAAAGGCTGTTTTTGTAGCCCTCCCCCTCTACCGCAATCTGATTTATAACCCACAAACTAAGGCATCCTACATTGCCATAAAACTCACCAAAGGGATTTTAAAAACACAAGAGAGAATCCCTGTTTTAAAGGAGTTAACCAAAGTTGCCGACTCATTTGGTAAGACAAATAATACAGAAATTCATTACTCAGGGTTGCCCTATATCCGTACAGAATACGCCTTGATGATTCAGCGGGAGATTAACTTCTTTTTGTTGTTATCTGTTATAGTTACTTCTTTGATTTTGCTTCTCTTTTTTAGGAGTTTTTATAATGTGGTTTTCCCTATTTTGATTATTGCCGTTATTATGACCTGGACGGTAGGATATATTGTTTTGTTGGGTTATAAAATCACTTTGCTCACAGGGCTTATCCCTCCATTAATTGTGATTATTGGGGTTCCCAATTTTATTTATTTTCTTAATAAATATCATGTTGAGTACCGCAGAGTAAATGATAAAATACTTGCTATACAGAGGATGGTAAGTAAGATTGCCAATGTGGTTTTTCTGAATAACACTACCACTGCTATTGGCTTTGGGGTTTTGTTTTTTATTGATAGCCCCGTGCTAAAGGAGTTTGGAACAATTGCATTTTTGATGATATGCACCACCTATTTCGCCACCTTGATTTTGATGCCTATTGTGTTTAGTTTTCTGCCACCACCTAAAGACAAACACACCCATTATCTGGAGAACCCAGTGATGAAAAAATTTGTTGGTTTTATCAACTATCTATCTCAGAAAAAGAGAAGTTGGGTATATGTTTCTTCTATCATTTTATTAGCGGCTTCTGTGTTTGGGCTCACCAAACTTCAAGCTCTTGGATACATTCTGGATGATGTGCCGCATAAGGATAAACTCTATCAGGATATGGTGTATTATGAAAGAAATTTTAAGGGCATTATGCCATTTGAAATTGTGATTGACACCAAGAAAAAACATAATGTGCGCTTGGATAATCTTGCCCTAATGCGGAAGGTTTCTGCCTTGCAAGATTCCATTGATGCCATGCCTGAGTTTGCAGGCTCTATGAGTGTTGTGAATATAATAAAAGCTGGCAGACAAGCTTTCTATAATGGTAATCCTGAGAAGTATGGATTGCCCATCAGCTATGAGTTAAGTTACCTCGCTTCCTCTGCAAGAGGGCTAAGTTCCGGCAATAATTTAAGCAGAAGTTTGGTGGATAGCAATGGGCAAAAGCTGCGCATAAGCACCAAAATTAAAGACGTTGGCTCAGTGAAATTGGAGTTGATTTTAGCGCACCTTAAAAAAGTGGCTGCTAACATTTTTGATGACAAAGAAACCAAAGTGGAGTTCACAGGATACAGCGTTATTTTCTTAAAAGGTAATGGCTATTTAATAGAGAATCTTATTGGCAGTTTAACCCTTGCTGTCTTATTAATCTCAGTGGTTATTGCTATCCTTTTCCGTTCTTTTAGGTTGGTAATTATCACCCTTGTACCCAACGTACTTGCCATGCTAATTACAGCTGGCATTATGGGCTTTTTCAACATCCCGCTTAAGCCAAGTACTATCCTTGTTTTTAGTATTGCATTCGGCATTGCGGTGGATGCCTCCTTTTATTTTTTGGTGAAATACAGGCAAGAACTTAGTCGCCACAATTGGGATTTACCTTATACCGTTTCCCAGTCTTTAAATGAAACCGGCTTTAGTATTATTTATACTTCTTTGGTGTTGTTTTTCGGCTTTGGGATTTTTGTTTTCTCACATTTTGGCAGCACGGTTTCGTTAGGGGCGCTTACCTCAATCACTATTCTTTGCGCCATGTTTACCAACATTATTCTTATCCCTGCTTTACTGCTTTCCTTTGACCGCAAGCAACCTAAGAATAAAGAAACGATGAAGTATTAAGCCAGCGCCTGCCTTAAATCTTCTATCAAATCCTCAGCATCCTCAATACCCACACTCAGGCGGATGAGGGAATCCACCACACCAGTTTTTTCTCTTTCCTCTTTAGGGATAGAGGCATGTGTCATGCTGGCTGGATGCCCAATTAATGACTCCACACCACCCAGAGATTCTGCCAATGCAAAATAGTGTGTGCGGGTTAAAACCTTCAGGGCTTCATCATAACTATTGCCTTTTAAACTAAAAGAAATCATACCGCCGAAGCCCCGCATTTGCGCTTTTGCCACAGCATGGTTGGGGTGGGTTTCAAAGCCGGGGAAATATACATTTTCTATCTTAGGATGTGTCTTTAAAAAGGCTGCTACCCTAGCCCCGTTTTCACAATGCCTATCCATGCGCACATGCAAAGTTTTTATGCCACGCAAGACTAAAAAAGCATCATTAGGTCCCGGCACAGCGCCACAGGCATTCTGCAAAAATTTGATTTGTTCTGCAATGGCATCATCACTACAAATTACTGCGCCCATCACTACATCAGAGTGGCCGCCTATATATTTTGTGAGGGAATGTACCACGATATCCGCACCCAAATCCAATGGGTTTTGCAGATAAGGCGTGGCAAAAGTATTATCCACCACAAACCAAATTTCTTTGCCTTTTATTTTTTCACCAATGGCTTTAATGTCAATAATGCTTAGCATGGGATTGGTGGGAGTCTCCACCCAAATCATCTTTGTTTTTGGGGTGATGAGGGAAGATAAATTATCCAAATTACTGAGGTCGGTAAAGGTAAATTTTATCCCGTAGCGCTGAAAAACCTTAGTAAAAATTCGGTAGCTGCCACCATATAAATCGTTGGTAGAAATTACTTCATCACCGGGATTCAGGAGTTTTGCCACGGCATCAATAGCGGCCATACCGCTGCCAAAACAAAAACCAAATTTGCCATTTTCTAAGGCTGCCAAATTAGCCTCTAATGCAGTGCGGGTTGGGTTTTGGGTGCGGGCATATTCATAACCTTTGTGGTCACCGGGTGCCGCCTGCACATAGGTTGAAGTTTGGTAAATAGGTGTCATAATAGCGCCTGTGGATGGGTCAGGTTCCTGCCCTGCGTGTATTGCTTTTGTTCCGAATTGCATAAGAAAATATTTAGGGCAAAGGTAAGACTATTGCCTGCAGAACTCTACTCCTTTACCCGCTTATCAGCATCATTTCCATAGGCGTCTTTATCCTCTTTGCCGAGGCGTTTTACTCGGCGGTAAACATAGTATTTCCAGTCTGGGCTGTGGCGTTCACCGTTGAGGTCGGAGTGTAGGAGCTGGTAATTGAATTGGGTGGCGGTGGGGTCATAAAAAATGAAGCGCACATTCGTTTGGTTTTGCATATGATAGTATTGCCAAATTTCATACGGATAGGCGGCAGGTTCATCAGCATAAGGGGATATAAAATCAGGCTTTCCGTATTTAAGAACCACTTTACCGCGGTCAGTTTTAAAGCCTCTAATCTTTCCGTAGCTAAAATTTTCTTTCACATATTTTAGGAGGGATTCATAGTTATCAAAAGCATCTTTGGGATTGGTTTCATTTCGTTTTTTCCAGAAAGAAAAGAAAGCAATTTTTAGCTGAATACTGTCTTTTGCTTTACTAAGTTTTTTGAATTCTCCTTTTTCAATAGGGGATGAAATAATGTCTACAAATTCTATGTATTCCTTTAAGGTTTTATGGGAGATTTTGTAGGTAAAAGTGTCTTTAGAATCTGAGGCTTTTGCTACCACAAAATAAACTTCTTTCTGCGCCAATGCCATTTTACTTTCATTGAGAAATTGCAGGGAAAGGGAGTAAACGCCATTGTTCAAACCGCCAATATCAAACCCATTAAAGAAAGCAATTTTGTTATCCGTTTTTCTGGAAATATCCTTTATAAATCCCGCTACAGATTTCTTGTTTGAGTCCTTTATTTCTGCGTGGATAGTTAGATTTTCAGAAGTTAAATAATCAGCAGCATGGTATAGCTCTGCATAAAAAACTAACTTCTTTTTGGCATCCACAAATTGATTGGAAACCTTTGGGAGAAAGTTAAAATTTCCTCTTTTAAAATCTGTAGCCTCAGCAGAGGTAAATACAGAATCCACCAACATTATATCAGAAAAGCTCATGAGTTTTTCAGGGATATTTGCCACCACTTTATGGGTAAAAGAAAAACTTCTGGCAGGTAAGTTTAAGTCAGTAATTTTTATTTGTAGGAAATGGATTCCTTGCAATGAATACCGCCTCAGCACTAGCAAATCAAAGGATTTATTTAGTGTGTCTGCCATAGGTGGGGCTTGCAAATTAAAGGAATCAGCCACCAAATTTCCACTGCCAAGGCTTTCTATTTTGATAAATTTACCGCCTTCATACATTCCATCTTTGTTCTTCTTAAACACTACCGACTGCAACGGAATTTTTAAATGCACTTCTACTAATGCCTTCCCATCATCACCCAAAAAAATAGGAGTGTTGAGATAAACAGGAGGCGACTTTTGTTGGGCATTTGCACCAGAAAATATCAAGAGAAATAGAAGAAAAAGCAGTGGTTTTGGTTTCATGATTAAAGTATTTGGACATACGAATATCATTAGTTTTATCTTCGCAAAAAAATTATGGCAAACAACTTTGCAGAAACCTGGGAAATTAATAACAGAATCAACCTAATGCTTTTGGAAAGCATCGCTGAAGAACAACTTGCGGATAAACTGAATGGCGGCGGAAAAAGTGTGGGCGCCCAGATAGCACACATACATCAAGCACGGCTTTTTTGGCTGGATGGTTATGGTAAAATTGATGTGTCATCCATGGAGAAAATTGCAAAAGACCAAACAGAAAATAAAACTTTGTTGAAGGAGTGTCTTGGCATATCCAACCTTGCTATGATTGATATGTTTGAGAAATTAAATGAGAAGGGTGGGGTAACAGGCTACAACAATTTGCAATCACCTTTAATTACTTTTTTGGGTTATACCCTTGCGCATGAGGCCCACCACCGCGGACAAATAATGCTTACCCTAAAATCCAATGGGCATCTGCCTGATAAAGCCTTGACTTTTGGAATTTGGGAGTGGGGGAAGATTTAGGCAGAAGCTCTAATCCTCCTCCTTGCTAGCTCTTTTGAGCACTTCTTTCTCACGGCTGCTGAGGCTGCTATAGCCCGATTTGGCTATCTTATCAAGCACGGCATCTATCTCTGCTTGGCTTACGTGGGAGGATGATTTTTTAGAAGAGTCTCTGCGAGGATAACCATCATTTACATAGCTCATTTTTAGTTTTGATTTAGGCTTAAACGCAACTTTAGCGCGGTCAATAAGACCAGTTAGCCAAGCCCCCAAATCCCTCCCATTCTGTAAACTTTTTATGTATATAAATCCCCAAGCCATGCCGCCAATATGGGCAATGTGCCCACCACTATTAGAGGCAGTGATGCTGAGTAAATCAATTGCCAAAAGAAAGATAACAATATAAACCAACTGCACAGGCCCAATGATAATAATGAAAACTGTGTAGCGCGGCAACAATGTACCAATAGCTGCAAGCACCGCCATAATGCAGGCAGAGGCGCCCACCATATCTGCCTGTTGTCCATTGAACATTGGGAAAATACTATAGGATAAAATATATAATACCCCACCGGCAATTCCACCAAGAATATAGGTGGCAAGGAGTTTTTTATCTCCCAAATACTCCCGCATTATTTTACCCGCAAAATTAAAAATGAGCATATTGAAGAAAATATGCCCAATGCCCGAATGCATGAACTGGTAGGTGATAATTGTCCAAGGCTTATACAGAAAAAGCTTAGGAGATGATGGCAAAGAAAGGATACCGGTAACTCTTATGTACAGCGTTTCATCCAACGTAAAAAGTTTTAGAACCAACCAGAAAATTCCGAATAAAAGAAAGACCGCCACGTTAAGGGCAATGAGTTTATTCAGTGTATTATCACTATCCCAAACATAGGCCTTAAAATCATCCCAAACTGAATTGCTGCGCATAAATTAGTTAACCAAAAAAGGGGGTAAAGAGTTCCACGGCAAAACTAAGATATTAATTCACCAACTTTACACGGGGGTCTAAAAAGGCATAGAGAATATCAACCATAATGTTTACTACAACAAAAATCAAAGAGATAAAAAGCACAGTGCCCATCACCACAGGGAAGTCGGCAGAGGTAAGGGCATCTACCGTTACTTTGCCCAAGCCACGCCAGTTGAAAATATATTCTACAAAAAAGGCCCCTGCCAAAAGTGAGGCAAACCAACCCGAAACCGCAGTGAGCACAGGGTTAAGGGAGTTGCGCAAAACATGTTTCAATATCACAGCTTTTTTGGTCAATCCCTTCGCGGTGGCGGTGCGCACAAAGTCCATAGAATTAACCTCAAGCATACTGCTTCGGGTGAGTTGGGTAATCACCGCCAGTGGACGGATGCCCAACGCAATAGCAGGCAAGATGACGTTTTTGAGTTGCAATACTTTCCCATGGATGGGGTCAATATCATACAAAGAACCAAACATAGGCAAGCCGGTAAACTCCCCCCACTGATACCCGAAAAGCCATGCTATAAGTACCGCCGCAAAAAAGGACGGAACAGAGATACCAAGGATGGCAATTAGCAGGATTAAATTCTCATAAATTGTGTGGCGGTTGATGGCTGAAACCACCCCGAATAGTATCCCCAAAAAAGCAGCGATGATAAAAGCAAAAACAGATAAAATAAAAGTTTTGGGGAATGCCTCACCTATAATTTCTGTTACTAATTTTTGGGATTGATAGCTACGCCGCAGGTATGGTTTTTTAATCGCCAAAACATTTCCACTACCAACAGAAAATAATTTTATGTACTCGTATTTCTCTTGGCTTTCCATTGTGCTTTCATGGATGGAAATAGGTGAAATATCATTGATGTAAAGAAGAAATTGCGTGCTCTTGGGTTTATCCAAACCCAACTCTTTATTGATGGCTTCCAATGTTGCTGCATTAGATTTTTGCCCCGCCAAAAGTGTGGCAGGATTCCCCGGCAAAATCATAAAAAGATAAAAAACCACCATAGTAACCCCCGCTACCACAAGCAACCCATACAATAGTTTTTTAAGAATAAAAGAAAGCATCACCGCAAAGATTAAAAAAGAATATGAGAGAAGTGATGTTACCCTAATCTCTTATCCAATTCCACCAAAATTTCTATAGTATTATTATAGATTTCTTGTAGGTTACCTGCACTGGAAAAGCCCGCGTAGTTTGCCATTTCACAGTCCTCAATTATGGAAATCAAACGCAGAATATAGAAATCAGGGATTGATCTTTGGGATAAAATACTATGGATAGCTTCTTTGTTGGAAGATGCCAAATCCAACCCCGTTTTATCATGGATGAAGTCATTAATTACTCTTAATAATTCCGGATAAAAGTCTTTTGGGTTTTCATTTTCAAGGTGAGATTTCACAGGAATTAAGCGGGCATACACATCCATCCCTTTGCGGAAATCTTCTTCCGAATCTCTTTGACTTATGTTAGTGTTTTCTGAATTATTTTTCTTCCTGAAAATTACTGCCCCAGCAAAAATTGCCAATAACAAAACTCCAGAAGCCCACAAAACCCCTTTCTGCCATGCAGGGATGGTGGAAAATGAATCTCCGTCTGCCACCGCATCTTCCTTCTGATTTGAATTTTTGCCTTTGGTTATGTTAAAACTAATCTCATTGGAGGAGATAGTAAGATATCTTTTTTCAGAAGCATTATAGAAGGAAATTTCTTGTTTGGGTAGCGTAAATTTTCCTTCTTTTTGCGGGATGAGGGAGTACTCAAAAGTGCGTTCATTCCCTTTGTCAGATACTTTGGGCTCATAGCCTTCTACGCCTTCTGGCAGGTTGAGTTTGGGCGCTTGCAACTGCATGAGGTTACCTTCTCCGCGTATAGAAATTTTATAGATGAGGGCATCGTTGGTGCTGGCATTCGTTCTATCCAAATTTGCTTTGATGGTGTAATCACCTACCAAACCTGTGAAGTTATTCGGCTTACCATTTTCTGGTAAATCCACAACATTTAGTGCTAAAGTATTGCTGGTTAAATTCTGTACATCAGTATTATCATCATAAAGCGAAACATCAAAGCCCATTAGTTTTATTGTAACCTGCCCCGCCATTGGGTCAAGAGAAAACCTCCCTGATTTCTGAGGGTAGAGAATTACTTTTTTGATGATGGCAGTGCCATATTT
>JAPLCZ010000062.1 GCA_026391915.1 Bacteroidota bacterium | reverse complement strand
CTCCTGCCATTACTGATGAGGTAAATTATGGTAAGTATTTGGTGCAGGGCGTTGCCCAATGCTTTGCCTGCCACTCTGCAAGTTTTGAGAAAATGAATGAGATGGAACCAGCAAAATCAGATGGTTATATGGGTGGTGGCAATGGTGTGCTAGACCATGATAGAAAGCCTGTTTACTCTGCCAATATTACTATGGATAAGGAAACAGGAATTGGCAAATGGACTAAAGAAGATTTTGTGAAAGCAGTGCGCATGATGCAGCGCCCTGATGGCAAAAATTTGCGCTACCCTATGGAGCCTTATCAGCAATTTTCTGAGGCAGAAGTCGGCTGCATTTATGAGTATTTGAAAACAGTACCTACCCTTAATCATAAAGTGGATAGGCAATGGAATTAGGAGAATAGGCAGTTTAAATCTTCTGAATTCCACAGAGAATAATCCTCTATTTTTGCCCTATGTTTTTGAGATGGCTTTTATTTCCATTAGGGTTATTGTATGGCTTTATTATGTGGCTGCGCAATTGGTTTTATGATGTTGGGGTTTTAAAATCAACGGCTTTTGATATCCCAGTTATTGGGATTGGGAATCTATCCACAGGTGGCACCGGCAAAACACCAATGGCGGAATTTGTATTGGAATTGTTGATTGCAAAAGGTTACAATCCTGCTTTCCTTAGTAGAGGTTATGGAAGAAAAACAAATGGGTTTTTTTATATCGCTGAAAATAGTTCTGCCACAGAAGTTGGTGATGAACCCCTACAGGTTGCCAATAAATTCCCTAAAATAATTGCAGCAGTTTGTGAAGATAGAGTTGTTGGAATAAGGAAAATTCTTGCAGAGAATCCCAAAGTAAACTGTGTAGTTTTGGATGATTGCTACCAGCACAGAAGTTTGAAAGCAGGCTTTTATATTTTGCTTACCACACGCTTAAAACCCTACTATAATGATTTTGTTTTGCCAGCAGGGAATCTCCGTGAGTTTGCCTTTGGTAAGAGGAGAGCTGGGGTAATTATCATGACCAAATGTGGGCATCTGCCGCAAGGGAGTGAGAAAGAAAAATTGATTATAAAGCTTGCACCTTCATCACAGCAAAAAGTTTTTTTTACAGGATTAAGTTATGCAGCACCTAAATCTTTTATTGGAGAAAATGCTTTGCCATCAAATCTAAATTCTATTTTATTTTTTAGTGGGATTGCAGATAGCCAAAGTTTGAGGGAACACATTAAACCCATGGCAGAAAATATTGTGGAGCTAAAATTTCCTGACCATTACACCTATTCTGAAAATGATATTCATAAAATAATTGCTGCCTTCAAAAACCTAAATGGAGAGAAAATAATCCTCACCACAGAAAAAGATTTTTGCAGATTAATAGGTACAGATGAGTTTGAATTGTTAAAAAATGAAACTGTTTTTTATCTCCCTGTCTCTCCAAAATTTGGTGATGAAGAAGGACAAGTTTTCTCACAAATTCTTCTGCAACATCTTAGTGAATGCGGTAAGAAACAGAAGCCTTAAAAAGAGAATAGTATTTTATTTCTGCCTCGGCAGGTTGGTTGGCTAAGTATGTAAATTTATATTTAAAAGTAAACCCCCACGCCCCAATGTCATATCTTAATGGGAGGCTAAAAGTATAGGAGAGGAGATTGAAGGCGGCGTCTTGTGCAACATTTTTTTTGGACTTTTTCCCAGTCTTTATTTTATGAATTTTTTCTGCTTGTACAAGATAATTATTAGTACCACCACTTATACAAATAGTTGGAGTTAAGGTTATACCATCATCATCTGTGAAAATATAATCCCATGCAAACTCATGAGAGTTAGTCCAGGTTATGTAGTTATCAGTAAGATTTCTTTTGGGGTATTTGTTAGTATTAACAGATTCAAATGGCACTTTGCCCCATGCATAATCAAAACTTAAATCTGAGTATACCACACTCCAAAAATCAAATCCTGCGTATGCATTTATATCATTTGATAAAGAGAATGTTAGCAGGTCGTTATCTCTATCCCCATTCTTATTTACAAAGAAATAACTGTAGGAATATGATGCACCTACATCTGCGTGTTTACCAATATAAAAATCCCAACCTGCAGATAAATCAATTTCTGTAAATAGCCTTTTAACATTATCATTGCCAATGGTAAAAGCCCCAATAGAAGCATTGAATCCATTAGGGTTTTTATAATAAAGATTAGGATATAAATAAGGATGAGTTAGGGTATCTACTGAGCTGCGGTAGGTGAAATTATTCCCCGCATCCACGCCTGCAATTAGTTTCCATTTCTTTTTAGGGGGGGAGGAAATTGAGGTAGAATCATCACCAGCAAAGGCATTAAAACTGATAAGTATTGCCACTAAAATAAGAAAGGATTTATTCATGTTTGGGATTTTTATTCGCCTTTGGAGGTGCAAATTAATAGAAAGTTAAATCATTTACCTCACCCCAACCCCTCTCCAAAGGAGAGGGGCAAGAAAAGCACCTCTCAACCAAACTAGGATTCTGTAAAGTCCTTCTCCTTGCTGTAAGTCCCGACACTTCGGGAGAGAAGGATTTAGGATGAGGTTTTTGAGCTTATACACTCAACACATTAGCCAGATGAATCAAATCTTGGTTCAATGGTTTTTTATGATGGATGGCATCTTCAAAAGAAACAAAAGTTACTGCATCATGCACCAAACCAACTGCTGCATTATTCTTCCCTTCTATCAATGCTGTTACCGCAGCCTCACCAAGGCGGGAGGCTAATACCCTATCCCTAGCAGTGGGTGAACCACCCCGTTGGATATGCCCCAAAACTGTTACCCTATATTCTAAAGTTGGGATTACCTCTTTTAGCTTTTCTACCACCGTAAACACACCGCCTATTTCATCCCCTTCTGCCACTACAATTAGTTGCGAAGATTTTTTGCGTCCCCAACCATTTTTAATAATCTCTGCAACCTCAGCAATATTCATTTTAGTTTCCGGAATCAGGATTACTTCGGCACCTCCGCTTATACCTACATCTGCTGCAATAAAACCAGCTTCTCTTCCCATCACCTCTACAAAAAACATCCTGTCGTGGGAATCAGCAGTATCACGTATTCTATCAATTGCCTCTAATGCAGTGTTTATAGCAGTGTCAAAACCAATGGTGTAATCCGTTCCGTAAAGGTCATTATCTATAGTACCTGGCACACCAATAATAGGGAAGCCATGCTCTTCAAAAAAGATTTTAGCACCAGTATAAGTTCCGTTTCCGCCAATGGCAACAATGCCTTCAATCTCATGCCGCATTAGATTTTCAAATGCCATTTTTCTACCCTCAGCTTTCATAAAATCTTTGCTTCGCGCTGTCTTTAAAATAGTACCGCCGCGTTGGATAATATTAGAAACCGAATGAGAACCCATCCGCATAATTTTGTTTTCTATCAAGCCTTGGTAGCCTCTCTCAATTCCATAAACTTCTACATTATTATAGATACAAGCCCGCACTACAGCACGTATGGCGGCATTCATCCCGGGGGCATCACCACCGGAAGTAAGTACTCCTATTCTTTTCATTTTTTGGTTTGTTGATGGCAAAGGTCGGGAATGATATTTCAGAAATCCAGAACTAATTTTGCCCCAGCAAATTGGTGCGGTTATTTCTAAGCCGCCAACACAAATTTCAAAACAAAATCCTTATGACTTCTAAAATTATCGCCCTGTTTTTTATCCTTGCCGTAGTGGGTGTATCCTGCACAAAGGATGACGTAAATTCTGTAATTAATACTACCCAGGATAATGTTTCTGACTCGGAAATTGTGGCGGGTTTACGAACTGCTTTGGTAGTGAGTACTGATACCAGTGTTAAGCAAACTAATGTAATGGATGGCTATTTTAAAAACCTTGCTATAAAAATTCCTTTTCCGCCGAATGCACAAAGAGTGTTAGATGCTTTGAGGACAAATATCTTGACAAAATATGTATGCGAGTCCTATATTGATAAGGTAGTTCTGACCCTAAACCGCGCTGCGGAAGATGCTGCCATAGAAGCCAAGCCCATCTTTATTGATGCCGTGAAAAAGATGAGCATTACGGATGGTAAAAATATTTTGTTTGGAGATAGTTTGGCTGCTACTACTTATCTGAATTCTAAAACTTACGCCCAACTTAAAACACTTTACAAACCCAAAATTGAAGCATCACTCAATAAAGTTAACGCTACCACATATTGGAAGGATTTAACCACACTTTACAACACCATTGCCTCTGATACAGTGAATACAGATTTAACGGATTACTCAACCAATAAAGCATTGGATGGGTTATTTTATATGGTGGGTAAGGAGGAAAAAGATATTCGCAGAGACCCCGCCGCAAGGGTGGATGCCATCCTCAAAAAAGTATTTGGGCAGTTAGACCATAAGTAGAAAATACTTGTTTTGGGTTTAACTTAGTGGCAACCCAATCACAAATTCCGTCCCTACTCCTTCCTCACTTTTTACTGTTATATCTCCCCCATGAGCTTTGATGATGTCATAGCTTAAAGAGAGCCCTAATCCTGTACCTTCATTGGTGGGTTTGGTGGTAAAAAAGGGTTCAAAGATTCTTTGCTTAATAGCTTCGGGTATGCCGCCGCCATTGTCTTTTATTGAGATGCTTAATTGCTTTTCATCTGCTGAAGTTGTAACGATTATTTTGCCATCTGCTTTATCTTTTACTACATAAAAAGCATTGGCAACAATGTTTAATACAACTCTTGAAATATCAGAATGCACACCGTTAATTTTGGGTAATGCTTTGGCAAAATTCTTCTCTATGGTGCAGGTTAAATCGGGGGTATTGATTAATGAGTTTTGATACACCAACTCAATAATTTCATCGCACATAGGGTTAACTCCAAAAGTGGATTTTATGTTTTCTTCTTTGCGGCTGTGTTGCAGCATTCCTTTTACTATTCCCTCTGCACGCTTGCCGTGGGTGTGTATTTTATCAAGGTTGAATTTTAAGTCATTAAACAAATCATTTTTCTCTGCCTCGGTAGTTGCGGTTTTTATGTCTTCTATGAGTTCTTGTGAGAGGTCAGAGAAATTATTGATGAAGTTAAGCGGGTTTTGAATTTCATGGGCAATGCCAGCGGTAAGCGCCCCAAGAGATGCCAGTTTCTCCTGCTGCACCAATTGTTGTTGGGTAGCTTTTAAATTATCATAAGCCACAGAGAGTTCACGATTGGATTTTTGCTTTAGGCTATATCTATTAATCAATACCAAAACAATTACTAAAAGTAGGATGGCACCAATGATAAAGGAGTTGCGCAATTGTTTTTCCTTCTGGATTTTTTGCGTGGCAGCAGCATCTTTTTTATACTGCTCCTCTTTGGCAGTGGCTTCTTTTTTATTGAAGTCATACTGCATTTTTAGCAATGATATTTTCTTCTGATTCTCAGTATTAAAAATGGTGTCGTAAACTTGTTTGTAGAGTACCTGATTATCATAAGCGGCTTTGTAATTTCCAAGTTTACCATTGATGTCCGCCAAGATTTCGTAGGCATCTTTCACTGCCTCTTTTGCCCCAATTTCTTTGGCAATGCTAACGCCCCGCGTAGCAGATTTCAGCGCTTCATCCAACTGATGCTGCATAGCATAGGTTCTTCCCAAATCTATTAAAGTTGTGGCAAGCCCGTTTTTATCATCAATCTCCTCAAACATTTTGAGGGCTTGCAAATGGTATTTTAATGCCTCAGCATAATTTTTCTGTGCCTGCTTAATACCTGCAACCCCCGCAATATTATTGGCAAGGAAATTCTTATTCCCCGTCTCTTTATTAATCTTAATGGCTTTGGTGTAATAGCCCATTGCCTCCTCATAATTACCCATTTTTTTATAGACAGCCCCAAGGCCCTCACAAGAGGAAGCAATCTCTTTGGGAATGCCCAATTCTTTTGCAATTTGGTCTCTATAAAGGTAGTATTCCAGCGCCTCGGTGTAGTTGTGTTGGGCTAGGTATATATCACCAATATTACCAAGGTTGATGGATAGAAACTGTTTGTTGCCACTGGCTTCGTTTATCTTTTTTGCTTTGTAATAATAATCAAATGCAAGCAGGTAGTTACCAGTGGTGCTATAGACATTTCCTATATTATTGTATGAGCCGGCAATCCCATTTTTGTCTTTTATCTCAATGCGTTTTTTGAGGCTCATTTGGTAATACTCCAGTGCCATAGGGTAGTTGCCTTTGTAGAAATTCATAACGCCAATGCTGTTGTAGGCATTGCCAATACCGCGTTTGTAGCCAATCTTTTTGGATAGCTCCAAGCATTGGTTAGCGTATTTAAGTGCCTCATCAGCACTATTGCCCCAATAGGCTCTGCTGAGTTGGTAGAGGATAATGGTTTTAAAACTGTCTTTTAAATCTGAGGTGTTTTTATCCTTCTTTTGCGCATCAAACTTTTTGATTTCGCCTTGCAGGCTATCCACGTATTGGGGGCTTTGGGCGTGGGCGATTTCTGCCCATGAAACAACAAACAACAATAGTATTAGTTTTTTCATAATGGGGGAGAAGGTTGATTTTTAGCCAGCCTTAAGTGGCAAAGATATTTTTAATATCTCAATTGCCACCGTTGTTGGTATTTTTTATGGTCAGGTGGTGTCATCCTGAGCTTGCCGAAGGATTGCTGAACCACAAAAAGACACTTAAAAAGAATTCTTTGGGCGTGTCCCCCCGCTATGGCGGGGTGTCGGGCTATCCGTTCCAAGTCCTCGCCTTTTGCTTACCCACAAGCCCAACACACGGCTGTGGGCTTTCCACTGCTATCCTGAGGACACACCTTAATCAAGAGGGACTAAT
>JAPLCZ010000073.1 GCA_026391915.1 Bacteroidota bacterium | reverse complement strand
TTGTTTTCATCAATACCAATATTGACTGTCATCCCGCAAAGTGGTGTGTTAACAATTTGGCCTCTTACCTCGCCACTAGCATTGGTGCTGGTATGATAATTTACGTATAACATCCCATGCATCATAGCTGAATACATAGCGGTATCAAACGGGCTGATGGTATCTTTATCAGACCAAATTCCTTCTGCATAATTTCCATTTCTACTGGCACCAAAATCAAATACTACTCCTCCACTTTTCCCTAGGGCTCCATTATGAATATGAGCTGATGAAGTGGCAGAAGTTAGGTTGGTTCCTAAAGTTTTATACATAGCAACATTTCTATTCCTGTTAAGAGTAATTACCCCCAAACCAGAAGCCTTAGAAGTGTTAGAAGTAGTTTGTTGAGAAGCGCATAAATCAAACATATATCCATCATAAAACTGAGGGTAAACCTGACCACGAATTTCCCCGTTAGGATATCCGGTGGTGTGTAGGTTAATGTATAATTGCCCAGCTAAAAGTCCATATTTTTTTAGGGAATCCAAATTTTTACCGGAGACTTTTCCTACCCATCTATATGGGCTCTTACTGGAAGTTGATTGCTTAATGTCAACAATAACTTTCCCTGAGTTAGCTGGCATTCCAAGATGGATGTGACCTTCACGGATTGTATCCGAAATACTGGATGCTGTAACCGAAAAAGAAAGCGTATCCATTTTTGGGCTAAGATTAAAAGTTGCTAAGCCTTCTGAATTTAAAAATACTGCCTCCGTTTGTTGACTAGCTGTAAGATGTGATGAAAGGTCTAACCCTCTCGTTTTATTTAAATAGCCCTTTGCTTCCCCATTTGCATTGGTTTTATTTGTCGTATAAACCTGAACGAAAGTTCTTCCAGTTAGTAATGAATCTAGAAAACCTTGCCCTTTAGTTGAAATGTCAATAATTCCTGAAACAAAATTGTTTTTGGCAAGGGTGGTAAGGGATAGAACCGAAATACCAGGGGTGTCGTTTGCAGACATTTCTTTAAGAATAATGTTTGAGATGTTATTTCCCGGAGAAAGATTTTGCATGGCAATAGCATACCCCAAATTTTTATTGTCTGGTGTTAACCAAAACTCTGCAGTGCCATATGCCTGAGAGCCCGGTTTAGGAAGTAAATAATTAGCATTAATATCAGCGGTAAAAACTATTGGTTTTTCTGCTGCAAAATTTCCTCTTATTTCTCCATTAGGATTGGCTTTGGTATGCACATTTACATAATAATCTCCTTTAATAAGTTTGGCAATTGAGTCCTTATTTAAAATTTTATTGTTTGATATTTTTATGCTGATATGATTGTCTTTAATATATTGGGTTAGGTCAAGTACCACTGGGCCATTGCTACCTGGTTTACCTAAATGCAGGTGAACAGATTTCATGGAATCAGATAGCCCATCTGCAGCTACATTAATCCACATAGTATCTAATGTTTTATTTAACTGTATAGCAGCAAGCCCTCTTGCTGTTGTGGTTACAGATGGTACTATTTGGCCGCCATCCATTTTTGCTGTGAATAATACACTGCCATTATAAGTTGGGAAGAATATATCATCCCTTATTAATTTGTTCGCTTTGGTACAATTTGCCCTCAATTCTCCATTTGGAAATTTAGTAGTAAGCACTTGAAAATAAATACTATCATTAGTAAATGCTTTTGCTGTGTTAGAACTAAAACCTTTGTTATATGAATTCCAGAAATTATCTATTGAGCCATTATCAATTTCTGATGTCATATCCAATTTATCAACACCAGTTTTACCTGGCTTACCAGCATTAAAAGATGCTTTATTTACAGTGCCGCTTAGGTTGTACATCACAATGCCATAATGCGCTAATTTTTCGTTTCTATTAATGCTAACAAATCCTCCGCAAACAGCACCATTATTCTTGTTCATTCTTGGAATAACCAATCCTGAATTTCCATTGATATAATATCCTTCATGAGCAAGCCTATATAACTGACCTCTTATTTTACCGTTAGGATCTACAGAGTCATGAATGTTGATATAAATTTTACCAGATAACCAATCATTAATCATGGTCATATAGTTTTTATTTTTCCTATCCAAAGGCATTACACCTTTTACAATATTTCCGGCTGTGAGGTAGGGGGCAAGGTCAAAAATTACTGCACCATTTTGTCCTTCAATTCCAGTATGCAAATGCATCCCTTTAGGTTTGCTATCAAGGTTGGCAAAAATCATTTCAAAGCTCATGGTATCCATCGTTGGATTCAGATTAAAATGGGCAACACCTGCTGCATCCGAAAAAGTCTTTTTAACTTCATTGGTTCCATTTAAAACTGTGTTAAAAGCAAGGCCAGGCGTACCCATTACTTGCCCGCGAACCTCACCATTTGGGAATGCTTTGGTATGAAGATTAACATACACATTACCATGTATAAATGAATCAATGAAATCCATTTTATTCTTAACAACATTTGTGTCATTTAAATCAATATCCACATTAATTGAGTTCAACCCAAAGCCTCCTGCTAGTGCACCTAAGTCAACAACCGCTGCACCTTTGTTACCCGGTTTGCCATAATGCAAATGTGCTGATGTTGGTGTGTCAGAAACTCCTGTGTAAACTAAGTCCATCCTGATACTTGAAAGGTCTTGCGACAGCGTATAAATAGCTAAGCCAGTTCCCTTAGTACTATTTCCTGCTTGTGTACCATTAATCTCACTCATAAATCCCCAATCCGTTTGAAGCATTATTTGTCCACGAATTTCTCCTCCACCATTTGCAGCGGTATGCACATTCACATAATAATCTCCCATAATTAATTTAGCAAGGGTTTGTGGGGTAAGTTTAATTCTTGCATATACTTTATTTCCGTCAACAATATTTAATGGAAAAACGACTCCCCCATTTGTGCCAGGTTTACCATCATGAATGTGTGCGCCAGTAATGGCTCCACTTAATCCTGTTACAGTAACATCTACTACTGCAGTTGTTTTATCAGGGGTAATAGAAATGGTAGCAACACCTCTGGCATTGGTGGTAACCTTTGGGTTTTCTTGGTCACCTGTCATCCTTGCAGAGAAAAATAATACCGGAGAAAAACTTACTGCAGCCATAGCATTAATGCTAAAAAACAAAGCAATAAGAATTGTGAATTTAGCAATTCTGTTTTGTGTAAATAATTGAGTCATTGTATTTGAAATTGTTTGTTTAAGATTTTTAATTTGAGGGTGCAAGTTACTCTTTAATAAAAATTATTTTCTTAGGTTTTAGGTTAAACTTTTCCCATTACATACATGGGCATTGTGGGTGCTGCGCTACCTCCCATAGGTTCAAGTGTAATAGCAAAAGCTTCTGCATTTGCTATGGTTTTCATCTTATGAATTCCATCCATGGAAGTTACAACGCCTGCATCCACAGGTTTGCCATCCACCATTGCCCAAAGCTGGTATTGCATACCTCCTGGTGCAGATGGAAGGCTCATCACTTTAAGGTAAACCTCATTGGTTTTTTCATTCATCATTGCCATGGCGGTATAGCCACTCCCTTTACTAACCTCACCAAGCATTATCTTTTTCATAGAGGGGTTGGTGTACATTGCCAACTCATGGCTAACGTCATCCAATTTGTTTTTGGTGAGGTTAAATTGAGTAGCGGTTTCAGAATTTTTCTTTTCCATTTCTGCCAATTGCCCTTCAACATTTTTCCATTTGTTGAAAAAATAAAAGGTAGAAATATTACTTATAATTAAAAGACCTATGGCAGCTGCAATTACCCAAGAATAATTTGCAGACTTCCTTTCAATAATTGCTGATGGCAACTGAATAACTGTTGCCTCTTCTTGCTTTTTAGAAATAGAATTAAGCACATTCTGCAACCCAATACTATTTGGTGCAGCCACTTGATTTTCTGCATAAGAAATCATAGCATCCTCAATGCGATAAATTTCCTCCATCACTTCTGGGTGCAAATCCGCAACGCGTTTAACCTCCGTAGCTTCCGCTTCTGAAAGTGCGCTTAAAACGTAAAGTTCCAATATGCCTGATGCTATGTATTCTTCAATATTCATTTAAAATATTTTCGCATTTCTATTACACCACTCCTTATTCTTGTTTTCACTGTTCCCAATGGGATGTCCAATTTTTCCGCAACTTCACTTTGGGTATATCCCAAAAAGTAAATCAGATTTATTACTTCTCTCAGCTCAGGTTTTAAAGTTTCAACAACCGCTTTCACTCCAATATGTTCTGGTTGATAGCTTTCGTTTTCACTCTTATCAATGGCATATACGTAATCATCTATGTCATCGGTTTTTTGTATTGCCTGATATTTTGGAGAACGTATTTTATCTATGGCAAGGTTACGGGCAATATTCAACATCCAGGTAAAAAGTCGGCCTTTTCTTTTATCAAAACTGTGGAAGTTATTCCAGATTTTCACAAAAGTATCTTGTAGTAAATCTTCAGCAGTTTCTTCTGATAGCACAATCTTAAAAAGTACGCCCTTTAAAGCGTGTGCGTAGTGTTTATAAAGTTTGCGCAACCCTTCCTCATCCTGCCTGCTAAGCAGAAAAATTATTTCTTCTTCACGATTTTTATGTTGGGTTGATGTTTCCAATGTTGCACTAACGAACCACGAAGCTAAAATTATTTCTTTGAACTCTAATAACCATCTTGTTTAAAAACAAAAAAGGGAAGCAATAAAATGCTTCCCTTTTCAGAAAAAATATGTTTCATGTCTAGTAAAAACCTATCCTAAATAAGCCTTTAGCAATCCGCTTTTAGATGATTTGCGGAGTTTGCGCAATGCTTTTTCTTTTATCTGTCTTACTCTCTCACGGGTAAGGTTTACTTTCTCACTGATATCTTCATAAGAATGGGGAACTGACCCATCTAAACCAAAATATAAATTAAGAATTTCTTTTTCTTTATCAGATAATATACTCATCACCCTTGCAATTTCTCTTTGCAGAGATTCATGGATAAGCATTTTGTCAGGGTTTGGTTCATGATTATTTTGTAACAAAGTAAGCAGGGTAGTGTCCTCATCATCACTTATTGGTGCATCTATAGAAAGATGTCTGCCGCTGGTTGATAAAGTAGTTTCCACTTCTTCAGAAGGCAACTCTAGCATTTCTGCAATCTCTGCAGTTGTAGCCTCTCTTTCAAATTTTTGCTCAAGCTGCGCTGCAGCAGAACTGATTTTACTTAACGACCCTACTTTGTTTAAAGGCAACCTTACCAAACGGCTTTGGTCTGCCAATGCCTGCAATATACTTTGACGAATCCACCATACTGCATAAGATATAAATTTAAACCCACGAGTTTCATCAAAACGCTGAGCCGCTTTTATAAGCCCAAGGTTTCCTTCGTTAATTAAATCTCCTAGAGTTAAGCCTTGGTTTTGATACTGCTTGGCAACAGATACCACAAACCTGAGGTTAGAATTAACCAATTTCTCTAATGCGGCCTGATCACCTGCCTTAATTTTTTTAGCCAACTCCACCTCTTCAGAAGGGGTAATCATTTCTACCTTACTTATTTCATTAAGGTATTTGTCAAGGGATTTGTTTTCGCGATTAGTAAATTGTTTGTTAATTTTTAATTGTCTCATGTCTTATTTTTTGTTATGTGTTTATTCGTTTCGCCCACCTTACCAAATAAGGTTTTAAAAAGTTCCATCACATCGCAAATTTCTTTTGCGGTTTTTTTTTCTGTCTAGGGCTATAAAAAAGGGGATTTGGATTTAGAATAATTTATACCATTTATATTTAGACTTTTGCTTGGCACCTTCATTATTCAATTACTTAAAATTTGTATCCGACCTTTGCCTCCACAAATAATGGAGGTGTTCAAAAAGATATTGAGAATTTTGTTGATTGGCTGCTGCCTCATTAACGGCATGGCACTATCTCTTTCTGTATATGCCTCCAAAATCAACCCATACGATTTCTGGTTGCCAGCTTTACTGAAATTATTCTTTCCTATTTGGTTTATGATTAATATAGGAATTGCGTTAGTTCTATTTTTTGCAATGAGTAAAAGGTGGCTAATTATCCCTTTATTTTTTGTGCTGATTTCAATACTTGCTATTGCTAAAATCATTTCTTTCAGCACCCCAAAAACAGCAAATCCAAATTCTAAAACCTTTAGGATGATGACCTATAATGTGATGGGATTTGATTGGTATGTACGCAAAAAAACTTCGTTTAAAGTGCTGCATAATATCCGCGATGCAAAGCCCGATATTGTGGTGATGCAGGAGTATATGATGGCAAGAGGGGATAAGTATAAAATCCGTGATAGCCTTGAGAATCTCTACGGCTATAAATACCATTATGAGTACACCACCTCACTAGTTTCCGCCCATTATTATTTTGGGCTGGCGGTGTTTTCTAAAGTGCCTTTGGTGCATTTTACCCCAATCTATTTTGAGAACACTGATAATAACGGCGCCTTTTATTTTGATGCTAAAATTGGGAAGGACAGTATCCGTTTTTTTAATGTGCATTTTGAATCTTTTGGATTGCAGAAATCTGAGTATTCCCTACCCGGCAATAATGATGAGTACGTAAAGAAAATCAACATATATAAAACAAGTTTTAAAAAACTAAGGGCTGGTTTCAGGCGCAAAAGTGTGCAGCTGCAAAACGTGATGGATGCCATGAAAAAATCACCGCATAAAATTATTTTGTGTGGGGATTTTAATGATACTCCTCTCTCCTTTGTTTATGGAGAACTCACCAAAACCCTTGATGACACTTATAGCAAAACTGCATTTGGTACGGGTAGCACCTTTGCGGGCAAGCTCCCTTTTCTAAGGATTGATTTCATCCTTGCCAACCCCGCATTACACCCCATAAAATCAACAGTAATTAAAGTAAAAGCATCCGACCACTACCCCTTGGTTTGTGATTTTGCTTACGAATAAACCCCTCATGCAAAACGTAAATTTTAAAGACCTAGGCACTGTTAGCTACCAACCTACATGGGATTACCAAACCCAAATATTTGATGGCATCATCCAACAAAAAATAAAAAACAGGAGCCTGAGTCCAGAGGAAATCCAACCCTCACCGCACCATCTATTATTCTGTGAACATAATCCCGTTTACACCCTTGGCAAAAGCGGCAGTATGCAAAATGTATTGCTCAATGAAGCAGCTTTGGCAGAAAAAGGAATAGAGTTTTTTAAAATTAACAGAGGTGGTGATATCACCTTTCATGGCCCAGGGCAGGTGGTGGGTTATCCTATTTTAGACCTTGATTTTTTCTTTACTGACATCCATAAATACATGCGCTTTTTGGAAGAAGTGATGATAAGAACCCTTGCGGAATACGGTATAAAGGGCGGCAGGATAAAAGGCGTTACCGGCGTATGGCTTGATGGAGAAAACCCCCTTAAAGCACGCAAAATATGTGCTTTTGGGGTAAAGTGCAGCCGATGGGTAACTATGCATGGTTGGGCCTTTAATGTTAATACTGATTTAAATTATTTCAACTTTATTATCCCATGCGGCATTAAAGATAAAGCGGTAACCTCACTCCAAAAAGAATTGGGCAGAGAGGTGGATATGGAAGAAGTAAAAACTCACCTTAAAAAACATTTTGCTGAGGTGTTTGAGTGCCACCTGAAATAATGACATAAAAAAATAGAGGGCATATTTTTGGCAAATGCCCGGAAACTTTTAATAGATTTGAAAAAATAAAACCATGAGAAATTACTTTAAAAACCTGCTACAGATAGTTGTAGCCCTTTCATTAATCACTTCCCTTAGCTCTTGCAGCTATAACAGCATTGTTAAAAAAGAAGAGGAAGTAAGCAAAACCTGGGGTGATGTGGAAACCGCCTACCAACGCAGGATGGATTTAATCCCGAACATTGTAAAAACAGTACAAGCCACTGCCAATTTTGAGAAATCAACTTTAGTAGCGGTGATGGATGCCCGTGCTTCTGCCACTAAAGTTACCATGAACATTGACCCCAACAAACTCACAGAAACAAATGTTGCTGCATTCCAAAGTGCACAAAACAATTTGAGTTCTACCCTTAGCAGGTTGATGGTTGTGCAAGAAAATTATCCTCAACTAAAGAGCAACGAAAGCTTTATGGCGTTGCAAGCTGAACTTGAAGGTACAGAAAACAGGATTGCTGTAGCCCGCAGAAACTTCAACGCTGCTGTGAATGATTACAACAGCACCATCCGCAGTTTCCCTGCAAATACTACAGCCAGTATGTTTGGTTTCCAAAAGAAGGGCTACTTTAAATCAGACCCCAAGGCAGCCACTGTGCCTGATGTAAAATTCTAATTTTAAACGCTACAAAACCATGTCAGCAGAAAATCTTTTTACTGAAGAAGAAAAATCGCGCATTATGCAATCTGTAAAGATGGCGGAACGCAAAACTTCCGGCGAAATGCGTGTGCATATTGAGCAAAATTGCAATCAGGCAAATGTGCTTGACCGTGCCGCTGAGGTGTTTGCCATCCTTGAACTTCACCGCACAAGATTGCGCAACGGGGTTTTGTTTTACTTAGCAGTGGAGGATAAAAAGTTTGCTGTGTTGGGTGATGCCGGAATCAATAATTCGGTGCCGCCAAACTTCTGGAACTCTATCAAAGAAAAGATGCAGGAAAACTTTCGTAACGGAAAATATACTGAGGGGATGATGGAAGGCATACGCATGGCAGGTGATAAACTTGCAGATAAGTTTCCGCATCAGGCAGATGACGTTAATGAACTAAGTGATGACATTTCTTTTGGATAAGAAGCCACTGCTGCTGTTCATCTTTTCACTGCTTTTCCTTTTTACAGAAGCAAAAGAAATCCCTTCCAAGCCTACTAAATTAGTATCGGATATGGCGGGTATTCTCTCCGCTGATGAGAAGGCAACTCTTGAAAATAAATTGGTGCAATTTGATGATAGCACCGGAAACCAAATTGCCATTTGCATTGAAAAATCAATAGAGGATGAAGACCTCAATGATTATGTAAACCGCCTATACATTAAGTGGGGCATTGGCCAAAAGAAAAAGGATAATGGCGTGCTGATTTATGTAGCACTCAATGATAAAAAAGTGCGTATTGAAGTGGGCTATGGCTTAGAAGCTGTGGTTACTGATGCAGCTTCTTTCTCCATTATTCGTGATTATATAAAGCCCAATTTTAAACAAGGTAAATATTACCAAGGCTTGGATGAAGCCACAACTGTGCTGATGAAATTAGCACAAAAAGAATTCTCTGCGCAGGACTTTGAAGGCAAACCAGAGAAGCAAGGCAAGCCAAAAGGCAAACATTTCCTCACCCTATTGTTTATCATTATTTTTATGCTAATTGCCATATTCCGAAAAGGCGGCAGAGGCGGCGGCATGGGCGGCGCAGGATGGGCAGCTTTTGCAGTTGGCTCAGGCCTCTTTGGCGGCGGCAGAGGTGGTGGAGATTGGGGCGGCGGAGGCGGTGGCGGCTTCGGTGGTTTTGGTGGCGGAAGCTCTGGCGGCGGCGGCGCAAGTGGTAGTTGGTAGTATATTAATTTTATCAACAACATTAATCCAAAATATGGAAATAAAAGATAGCAACGGAACATTACTAAATGAGGGCGACTCAGTACTGCTGATTAAAGATTTAAAAGTGAGGGGAAGTTCCACAACCCTTAAGAGGGGGACTGTAGTTAAAAACATCCGCCTTACAGATGATGCAGGAGAAATTGAAGGGAAGATTAATAAGGAGATTATGGTGCTAAAGACGGAGTTTTTGAAGAAGGGGTAGAGGTTTTTTTTGAAATGAATTGAGAGCTATTTTATTTTTCTTCTCTGAAAACTGACAACTATTTCTACTTAATCCGGCAAATTCAACTTCCCAATCTGCCTTGTAAGCACCTCATGGGTTAGCACACCAGCGGCATTTTTTAGAGAAGGCTCACTCAAAGCTTTTTTAATAGAGTCCTCATTAATATCAACCCTGTAAAGCGCATTAATTAAACCCGTGTAATCATTTTGAAGCATGAGGTAAATCCTATCAATTAATAAAATTTTGGCACTTTCAATATCCTCGCGGATGATGCCTGTAAATACCATGCAATCAGCATCAGAGCCAAAAGCCCACATGGTTTTATTGATTATATCTTGGAAACTCATCATAGTACCCCTTATATTTTTTAAATTTGCAGATTCAAATTTGCCACCCAAGGCAAAAATTTAAGAGTACAAGTTTACATGCGTTCTATCAAAAAATTACTACCCTTAGTCATTGTTTTTTTGTGTTTCTTTATTTCTGTGGAGTCCACAGGCAAAAAGAAGAAACGCAGGCGCTACTACCCAGCTAAGGTAATCCATTATAACATCCCCCCAATTGATGACCCCGAATTCATTAAAAAGACTTCAGCCTATTTGGGAATAACAGTGGATAGTTGCAGCAACAGAAGGTTTATTGCAGAAGTAGCATCATGGCTGGGCGTAAAATATAGGAGGGGCGGCAACAATAAATACGGTACAGATTGCAGTGGATTTGTTTCTGCTGTTTACAATAAAATATTCTCTGTAAGGTTACCTCATGGTGGCATTACAATGCTGCAACAGATGAAACAAATTGTTAAAAAAACGCAATTGCAGGAAGGCGATATTCTCTTTTTTAAAGAGAGAGGATACATTTCTCACGTTGCCATCTACCTAAAAAATTCAAAGTTCATCCATGCCTCCACACCGGGCAGGGGGGTAGTGGTTGATGATTTAAGAACCCTCTATTATAAACGGTGTTATTATACAGCAGGGAGGGCGTTTTAATCCCTGCCAAAGATGATTTAAATATCCTTACAATAAAATACCTTAGCTTGCGTTTGTTATCAATATTTAACTGCAATGCAAAAGCTAAAAGTATTATCTAAAACAGAATTAGACCATTTTTTTAGAGAAGGTTACGTTGTCCTCAAGAATGTTTATCCCATTGATGTAATTAATAAATGGAGGAACATATTTAAAGATGCTTTTGAAAATAAATTGTGGGAGATAAAACCTTACGATTCACCAAGCATTATTAATGATATCTACCGCGTTTTTCCTGAGTTAGAAAATTTTGTTTTCACCCAAAAATATATTGATGCCGTAAAGGATATACTTGGGGACAATATTGTGTGTGTGCCTGAATGTGCTATACATAAAAACAGGTTCTTTGATTGGCATAAGGATACCACTATGATGGAAGGAGATGGTGAAACAGTTCATAAGTTGGGAAATCCTTCTTTATTGCAATGTAGTATTTATTTGCAGGATAACACACCGGAAGGAGGGGGAATAACGCTTGTGCCACGCACCCAAAGGAGTGTGGATAGATTTGTAAAAATGCATCATGGGAATATCTCCCATCGATTTTATTATAAAATTCTAAAACTGATTCACCGTTCTCCATTTGATTTAATTGAAAGATATGAAAACCCAATTGATGTGCCCTCAAAAGCAGGTGACCTTGTTATTTTCAATGACCAAATAGATCATCGTGCTACATTTAAAAGAGCTAAGGATGGGAAACCACTCCCTTGCCCAACAGAAAAACTTGCTATCTTTAATACTTTTGGGCAACCCGGTGCGTTAGCAAGAATGTATTTGGATAATCAAAAATCTCAGGATATACCTTACGCAAAATTTCTTAGAACCACATCTACCGCCACCGGATTAAGAAAAAAGGCTTTGGAATTCGGTTTTCAGATTTATGAATAATTTGTATTAGAATGATAAAATCAGAGGTGCTTACAAGAAAGGAAATCAACAGCAATCAATGGGATGAATTTGTAGAAAAATCACCTCAATATATTATCTACTCCACGTGCGGATATCTGGACAGTGTTTGCCCAAACTGGAGTGCAATTATAATCACAAAAAACAATGAATGGCTGGCAGTGATGCCTATAAATATTAGCACTAAAAACTTTGTTAGCTATAGTTTAAAGCCGGCCTTTGTGCAATATACAGGTATTCTTTTTAAACCCATTAATGAGAAGAAGCATCGTGAGGTTTATATCAAAAAAATATGCATCCAAAAAGTAATAGATGCCATACCAAAAAATGTTAAATTATTCAACCAAAATTTCAGCCCTGAGTTTGATTATTTTATTCCTTTTTACTGGAATAAATTTCTCATTCAACCTTTCCATTCTTACTGTTTATCTTTAGAGGATTCCATTGAAAATATTGAGAATAATTTTTCGGATAGTGTTGCTAAAAGAATGGCAAAAGAAGAAAGGTATGGGCTGCATGTTGTTGAAAATAATTCAATTGATGCCCTAATATCTTTAATGCTTGATAGAAAAATTATTAATGAAGAAGATGCCCATAAACTCAGAACATTATGGGATTATATTATCTCAATTAATGCAGGATTTACGATTTATGTTACTGACCCAAAAACCAATAAGGTTTACTCTGGCGGAGCTTTTATTATAGATAAAGAAAGGGTTATTTTTTTATCATCTGCTTTGGATCTCAGGTATAAAAACACAGGTGCACAATCCCTTTTAATTCGCAAAGGAATTAGAAAGGCTCATAGCCTCGGAAACATAAAAATATTTGATTTTGATGGCTCCATGATTGAAAGTTTAGAAAACTATAACCGTTCATTTGGAGCTACTCCAATTAACTATTTTAATATCTCAAAAAACGACCTGCCAATAGTCTATAAAATCGGGTATTTTCTAAAGAGCAAATGGAGGGGTAAGAAAAAACTAAAACCCGCAATAAAAGCCGCTATAATTAAAGAACCACTTGAAGCTTTTTAAAGATACCACCTTTTAAGCAAGTGATTTTTTGTAACATTGCGCCTAAATGAATACTGTATTTTCTGCAAGAAAAACTATTGGGTTTATCCTCCTGCATTTTGCAGTTTTTTTCTGTGTATATTTTATTTATTGTTATGCTTTTGATAAGCCACTAATCCCTGCAAGGGCAAGTGTTTTATTTTGGGACTCCAACCACTACAGAACCATTTGTGATGATGGCTATACCTATAGCACCAACCAACAAAGTAATGTAGCATTTTTCCCTGCCTTCCCATACTTATGGCGGGTATTGCATTTGGGGGTGCATGGCATTGCCTTATTCAATCTGCTTTTATATGGCGTCAGTGTTTTTATTCTTGCTAAAATAAGAAACCTAAGTAAAGAAGAGATATTGGTTATCTGTGGCATCCCTTCTGTTTTTTTTATGTACCTGCCCTATTCGGAATCCTTATTTTTCTTAGTAACGATACTAATAATTTACGGACTGCAAAAGCGAAACATTTATTTATCCGCAACAGGATTTTTTCTTGCATCATTAACACGAAGCGCGGGCAATATTTTCTTACCCGCTTTGGTGATTATGGAAATACTTTCCAATGATACTTTAAAGAATAAAATCAAGTCTATTTTAATTAATTCAGCAGCCAATATCGCGGGGATATTGGTCACCTTTACTTTTCAGTATTTGATAACGGGTGAGTTCTTTGGCTCTGTGCAAACACAGATTCATTGGGGGCATAGATTCGCTATTCCGCATTTGCCTTTGGCAACCTTTGGGTACTATTATTTTTTGGATGTGGCGGGAGTTTATGTTGGGGTAATTGCAGGCTTGATTGTTCTCTATGCAGCCTTGCAAAAGGTTGTTGCAAGAAAGGGGATTGAGGATAAAGCATTTCTTTTTTCTGCTGCCTATTTGGCAGGTATTACACTGGTGATTTTTTTATTTCAGACAGGGTATTTATCCAGCCTTAATAGGTATGTTTTTGCCACGGCTTTTTATGCTGTTTTCTGTATTGAGGTGCTGAGGTGGGGGAAACCTTCATTAAAAGATTTGGGATTTATTGTCGTTATTTTCTTGATATTGCTCTACCCTTTTAATGGATATTCGCACATCCAACAAGTGCTTAAATCCCTTGGGATTTTCTTGTTTCTTATCTCCCCTATTTTTGTAAAATTATTTGGAAAAGAAACGCTGAGAATTTTTATTTATCCCTATTATTTTATCAATGTTTGCTTGCAGGTTCTCCTACTTCAAAAGTTTTTAGATGGCTACTGGATTGGATAAAACCCCAGAAGAAAACTAACAAAAAATGAAGCCATTAATTTCCCTAAACTCAGAACAAAAAAAAATTGGAATTATCCTTCTGGTTTTTGGATTATTTTATTCGGCTCTCTCTATTGTCAATCATTATTTTTTTAGAACAACCGCCTGGGATTTAGGAATTTTTAATAATGCACTCTATGATTATGCACATTTAAAATGGAATATATCCATGGTGCGCATTGGCAGTGGCCCAGATATGTTTGCCAAGAATTTGTTGGCAGACCATTTTGAACTATACCCAATTATTTTCTCACCATTCTATTATTTATTTGGCAGCTACACTTTGCTTATTTTGCAAATTGCAGCTATCCTTTGGGGAGGCGTTGGGGCTTATAAATATGTGCATTCAATTACCAATGATGCGCGTTTTTCGCGACTGGCACTCATCCACTTTTTATCTATTTGGGGGATTTACTCCGCACTTGCTTTTGATTTCCATAACAACGTAGTGGCGGCAATGGGGGTATCATGGTTCCTGTATTTTTTTGAAAATGGCAAATATAAAAAGGCAACCCTCACCTTTATATTTATCTGCATTGGCAAAGAAAATATGCCTCTTTGGATGGGCTTTATTGGGCTTGCTTTAGCGCTATGGAATTTTAAAAATAAACCAAAATTTTTTGCAGGATTTAGCTATTGCATTTCAGGGTTTCTACTCTTCGTTTTTATTATCAAAATTGCCATCCCATTTTTTGCACCAGCGGGTGGCAGCTATGCGTATAATACTTACAAATCTTTAGGCAATAATTACGGTGAGGTTGCTATCAATACGTTGCTACACCCTATCCATACTTTCAGTTTATTATTCATTAACCACCTGCATCACCCCTATGGCAACGGGCTAAAACTTGCCACCCATTTGGCAGTAATTATTTCTGGTGGGTGGGCTTTGTTTTACCGCCCAAAATTCTTGCTGATGCTTATCCCTATCTATGGGCAAAAACTTTTTTATGATGAGATTACCCGTTGGGGAATTTATTGCCAATACTCCATTGAGTGGGTTCCAGTATTAACCATTGCTTTGTTTACTGCACTCTATTCCATCTTTCAGCATAGAGGTAAATGGCTCTATTATTCAGCAATAATTTCTGTGATAATTACTGCAGCTTTTAGTTTTAACTCTATGGAGAAAAGTTATCCAAGGGCGCCCCATGCGTTCTATTCTGCAAAACATTTTAAACGCAGATTTAATGTATCAGAGGTTTATAAAGCTTTGGAATTAATCCCTGCCAATGCAAGCGTTTCTGCCCACTCTCAGTTGGTGCCTCATCTTTCTTTTCGGGATACTATTTATCAATATCCCTACGGTGTGGATGAGTGTAAATACCTTGCATTAGTCCACCCATTTGAGCCTCCTTTTGAATTTACCAAAAGGGGTTTTGACAGCACTATAAATATCATTAAATCCACCAAAAACTTTGAGGTGGTTTGTGATAAAAATTTTATTTTTATTGCAAAAAGGAAGTAGGCATTTATTTGAATTCGTAGATGCCGGTTGTACTTGTGCGCTTTTGCCAATGGTTTAAATTATTCCCTTTAATAAACATGGGTAGGCTGCAATATTTTAGGCTATAGTCTGTACCCACACTATCCAAAAAAGCTGGTGGGATAAATCCTTTTTGTGGAGTAAACAGAACCACTATTCTGTCTTTTTTTGCAATATAATATTTGATATCCTCTACTGAATTTGCAGTAGCCCGCAAAACATTTTTAGGGATGTAAAAGTCAGCCGTTAATCCATCCACATTATAAAGAATGCTTTTATAGCCAATAAAATAAACGGGCTTTTCTTTATAGGTATCATCTACAAATTTGTAGTAGGGAATATTTTTATCAGCCGGAGAAAAAATAAAAGAAGCGTTGACAATTACCACAACAATCAAAGAAAAACCAACGGAATATTTTTTAAGCCATTTGGGAATTTTCTGGATTAATACTTCATCCCTATTGCTGATTTTTTCCATCATAAAAACAAAGACAAAAGGAACAAGATTTATCAATGGGAAAAGAAAACGAACTTCTTTATGGCCAATAAAACTATGCAATAAGAAAAACGGTAAACTCACCCATGTAAAAATGTGCTTTGGCGAACTTACCCATAGATAAAAGAAACTAACTACTACCAAGGTCCTGCAAATGGCACTAAGTAAATCATGACTATAGGGTTTTATAATAATAGTTTGCAAATACCAATACTTAGGCATAACTCCCCATTGTGCTGCTTTGTTTTCCAAAAAATTCATTTTGAAATAATTGAAAACAGTGTTGGTCCATTCACCATAAAACCATTTATCAGCTAGTATACCAATTGCTACAGCAAGCACACCACCTACTACTATAAAACTAAGATTATATACATTGATTTTCTTCGCCCACAATGCCCATAATACAATGCTTAAAGGCACTATGGCAATCTGCATACGGAACACATAACTTAACCCAAACAAAAAACCTGTCAGCAACATCATCGCTATTTTTTTAGCAGATTCCGAAGGGTGATTAAATAGGAATAATAAAATTCCCAACCCGAAAAAGCAAAAAGTACCCGCCATGTTTTCAGACGAAAACCGCACATGGATAAATGTTACAAAAAACAGAAATGTGCTTAGCAAGAATAGATATTTTTTCGCCTTTGCAGTTTCCAACATTTTGGAACACTGAAAAATAAAAAACCAAAATACGCCCCAACTAAAAATGCCAGAAAAAAGCCTTAACAAAAAAGTAATTGTGAAGCTATTTGTTACTCCAAAATATTTTACCAAGGAACACACCATAGCGGGTTGCAAGGCAGGCCTCATGCGGGCAGGATACTCCCAAGGCAAATAATTAGGGTCTAAATTCCCAAGCCTAAAAGAGGCAAATTCTAATATTTGAAAATGCTCATCAGGGTGATAAAACCCAAGAGAAAAATAAGCACAAACCAAATGTAAAACTAAACTGATTACACAGCAATAGAAAAATACTTTGCCTAGCTGCGAGTCTTGTTTAAAAATGGTTTTGAACATTTGTTGGGGCTGCGATTATGAGATACTAACCACCTCGCAAAACTAATGGAATTTATAGAGATGAATTTTGAATTTTTATGAAGCCCTGAAAGGGCGAAATATACTAACATGGGGCAAAGCCCTATGGATAAGAAATCTGCTAATCCCAAACATACCGTTCATCATATTCAACTTTATATTTATTAAGGAAGAGTCTAAATTCATCCTGAAATCCATTTGTTTGATGATGTACTTTTTGGTTATCAATATAGGCTATAACTTTTTCTATTTCTGTTGGGTTAACGGAGAATGCTCCATACCCATTTTGCCAATAAAAATTTGATAGACTTTCGGCTTTTG
The DNA here is from genome assembly GCA_026391915.1 of Bacteroidota bacterium. Taxonomy (GTDB): domain Bacteria; phylum Bacteroidota; class Bacteroidia; order CAILMK01; family CAILMK01; genus JAPLCZ01. The sequence goes on along the minus strand of JAPLCZ010000073.1, from coordinate 81 downwards.
TTTTCATCCATTTAGAAGAATGAGATTTTACCTCTTCCACCAATTTCATTAGAGCAATCTTTTTTGATAACATAAAAAGAA
>JAPLCZ010000058.1 GCA_026391915.1 Bacteroidota bacterium | reverse complement strand
AAACTGCAAAGAATATTTTGTTGCCATACTCTTCCATTATTTCAGGACTAATAAGTCCTCTTAACTTTTCAACAACATTATTGCATAATTCGTCTACTGATTTATCAGTATTATCTTGATTTGTGTGGCTGATATTAAATGGTTTTTGCTCTGACCTATCAGTATCTATTTGGATAATGAGATAATCGTTATTGATAAATATCTCATTCAAATCATCCTCTCTTTTGCAGTACTTTAATACCTCTGCCCAACCCCCAGTTGACTTCTGTTTTTCATTAACTATTGTTGGTTGAATTTGGTTAATAAACGGCTCGTTTTCCTTGAAGTATTTAGCAAGAATATGCTTAAGAATTCTATGCTCAGAAGCACCCTCAGTAATTAATGCAAACTTCATTTTATAGGATTAAAAATTATCAGGAAGACCACCTATAAAACCCTTAGTCCAAACCTCGGATAAATTCATGGTTCTTTTTGCATTATAATTTATGCGTTCTGCCCTTGTGTGCCCTTCATCATTTCTGCTTACTACAAACAAACGCTGACCATCATCCTGCAAATCCAAGCCATCAAGTATTGCAGGGTTATGGGTAGTAACAATCACTTGCTTTTTATGCTTTTTGGCTAATGCTGCAAGGGTTTTTATAAGTTGCCTGCAAAGCTTAGGGTTAAAGGATGCATCAATATTATCTATAGCAAAAAAGGCAGGGGTATCTTTAGAAATAAAAAGAGTAGCATAAAAAAGCAAAAACAAAAAGCCTTCGTTGGTGCTGCGTTGGTCAAAGTAGCTAAGTTTTTCGTATAGGTATTTGTCTTTTATTTTAAGGGAGTACTCATTCTGCATTAAGTTATCAGGCATGTCAAAATCTTCATACCAATCCAGCAACATTAAACTCTCCTTAATCTCATCAAGAATCTTCTTATTCTTTTTATCAAAAGCAAGCTCTTTTAAGTATTGGAAAATCCCTTCACCTCTTATACCTATTGGATAAATCTGAGTTGTGTCTTCAAACCTTCTTAAACTACTTTGTTCTGGAGAATAAATGATATAATTCGCAATTGCATTGGATGAAGAGTGTTTTTTATTTTGAAAATCATCCAAAAGCTTTTTAATACTTGCCGCCAAAGCTGCATCAAGTTTTACAACATCATCAGAATAGTTCAATTCTTTATGATTTTTGGATTTAATTAGAAGACCTGACTCCTTTAATACCGTAATCATTTTTTCATTTATGTTGTTAAGTTCTTCTTTAAAATAATCTCTCCACTTTTTTGAATTTAATTGGTCATTTCTCAAATCAAAAAAATAATCTTCTTTATCCTCTTTGATTCTTATATTGATAGACTTCTTCTTCCCGTTACTAAAAGCCGAAAACATAAAATCAGGATTGGTAAGCCTAATCCCTCTGCTACCCAGAAATTCAAAATCCAATTTATCAGCACTTGCCGCCGCCCCAAAACCAATTGCCTCCAGTATGTTGGATTTTCCGCATCCATTTTCCCCAATCAGCACATTGAAACTCCCTATTTCCAAGGAGAGGTCAACCACAGATTTAAAGTTCTTTATTTGAATTGATTTTATCATTTGTCTCTCTATTCTCTGTTGGCAAATTTAGGATTCTTTTTTTTCTTAGTGCTATTGGTACTTTTCAATAAGACTAAAACAAAAAAAATACACCCGCTGCCATGGTTTCACATCTTCTAATCTTTACATTTTTCAATCTTAAACCTAGTCCAACTTCTCCAAAGTTATTTTGGCAGCTTCTTGTTCAGCTCTTTTCTTGCGGTTGGCTTTGGCAGTGCCATGGGTTTCTCCATCAATTTTTACAGAGATGGTGTAGAGGTCGTGGTCTTTAAAATGTTGGGTATGGGTAAGCACAAAACTAATGGTTTTGCTATGTTTTTGTCCCCACTCCAATAAGGCGCTTTTGTGGTTGGTTTCGGTGGTTACGGCTTCCTCAAAATCAATATATTTTATCAGGACTATCTTCTCAAAAAACACTTTTGTTTTGGCGTAGCCTTTATCCAAAAAGATAGCACCAAAAAATGCCTCAAGCGCATTACCCACCATAGAGTCCACAATTTCAGCATCACGGTGTACGCCTTTGTTTAGGGTAATAAGGGTATCAATCTCCATCTCATAACCAAGGTTATTTAAAAACTCGCGGCTGGATATTTTGCTACGTAGTTTGGTAAGGTAGCCTTCATCTTTCTCAGGGAATTTATGATAGATGTTTTCGGCAATCAAAAGGCTAAGCACGGCATCTCCCAAAAACTCCAACCTCTCATTGCTTTGTTGGTGTATGTTCTCTAACCCCGATTTATGCATAAAAGCAAGCCGGTAAAAACTAAAATTGCCGGGAGTAAATCCCAGCAATTCTATGAGTTTTTTAGAGAAATTATCTCTGGGTTGCTTTTTAAAAAACCTAAAGATGGCGGTTTAAGCTTTATATTTTTTCATGATAACAGAGGCGTTATGGCCTCCAAAACCAAAGGTATTGCTAAGGGCAGCATCCACCACCCGTTTTTGCGGGGTATGGAAGGTAAGATTGAGGCGTGGGTCTATCTCAGGGTCATCCTCAAAATGATTAATAGTTGGCGGCACAATATCATGATACACGGCATAGGTACACGCAATGGCTTCAATCACCCCTGCTGCACCCAACAAATGCCCCGTCATAGATTTTGTACTGCTTATGTTGAGGTTATAAATATCATCACCAAATACTTTAGAGATGGCTTTTAATTCTGCCACATCACCCAATGGGGTAGAGGTTCCATGCACATTTACATAGTCAATATCAGCGGCGGTAAAGCCGGCTTCACGCAATGCCATTTCCATCACTTTTTGCGCACCCAATCCTTCAGGGTGTGGGGCTGTCATGTGATAGGCATCGGCGGTCATTCCCGTTCCAGCAACCTCAGCATAAATTTTTGCACCTCGGGCAAGGGCATGGTCTAAATCTTCTAAAATTAAAGCACCGGCACCTTCTCCTAACACAAAGCCATCACGGTTTTTATCAAATGGGCGGGATGCTGTGGCGAGGTCATCATTCCTTTCGGATAATGCACGCATAGCATTGAAACCACCTATTCCTGCTTCGTTTACAGCGGCCTCTGCGCCACCACAAATCATTACATCTGCCCTGCCATAGCGTATATGGTTAAAGCTTTCAATAACACAATGGGTAGAGGTAGCACAAGCAGATACCGCAGCATAGTTTATCCCTCTAAAACCAAACTTCATAGAGATATGCCCTGCGGCAAGATCAATAATCATTTTAGGAATAAAGAATGGACTAAAGCGTGGTGTGCCATCGCCTTTGGCGTAGGCAATAATTTCATCTAAGAAAGTTCTTAGCCCACCAATACCGCTTCCAAAAATAACCCCTGCTTTGTCCAAATCAATCTTTGAGGTATCAATGCCGCTATCTTGCATTGCCTGTATAGAAACTGCAAGGGCATACTGACAAAAAGGGTCAATGCGGCTAGCTTCTTTACGGTCAATGTAGCTTTCAACATTGAAATCTTTAACCTCGCAGGCAAACTTAGTCCTGAACTTAGAGGCATCAAACTTTGTGATAGCACCAGCTCCGCTTTTACCATTTAATAACCCATCCCAAAATGATAAAGCATCATTCCCAATGGGGGTAAGAGCACCTATGCCGGTTACTACAACTCTGCGAGTGGATAGCATTAAGTAGTAGTTTGTGGGAGAGAATTATTTTCCGCCAAGCTGGTCTTCCAAATAAGATATGGCTTGACC
>JAPLCZ010000110.1 GCA_026391915.1 Bacteroidota bacterium | reverse complement strand
GTTCAAAAATTGGGTTTTCATGGTCAGTAACTTTAGAGGTTTCAAAGCAACCGCCTTGGTCAATACTTACGTCCACTATCACAGAGCCGGCTTTCATTTCCATCACCATTTCTTCGGAAACCACACAGGGGGTTCTGCCCTCTTTGCTGCGCAAAGCACCAATGGCAACATCGGCAGTGCGCAAAGCACGGGTTAAAATATTAGGGTGCAAGATGGAGGTATAAATTCGGGTGCTTAAATCATTTTGTATGCGGCGGAGTTTATAGAGTGAGTTATCAAAAATCTTAACCTCTGCACCCATACCAATAGCAGCGCGTGCCGCAAATTGCCCAACAGTTCCTGCACCAATAATCACCACTTCTGATGGCGGAATGCCACTAATACCACCCAACATAACGCCTTTACCATGGTTGATATTACTGAGGTATTCCGCAGCAATAAGTATGGAGGTGCTACCTGCAATTTCACTCATTGCTTGTATCACAGGGAAGGCATTGCTTTCGTCTTGCAGATACTCAAAACAAATGGCAGTTACTTTCTTTTTAATAAGAGATTTTAACTGCTCAATAGTTAGCATGGCAAAGTGAAGGGCACTGATAATTGTTTTGCCTTCATCAATCATCTCAATCTCTTCTTTGCTTGGGAAAGAGACTTTAATAATGATATCGCATTTATAAATTTCTTCTTTTTTAAAAACTACTTTAGCGCCTGCCTCTTCATAATCTTTGTCAGAGAATTTAACTTCTTTCCCAGCGCCGGATTCAATATAAACCTCATGCCCGCAAGCCACCAAAAGGTGGGCTGCCTGTGGGGTTAGCCCAATTCTGTTTTCCTGAAAAGTAGTTTCTTTGGGGATGCCAATCTTCATGGCATTATTGCTTTTTTTCTTCATGGCAACCATGCTTTCTTGTGGTGCCAGCATCGCTTGCCGTGCTATATCGTAAAATCCAGATTTCTTTTCCATCAGTGGTTTTTAAAAAGGGTTCTCCAAAGGTAAGGGAAAAAGTGAATAGAGAATGAAAAGTGAAAAGGGAATAGTGGAAAAAGTGGTGAATTATTCCCCCTTGTGTTGTGGGAATGTGGGTGGGGGAAGGGGGTTAGGGGGATGTGAAGTTATTTTTGTTCAACCCCAACGGGGTTGTAGGTTTATAGAATATGAAATTTCTATAAACCTGCGACTCCGAAGGAGTCGTACCCCTTTTTCTTCTTTCCATTCATTATGATAAAATGTGTTTCAGTAGCTTCGCACCTCAAAAATTTTATACCCTTAAAATTGGAAAAGCAAAATAGAAGGTGGGCTGATGTGGTGGCAGTCATTAAAATGTCCCTCAATGGCGAAGAGCAAGATTATACCAAAGGCAGCATCCGCAAAGCGGTTTTTCTGCTTGCTATCCCTATGATTTTAGAGTTGAGTTTAGAGAGTGTTTTTGCTTTAGTAGATATGTTTTTTGTAGGGAAATTGGGGCAAAATGCTATTGCCACGGTGGGATTAACGGAGTCTGTAATTACTATTATTTATTCTGTTGCCATAGGGTTAAGTGTGGCTGCGACGGCAATAGTCTCACGAAGAATTGGAGAGAAAAATCCAGAAGATGCAGCCCATGCGGGGGCGCAATCACTTATTGTAGCATTGATAGTAACCGCTATCACCAGTGTGGTGGGTGTTGTGTTTGCCGCAGATATTTTACATTTGATGGGGGCAAATAAAGATGTAGTTAAAGAAGGCGCCATCTTCACCCAAATAATGTTTGGTGGCAGTATGGGCATCATGCTTTTGTTTTTAATTAATGGGATTTTCCGCGGGGCTGGCAACGCAGCCATGGCAATGAAAAGCCTTTGGATTGCAAGCATCATCAACATTATTCTATGTCCAATATTTATTCATTTTTGGGGATTGAAAGGCGCTGCCATAGCCACGGTAATTGGCAGGAGTTCAGGAGTACTTTACCAATGCTACCACCTCTTTGCAGGTAGCGGAATGTTGAAGTTCAGGAAGGAGCATTTTAAATATGATATCCCCATCATCAAATCAATAATAAGTATTGGTTGGCCTGCTACTTTTCAGTTTATTATTGCAAGTGGCAGCTGGATAATATTAGCAAAACTTGTTGCAGAGACCGGAGGAACAACTGCCTCCGCAGGCTACCAAATTGCCATAAGGAATGTGATATTTTTTATACTGCCCGCATGGGGAATGAGTAATGCCGCTGCTACTTTGGTTGGTCAAAATCTGGGGGCAAAAGAAATACAGCGTGCAGAGGATAGCGTAATGCTTGTTACAAAATACAACGCCATATTCATGGGTTTTGTGATGGTGCTTTTTGTATTTTTCTCACGGCCTATTATCAGCTTTTTCTCTCATGATGAGGCAGTGATTGCTTACGGCGTTAGTGCCTTGCAGATTATTGGTGCCGGCTATATTTTTTATGGAATTGGAATGGTGATGACGCAATCCCTCAATGGTGCGGGAGATACAAAAACACCAACTATTATCAACTTTGTTTGCTTTTGGTTAATTCAAATTCCTTTGGCTTATGTGCTTGCAAAGGGATTGGATTTAAAAACCACAGGAGTATTTCTTGCCGTGCCCATTGCCGAAGTATTTATTGCTTTGGTAGCATGGTACTATTTCAAAAAAGGAAAATGGAAAGAGGTGAAGGTGTAAAAACAGTTTCAAGTTTAATGTTCCAAGTTTAAAGTGGTGGAGTTCCATTATTCAATTTTTTCTCATCTTTGTCAAAAAAATATAACAACCAAATCAAAACTAAGGAGGTTTAATGCGAACATTAAACATTAGACTTTAAACCTTAAACTAATTCTTATTATGATAAAAAACTTTTTAACTCTCTTATTAGCTCTCTTGAGTTTCGCCTTGTTTGCCCAAAAAAATAATGAGCCTTGCAGGTTTAAATCCCTCAGTAATGGAGCTGCCAAAGTGGAGATATTTCATACGATAACAGGGTTGTTATCTCAGGTTGATATTACTGATAATAATACCAAAAGATTAACCCAAACAATAGTACCAGAATATAATAAAGACGGAACAATTGCAAGAGTAATTATGAGGGACTCTATGGATAAAATTACCTCTCAATTTAATTATACCTATAAAAATAAGTTGCCTTTTACGGTTACCTGGATGGCGCGTTTTGAGAATGGACTAATACAAAAATACGGCTCTGCTGTTTATGATTTTGATACCAAAGGGAATCTTGTAAAAATGACTAAAAGAGACTCTGCAGAAACTCCATTAATGCATTTTGAATATGAATATGATAAAGACGGCAACAATGTAAAAGTGAAGAAATTTGATGAGGCAGGAGTGCATCAATACACTAACACTTATGAATATGGAACTGTGCCAAATCCATTATTAGAGATAAGTAAAATCTGGTTTACCATTGGCGATTATCCAACCCCGGCAGGGAAATATCTTGTGAGCAAAGCAGTAAGAAAAGATGCTGAGGGGATGCTACTTATCACCACAAATTCAAAATACGAACTCAACAAACAAGGCTACCCAATTAAAGAGGAAGACGCAGACACTATTGAAGACAAAACCACTACTGATATTGTCTTCATGGAGTATGATTGTAAATAAGAAATTCCTATCCCAAAAACGGATATCTGAAATCTACTGGGGTAACAAAAGTTTCTTTGATGGTGCGAGGTGAAACCCAGCGAATCAAATTTAAATAAGAACCCGCTTTGTCATTAGTGCCGGATGCCCTTGCGCCACCAAATGGTTGCTGACCAACTACTGCACCCGTTGGTTTATCATTGATGTAAAAGTTACCTGCGGCATTAGCTAATTTCTTTGAAGCTATTTCAACGGCATATTTATCCTGAGCTATTATTGCCCCCGTTAATGCATAAGGAGAAGTGGCATCAACCAAATCTAAAGTCTCTTCAAATTTCTTTTCATCATATATATAGATGGTTACTACGGGGCCAAAAAGTTCTTCGCACATTGTTATATAGTCGGGGCGTTTGGCGAGGATGTAAGTAGGCTCTACAAAATATCCTGAGGATTTATCATAACCACCGCCAGCAATAATCTCTGCATCAGGGCTGGTTTTAGCAGCCTCAATAAAGGATGCTAATTTGTCAAAAGATTTTTCATCAATCACAGCATTTACAAAGTTGGAGAAATCCTCCACCACACCCATTTTGAGGGCGGCGTGGTCTTCTAAAATATATTTTTTATACTCCTCCCATTTATTAGCAGGCACATAAACACGGCTTGCCGCAGAGCATTTTTGCCCCTGATACTCAAACCCGCCACGGGTAGTAGCAACCGCAGCACCTTTGATGTTGGCAGACT
>JAPLCZ010000039.1 GCA_026391915.1 Bacteroidota bacterium | reverse complement strand
ATAATGAATTACCAGATTATGTTAAAAGAATAATTTCTGACCTGCGTAAAAATGGTATCGCCTTTTCACATGTTGAAGAATTAGTTCAAAATAAAAACTTATTGAATGAACTTGAAGAAACTGTTTTTAAATATGAGAAAGAAAACAGTGCTAATATTGATGCTAAACGTCAAAACTCAAACGATATTTCAAATCTTGGTTCAAAGACTTTTATGCATTTCCTTTTGGGGGAAACACCAACTTATGATGCCAAAAGTGTTTTTGCAAGATTTGCAAATCAAGATGTCATTCGCAAAATTTCAGAGGAGTATTTGCGAATGAAAACTGAAATGAGGTATTATAATGTGTGGCATACTTTACCTACTACAACAGAAGCAAGAGAGTCTCAGCTATGGCATAGGGATAGAGAAGACCTACAAATGATGAAAATGTTTGTTTATTTTAATGATGTAGATGAAGGAGCCGGACCCTTTAATTATGCGCCTGGAACCCATATTTTAGGTGCCACCCAAACAGAACCAGAATATAGCCTTGAAAATGGGACAAAGCGAACTAACGATTCTCAAATGGATAAGGTAGTTTCAAAGAGTAAATGGGTTACAGCTTTAGGAAATAAAGGAACAATCATTTTTGCTGATACTCACGGATTTCATAAAGGAGGTTTAGCAAGGACTTCAGATCGTTTACTTTATACTTGCATGTATGTTTCTCCTGCATGCGAAAGGTTTTATTTTAAAAAATAATTTTTATTGATGCAACAGGAAGAAAGCAGTAAGCATAAAAAAAAAGTTTTACTTTTAACAACATCATTATTAACGGATAGGATGATTCTTTATTCGGAATTTTTAGAAGTTCTGAAAGATAAAGTAGACTTAACAATTTGGGCAAACTCCTATAATAATAAAGCAACTAAATCGGTTTGGCAAAAGGAAGGAATTAAAGTTGAAGAATTTCCTGAAATAAAAAGCCTCAAGATTTTTCCATATACTTATTTGAGGCGTTTAAATGAGTATGTATGGGATATGAAATTGAAAATATCCAGCAGAATAGGTATTCAAAAAAATTTAAGAGATGGGCAAAGAGATTTTATTACTAGGTCTCTAAAAATCCCTGCGAAAATTTTGGCATACCTCAATCTACATGAATGGCTTGAATACAAAACTGAAAAAACAATTCAAAAGTATAACAGAAGCCCTGAAGCACTTAAGAGGCTCCGGCAATTACAACCTAACATTGTAATTGTGATGAATCCGTATTTATTTATGGAACCAGCTGTTGTAGCTATAGCAAAAAATTTAAAAATTCCAGTTTTTGCGTTCATACCATCTTGGGATAATCTATCCACAAAAAACAGATTGGTGTTTCACTATAATGGTATTATGCTATGGTCAGAAGAACAAAAAAGGCAGTTGCATGAGTATTATCCATACACCAAAAGTATCCCTGTCCAGACAATTGGTGCACCTCAGTATGATGTTTTTTTTAATCATAATTATTATATAACCAAGGAAGAGTTTTGTAATACTTATGATTTAGATATTAACCTTCCTATTGTTCTTTTTGCTATAGGTTCCCCAAATTTTATTTATGAAGAAGATAAAGCTGCTATTGATTAGTCAAACGAATTTGTGAAAGTTGTCTTTCAAGGGTCAAATTACTCACATCTTAAAACAGAGGATAGATCTATGGATGAAGGAAAAATCAAAGAATGGATTAATACCTTTAGGCATGTTGATGTGGTTGTGCAATTATTTTCTACTGTGGCTATTGATGCTACCTTCTTTAATAAACCCATTGTTAATTTCAATTTTGACCCAGGCGAAAAAAAGCTACAGGATAAAATAATTAAAGAACTTAATGAAGAGTGGGTTCATTTTAAACCAATTTATGATAGTGGCGCAATGTTTAACGCGCAAACTCAAGATGAAATAGTTGAAGGGGTAAAATGGTGTCTGCAAAATCCTAATCAACAACAAAAAGAACGGGAATGGATTAAACATTTTGTTACCCAATACCCAGATGGTGAATGTGGAAAGAGAATGGCAAACACAATTATTGATTTTATTAAATAGAAAATAGAAGTGCTAGTAGCCGTTAACTTTCATTACATACGCCCTTATTTTGATGCTCCTTACCCAGGTATATTTGGGGTAACCCCAAATCAATTTAGGCAGCAACTTGAAACCATATCAACAATGGGGCGCTTTGTGCATCAGGATGATATTATAAATTCAATACAAAGTACAAAAGAACTTTCAGGGAATAATTTTATTATCACTTTTGATGATGGTTTAAGCGAACAATATGAGTTTGCACTACCTATTCTAGATGAAATGGGGATACCTGTAATCATGTATGCAAATACAGAAAATTTAATTCACAATAAAATTTCTACAGTACATAAAATTCATTTACTACTTTCTCAAATTCCTTTAAACAAAGTTTGCGATTTTATTGATAAAAAAGCAAAAGAAAACTTTTCAAAGGAACTAAGTGCAGTTGAAAAAATATCAGCAGTGCAACACTATAATTTTGATGAACCTCAACGGGCACATTTAAAATACCTTCTCAATTTTTTATTAACTATTAATGAGCAGGAAATGATAATAGAGGAAATCTTCACATCTTATTTTCCAAATAATAATCAAAACCATATTGTCTATTTTAATCAAAATCAGGTAAAAGATTTAATGAAAAGAGGATACTGTGGAACTCACTCACACAGACATATTCCTCTTGGTAGGTATAGTGATGCTGAAGTAAAAAACGATATAGAATTATCTATAAAAACACTAAATGAAATCTCGGGTCTTAATCCAAAATCAATTAGCTATCCTTACGGCTCAGCTGATGCCATTACAGATAATGTATGTAAAATTGCAAAACAAACAGGGTTGGAATTTGGGTTTACAATGGAAAGGGCAGGTAATACAAATTTTAATAATCCCTTAGCTTTGGCAAGATTTGATTGCAATGATCTACCTTCGGGAAAATTCCCATTATTTGGTTTAGATGAGTTTATTGATAAAATAAATTATTCCTCTAGAAAATATTAAGCTATGGCAGAAAAAATAAAAGTAGTGGTTATTACAAGTAACCAGCTAAGGCATAGGTATTATGTGAATATAATATCTCAGTCACTGGATGTGTGCGGAATTGTAACAGAAGAAAAATCTCTTGCAACAATTCAAGTGTCATCTTCAAGTGCAGAGGATGATGAAGTAATTAATAAACATTTTAAAAATAGAGATGAGGCTGAAGTTAAATTATTAGGACAAATAGATTCTTTCCCAAACGCGCCACTTCTACAAATGCCATTTGGAAAAATTAATACTGAAGAAGTCATCGGGTGGATAAAGGAAAAGCAACCCGACTATATTTTATTGTATGGGTCAGGAATAATAAAAGATCCAATATTGAATTATTATGAAAATAAAATTATTAATTTGCATTTAGGATTATCTCCATATTATAGAGGTTCCGGTACTAATTTTTGGCCTCTGGTTTTTAATGAGCCTGAATGTGTTGGAGCCACTATCCACTTAGCCGTTAGAAAGGTTGATGCAGGATCTATACTTTGCCAAATACGCCCAGATATTAATAAAAAGGATAAGACTCATGAGATTGGAACCAAAGCTTTAATGAGAGGAGTTGAAGCAATACCTATAGTGCTTGAAAAGTATAAACTTGGGGTATTGAAACCTAAAAATCAAGATATCAGCCAAGGGAAGGTTTATAGATTAGCAGACTTTAACGCCTCGGTAGTTAAGAAGGTAATCGATAATTTTTCAAATGGTATGATAGAATCTTATTTACTAAATAGGAAAATTAGGGATGATAGATTTCCTATAATTGAACTGATTTAATCAAAGAGTTAATTATTTTAACTAAAATTTATTTAGGGGAAAGGCTATAAATCTTAATGTAGAAATCCTATATTTTTTGGATAATTGGGCGCTTTTCTAGTAATTTTGCAAACTTATTAAAACCAATTTTTTAAAAATGATAAAAGAAGATGTTGACATCAGAGATACTAAATCTATTGAAGAAATAGTTGATTGTATTTTAACAAAAACCTATGGTGATGAACCTAAGAATTTAATTAATTATCTTGACAGTCTTCCGCAAGATAAAGCCCATGACTATCTTAGGAGCATGTGTGTACCATTTTTATTTCATGCATCCGAAAGTATTTATAAATTATCAGAAGAGCCTATTAATTTATATACTGAAAAGCTTAAAGAATTAAGAGTATTAATTAAGAGTTTAGTTGACCAAAAAAATTTTAATAATTTCTTTGATGCTTCCCAAGAGCACTCATCATTTGAGGATTACCAAAGTGAGGTGAAACAGCACACCGGTAATCACTATGGTAATTTATTTAAAAATTTTGATAATAAATCTTATTTTGAGGAAGCCAAAAACCTTTTAGAAACTAGGTTAGTCAGGAATAATATTAATTTAGATTATGGTAAATTAAGTGTATTAGACCAAGGATGTGGTGGAGGAAGGTATACTGTTGCCTGGAGTCTTTTAGGTGCTGCAAAATGCACAGGGCTTGATTTCTCTGAGGTTGGACTTGAAGATGCTAAATACAGATGTCAGTTAGCAAATATTAATAATGTAGATTTTGTAAAAGGATCTGTGCTTGATATGCCTTTTGAAGATAACTCCTTTGATATAGTTTATAGCAATGGAGTACTGCACCATACTGAGGACTGGAAAAAAGGAATTTCAGAACAAATGAGAGTGATGAAACCGGGTGGTTGGGGTTGGCAATATCTGATTGAAAATCCAGGTGGAATATTTTGGGACAATTATGAAATCCTTAGAGCAATAACTAGAAATCTAAATAAGAAGTACGCCCAAACTGTCCTTCAATCGTTAGGTTTACCGGGCAATAGAATTTTTTATATGTTAGATCATGTTATGGTACCTATTAACACAAGACTTACCCCAGAAGAGTTAGTCACTGAGTTAGAAAAAAATGGTGCAAAAAATATTGTACGCCT
>JAPLCZ010000141.1 GCA_026391915.1 Bacteroidota bacterium | reverse complement strand
AGTTTTGGTATTGAGTTGCCTCAAAGCATCCACAATATTATTGGTGTCGGCAGATTTTACAAACAGGATTTCCTCCAAACTGTCACGTGAGTTTTCTTTGGATTCCAGCATTGAATATCCCCATTCATTGCCAATCCATTTTGTGAGTTCCGGGAAGGTGGTGGCGTATTTTGTTTCAAGATTTTTAAGGTCAGCGTTTCGGGTTTCTGTATTTGGTGCAATCTCATTATAGCGTTTTAAAAAAGCATCAAGGCTGCTGACTTCATTACAAATAAGAGCAAAGGATTTGGATGGAATCACATCCAGTATTTCCATCTTGGCGGGCTTCATCCCAATAAAAATATCTAGGTAGTTTTTGGAAGAAGTAGAGGCAGGGATTGTCCCAGAAAGGCTGATGTTAGACTCATCCGTTTTGTAATCATATTCTCCAAAACTGAGATTATTCCCTAATGCCGTAACCTCTTTTTGATAGTCAGCGGAAAGGTGGGATGCTATAAAATTAGAAACATATTTATAGTTGAGGAATACTTTGTCTTTTGTTGTGGCGTTCTTAATTTCTTCATGCAAATCAGGTAATTTTCTGCCATGATATTTATAGGCAGCAATGGCATCCTCTACTAAAATTGGGCTGGCGCTAATGGCAAAGATTCCTTTTATAAACGCTACACAAAACATACTTTCTTTGTTTTCATTCTTGATGTCGTAAAGAATATATCCTTCAAAATTTCTCTCAGTAAAAGAGTAGCCCGGCTCAATCCTTTTGATAATTTTTGTGAAAGATGTTTTGTCCAGTTTGTTTTGTATTTGCAGCAGAAAAAGCAAACCGCATTTCTCATTGCCTGTAAGGTGAGCACTCACCAAAAGAGATGAAACTTTTAGGGCTTCTTTCAATTCATCCACTTTGTTGAAGATGGAATCAAAGTAACTGATGTTGGCGTTGAAATCTGCCACCTCTGCATTCTGCAAAAAGTATTTAAAAATCCCTGACTCAGTAAAAGTTGTGGAGGTATGTTGTACGTCCTTCCCTTGCCACACGGCAATAGAATTATCAGGCAAAGCATATACAGCGTTGGGGTAGTCGCCTTCCGGCTTATTAAAGAAATAATAGATGATGCCGCCGGCTAAGGAAAGCAGCAAAATAGGGATGAGAATAAACTGAACTTTTTTGGACATTGGGTTAATGTTGGTCAAAGATAAAAATTGTGTTTAGTTTTGAAGTAAATAATTATGAACAGTTGAATACAACCTACCAAAAATACAAAGCCCTCCGCAGCCGCATTGCAGATTTGAATAATATCCTTGCCGTATTGCAATGGGACCAAGAAGTGATGATGCCGCCCAAAGGCAGTGACTTTAGGGCGCAACAAATCTCCACTTTATCAGGCATGGCGCATGAACTTTCCACCTCCACTGAGTTGGAAGATTTGCTAAATACTTTAGCGGCGGAAGACCTCAACCCCATAGAAAAAGCAAACGTAAAAGACAACCTCCGCACCCTATTGCGGGATAAAAAACTCAGCAATGAGTTTGTGATGCGCCACACCCGCACTTGCTCTGAGGCGTATGATGCTTGGGCAGTGGCACGCAAAGAAAATGACTTCTCTCTGTTTGAAAATAAACTGAAAGCTGTCGTTGACCTCAGCATTGAAAAGGCGCATTTGTATGGTTTTGAAAAGCACCCCTATGATGCCCTGATGGATGAATATGAACCCGGACTTACTACCGACATTGTAGAGAAAGTTTTTGTGGAAGCAAAAGCGTT
>JAPLCZ010000096.1 GCA_026391915.1 Bacteroidota bacterium | reverse complement strand
CAACTGCAACTCTCTCTATTCCCTACTTGAAAATAAAGGGGGCTATCTTTTTAACAGAATCAAAAAAACAACCTCTCAATTGTTCTGTGGTGGGTTTTTTATATCCACCAAATGTTTACCGGACAACAATAGTCTCCGACTACGTCATGGTGTAAACAAATCTTAAGATTTGTACCAAAGAAGTAAAACTGAGTTTTACAAACTCTTTGAGGTAGTCTGGACTACGCCAAGCAAAGCACCTAAGGGAAGTATTTATAAATTTCTTTTCTGTGAAGAATTCTATTGAATTCTACTGCATTTCCATAAAGATAAATTCCTAATCTATAATCACCTATTCTAATACGGTAAGCATTATCCTCACCTTTCATTTTTTTAATATTGCTAATAGATTTTATTGAATCTGCTAATTCAACCTCCTCAATTAATTCTGTAATTTTATCAAACAGAACTTTGTCTTTTATCCTTTTCAAATCCTTATGAAAACTTCCTCTGAAACTTAGAATCATTTCTTGCCAAGAGTTTTCATGATTTTTTCTCTAGGAACAAAATCTGTTTTCTTACCCTTTTGCATGGCATTGAGTAGCCCTATGTCCAACAGATCTTCATCATTAAGAGTTGTTGCAGAAACACCAATTCTTTTTGCCATTTCAAAAAATAATTTTAAATCAGATTTGTTTTCGGAAGTAATAATGATACCTGTCATACCTACAAAATTACATTTTCTTTAAATACAAAATCAAGCTGGTCGGGATTTAATTAATCCCGTCCTTTTTACTATAAGGATTTGTAATCCGTTTTTTAACCGCATTACAAACCTGAAGGAGCATCCTCGTAGGTTTCCCAAAACCTGCGAGGTTTAAATAATAGATGCTGAAATAAATTCAGCATGACGGTTGCAAAGTTTAAATAACGATGAACGGGGCGTCACCCTGAACATAGCGAAGCGGTCTCATGAACTCAATTAAAAAATAATTATATCGTGAATAACTTGTTTCAGGGTCTCATTTTCAAATTGGCACATTCTCAAATTTTCAAATTGACTTAATTATTCATTAACCTCCATCTCTTAGCTTTGCCAAAAGATTTTATATGAAAAGTATTTTCAAATTTTCGGTAGTTATTTTCTGCCTTTTATCAAGCCTTGGTTTTGCCCAAAAAAATTCATGGAAGAAAGGTAACGCTGCCCCAACCCCCAAACTTGTTGTAGCAATAGTGGTTGACCAAATGCGCTATGATTTCCTCTATAAATACTCTGAGAAATATGGCGACAGCGGCATCAAACGCCTATTGAATGAAGGCTACAATTGCCGCAACACACATTATAATTATTGCCCTACCTATACTGGCCCGGGGCACGCCTCCATCTTCACAGGAACTACCCCCTCAGTGCATGGCATAATTGGCAATGAGTGGTTTGACCGCACCGAAGAAGTTAACTATTATTGCGTGGGTGATGCCTCCCAAAAAATGGTGGGCACTGGTAAAGATAACGGAGGCAAACTCTCCCCTGATAACCTTTTGGTTGGTACTATTGGGGATGAATTGCAACTATACTCTAACCATAAATCTAAGGTTATTGGTGTGTCCTTAAAAGACCGTGGCGCCATCCTCCCCGCTGGCCATGCTGCCACCGCTGCTTATTGGTATGATGGCAACACCAACGGCTTTGTGAGTAGCAGTTATTACATGAGTAATCTCCCTAACTATGTCACCAATTTCAACAATAAAAAACCTGCTGATAAATATATTGCACAAGGCTGGACTCCATTACTTGGTGATGTAAACCTCTACACCGAAAGCACCCCTGATAATACTGATTTTGAGAACCCATTCCCAGGTGAAAAATATCCCATCTTCCCACACAAACTTTCTGAAATTATAAAATCAGAGCCAGATGTGCTACGCAAAACCCCGTTTGCCAATACCATTTTAAAAGATTTTGCAAAAGAGATTATCACCAATGAGGCTATGGGCAAGCATGAGTTCTCTGATTTCCTATCTATCAGCTTTTCGGCAACCGATTATGTTGGTCACCAATTTGGGCCACAAAGTGTGGAAGCGGAGGATACCTACCTGCGCCTTGATAAGGATTTGCAAGACCTCATTAGCTTCTTAAATAATAAAGTAGGCAGGCAGAATTATGTACTATTTCTCACTGCTGACCACGGCGTTTCTCCTGTTATAAAACAGATGGATTCTTTGCGCATCCCATCATGGAATTTTGATGATTCTGAAATGCCAAAACGCGTGAATGACTACCTAATAAAAGCTTTGGGTGAGGGCGGGCAATACGTATCAGCCTACTCCAATAATCAGGTGTTTCTTAATCAAGGTTTGATAGAAAGAAAGGGGATGAAATTAGATGTAGTTGCTAAGACTACCACCAAATTTTTTATGGGTTTGCGAGGTGTTTATAATGCCTATACCATTGAAGAAATTAACCGCGCCACTGCCGATGATAAAATTCTATTCCCACTCAAAAATGGCATACACCCCAAGCGCAGTGGAGATGTGGTAGTAGTCCTGCGCCCCGGCTGGACAGATGCCGGAAGAAAAGGCACCACCCACGGCAGCCAGTTTACTTATGACACCCATGTACCCCTCCTTTTTTATGGCTGGAATGTAGAAAAAGGCAGTTCTGATATGCCCTATAACATCATTGATATTGCACCCACCATTTCAGAGTTCCTAAAGATAGAAGCACCCAATGGCTGCACTGGGAGTTTAATCCCGGGGGTTGTGAAGTAGGGGGGAGAGCAATTTTAAATGGGAAATTGAAAATTGAAAATGGGGTAGAAAGCTCCTCTCATATTCCCTATATTTTTTAAGAGTATTTATTTGATATTTGCGGGATGTTTATTTACATATTAAGTGGACTCGGTGCTGATGAAAGAGTATTTCAATTGCTTGATTTCTCAGGCTTTCAAGTAACTTTTATAAAGTGGATTACTCCTGAAAAAAATGAAAGAATTGAGGATTATGCAACAAGACTTTTAGAGCAAATTCCAACAAGTAAACCAACCTTAATTGGGCTTTCATTTGGTGGAATGATAGCAATTGAAATAGCCAAACAAATATCTACTGAAAAAATAATTTTACTATCTTCTGCAAAGACAAAAAATGAAATCCCCTTTTATTATAGGTGGATTGGTCAGCTAAGACTTCATAAACTTTTGCCAACATACTTTTTAAAGCATTCAAACTTTGTTTCAAACTGGCTGCTAGGTGCAACTTCATCTTTTGATAGAAAACTTTTGAAGGCAATATTTAGAGATTGTCCATTAATTTTTACTAAATGGGCAATTGACAAAGTGGTATACTGGAACAATCAAGGTATCCATGATAATCTTGTACATATCCATGGCACAAGAGATAGAGTTTTACCGATAAGGTTTGTGAAGTGTGATATAGAAATTAAAAATGGAGGGCACATAATGACAGTTAATAAAGCCGAAGAACTTTCAAAAACAATTAGGGAAATTCTATTGCTCTCTTCCCTCTGATATCACCCCGATTGGTGGCACACCACAACTGTTGGAAAGACTTATAAATGCCTTAAAATGAGCTTGCTCATTTCCGCTATGTAAACTCATAAATTTAAAAACTAACCACATAGTAACATAGAAAAACTATGTATCTATGTGGTTAAGGGGTTTTTAAAAGTTAACATAGATGCTGAAATAAATTTCAGCGAAATCTTTCCAACACCTATGGTGATATCACCACTGAGGCGGTACATTAAACTCCAAACTCCAAACTCTGCCCCCTAAACTCTCAACTCTAAATCTTAATTTTGCATAAAAAATAAACACATATATATGCTATTTGAAAAATACAAAGAAACCCTAGAAAAAGCCACTGATGCCTTATACAACAGAACCTTTTATGCGGCTTGGGCAGAGCATCCAAAAGCCTATGCAGAAGATGGGCAGGCAAAGGCAATGGAGTGGTTCAACAGCCTCATTGGTGGTGAGTATAATGAGCTGCTACAAACCAATCCTGCGGGCTTCCATGGCAATGAAGTTTCACCTTATACCCAGGAATTATTAAACATAAAATACCCAGCTTTTGGGGTATCCGAATTGGTTGCCAATGCACAGGCTGCCTTGCCTGATTGGCGCCACGCCACACCAGAAATCCGCGCTGCGGTGCTTATTGAGGCATTACACAGAATTGAAAAACGCTTTTTTGATATCGCCATTGCCACTATGCACACTACAGGGCAGGCTTATATGATGAGTTTTCAAGCATCTGGCCCACATGCTAACGACAGGGCTTTGGAATCTATTGTTTTGGGCTATGAACAAACAAAATCTTTCCCGCATATTGCAGAGTGGGAAAAGCCAATGGGCAAAATCAATGTTAAAATTAAGAAGACTTGGAAATCTGTAGGCAAAGGAATTGGGATGGTGATTGGCTGTTCTACCTTCCCCGTTTGGAATACAGTGCCAGGTGTTTTTGCCACTTTAATTACTGGTAATCCTGTGATTGTAAAACCACATCCCGGGGCAATATTGCCTATTGCTATTGTGGTGGCAGAACTGCAAAAAGTGATGATAGAAAATAGATTTTTGCCAGAGGTGGTGCAGCTTGCGGTAGATACTGCTGATGAGCCAATCACCAAGCATTTGGCAGAGCATCATGATATAAAAATAATTGACTACACAGGCAATTCCCACTTTGGAGATTATGTAGAAAGTCTGCAAGGAAAAGGCAAAATAGTATTTACTGAAAAGGCTGGTGTAAACTCAGTAATCATTGATTCTTGCACTGATTTAAATGCCATGATGCAGAATCTTGCGTTCTCAGTTTGTTTGTATTCTGGGCAAATGTGTACTGCCCCGCAAAACTTCTTTATCCCAGAGGGTGGCATTATGGTTAACGGAGAAAATGTCCCTTTTGAGGCTGTGGTAAATAGTTTTACTGCGGCGGTAGATGCCCTCACTAATAACCCAAAAATGGCAGCGGGAGTTTTGGGTGCTATCCAAAATATCAATACCTGCCAAAGGGCAGAGGACGCCAAAGAATTGGGCGGAACAGTTTTGTTGGAGTCAAGGTTGATTGCCAATGAGGAGTTCCCCAATGCAAGAACGGCTTCCCCTACCGTTTTGCTTTTAGAGGCTGACCAAGTGGATATTTATACCAAAGAATTATTTGGCCCTATTGTGCTACTCATCAAAACAAAAGATACCCAACACTCTGTGTCCATTGCCAGGAATTTAGCCGCTACACAGGGCGCTATTAGCTGTGGCGCTTATTGCA
The DNA here is from genome assembly GCA_026391915.1 of Bacteroidota bacterium. Lineage (GTDB taxonomy): Bacteria > Bacteroidota > Bacteroidia > CAILMK01 > CAILMK01 > JAPLCZ01. The sequence continues at coordinate 2,403 of JAPLCZ010000096.1, read as the reverse complement.
CCAGTGAGCACATGAAAGGGCATATTGCCTCCAATATGGAAGATGCTTTTACGCCAGTTGCCTTTAACCTCACAGGCCCAATATGGATGAACCAGAATGCAGCATTTTCTGATTTCCATGTAACGGGTGGCAACCCCGCCGGCAATGCATCCTTCACCGATTTGGCGTATGTGGTAAAAAGATTTGCATGGGTAGGGCATAAGGAAATGGTGTATGAATAGAGGACGTTAAGCACGTCAAAGGAAAATGAAAAATCGTTTTAACTTTGTAAAAAAAAGGAAATGAATACCTACACAGCAATTATTGAAAAGGATACTGAGACCGGATTATATGTTGGCTACATACCCAATATTGATGGTGCACATTCGCAAGCAGAAACCATAGAAGAACTTCAAGAAAATTTAAAGGAAGTGCTTGAGCTTATTGCTGAGGACGGCGGACTAAAAGAAACAAGTATTTTTATTGGCATTCAGCAAATACCCTTTGCTGCATAATGCCTGCTTATCCTGTTTTGAAACCAGAAGAAGTTGAAAAAAAACTGCTTGCCAATGGGTTTGTTTTTATAAGGCAGAAAGGGTCGCATAAAAGATATAAACATGAGGATGGACGTTCTACCACATTGCCTTTTCATAAAGGCAGGGATATATCCCCAATTTTGTTAAGGGTGATATGCAAAGAAATTAACATGACTATTGAAGCTTTTTTGAAAGGATAAAAACCCAACCAAAATCAGTTATCCATCCTCCCAAACAATATTACCCCAATAACATTCGTCATCATTTTACATTATTTTTCGCTTGAGTCAAAATTACAGTAACACACATTTTTGGAAGACCCTGCCGGATAGGGATGAAACCCTTGAGGTAATCTATAATTTCTTAAAAGAGCTAAACCGCGCTGAGCCTGATGCCGCACAGAAATATGTGTTGGTGGGCAATATGGCAAAGTTTCGCGAGGTGCTGCATGATTCGCTTTACAAACTCCTGAAAATGGCAATTGAAGATGAACAATGGGAGCAGTATGAGGGCAAAGATTTATCACTGGAAATTGATAATCCATTTGAGGTAGATGAGGACTTAATCCTCCCTGAGTTTTCAGGCAGTACCTTTGTGCTAACGCGGGATGAAAACATAAGCGTAAAAGTGATTTTAAAAGGATACATCACAAGCATACGTTTGCATTTTAATTTCACAGAACACGATGAGCTTTTTTATCTGAAACTGATGAGAATTACCGCAGAATAAAAACAAAACAACATCATAATAAATTATTAATTGGCAAAAAAGAAAGTAACAAAAGAAACCTCTGAGGAGTTAAAAGCAACTGAACAAATAACCCTTATAGAAGACCCGCTATTGCAGTTTACACAAATAATTGTAAACGCCATGCAGGATAAAAAAGCACAAGATATCGTAAGCCTAGATTTAAGAACTCTCAATAACCGTGTGGTAGATAAATTCATCATTTGCCATGCAGAAAATACACGTCAGGTGTATGCCATTGCAGGAGAAGTAGAAGACCAGATTTCCGTAATGCTAAGAGAAAAACCATGGCACCGCGAGGGCTTTGAAAACAAAGAATGGATAATCCTTGATTACGTAAATGTAATCGTTCATGTATTCTTAAAAGAGAAAAGAGAATTTTACGCAATAGAAGAACTTTGGGGAGATGCCAACGTGGAAAAATTTGCCAACCTAAGTTAAAATACCAAAACACAACAGCCGAAAACAGAAATGGAAAATAATCAAGATAACCCCAAACCAAAAGGGGACAAAAAGCCGAAATTTAATTTTTACTGGATATATATCATCCTTGCAGGAGTGTTGGGGATTATGTACCTCTTCTCCAAAGCCAACTTTGCCCGTGAAATTTCATGGAATGAAGTAAAGGAAATGATGGTGAATAATGAAGTGAAAAAGCTCAACATTGTTAACCATCAAGTGGTGGAAGTTTACCTAACACCCGAGGCGCAAAAGAACCCGAAATATGAAAAGCTAAAGCAACGTGGATTGCTACAAAATAATGCGAATGATGGCGCGCAATTCTTCTTCAATATCAGCAGTGATAATATTTTTGTTGATGACTTAAAAGAATTTGAAAAAGAACATCCTGAGGTTAGAAAGCTAGAAAGAGAAAGCGAAAACAGAACAGACTTTTTCAAAGATATTCTCAGTTGGTTACTGCCAATTGCCCTCATCTTTTTAGTATGGATTTTTATCATGCGCAGGATGGGAAATGGTGGTGGCCCGGGTGGGCAGATTTTCAATATAGGTAAGAGCCGTGCTACTTTATTTGATAAGGACACAAAGGTTAACGTAACCTTTAAAGATGTAGCAGGATTGGATGAAGCCAAAGTAGAAATTATGGAGATTGTGGACTTCCTCAAAACGCCTAAAAAATATA
>JAPLCZ010000047.1 GCA_026391915.1 Bacteroidota bacterium | reverse complement strand
CTGGTGACGTTTCTGCTTATATTCCAACCAACGTAATTTCTATTACTGATGGTCAGATATTTTTAGAAACAAATCTTTTCAACTCTGGTATCCGTCCAGCTATCAACGTTGGTATTTCGGTATCACGTGTGGGTGGTAATGCTCAGATTAAATCCATGAAAAAAGTGGCAGGTACTCTTAAACTTGACCAAGCACAATACCGCGAATTGGAAGCATTTGCTAAGTTCGGTTCTGACCTTGATGCTACTACCAAAGCAGTACTTGATAAAGGTATCCGCAATGTGGAAATCATGAAACAAAATCAATTTTCTCCAGAGGCAGTAGAAAAGCAAGTGGCCATTATTTATCTTGGTACTAAAGGTTTATTGAGCAGCGTGCCTGTAAATAAAATTAAGGAATTTGAAAGAGATTACCTTGAGCTATTAGGTGTGCAGCACAAAGATGTTTTAGAACAAATCAGGAAAGGTATTATCAATGATGAGATTACCGGAAAGCTTGAGGCTGCTTGCAAAGAACTTACTTTAAAATACAAAAAATAATAAAGAGTAGTTTGAAATTTGAAGTTCATAATTTGAAATTAATTAAGAACTTCAAACTGAGAATTTCAAATTAAGAATTCTGAATTAAAGGATGGGAAATTTAAAAGAAGTACGGAACAGGATTGTATCTGTTAAATCAACACAACAGATAACTAAAGCCATGAAGGTGGTGTCTGCAGCTAAATTGCGTAGGGCACAACAACGAATTACTCAAATGCGCCCTTATGCTTTAAAACTTCAGGAATTATTAGGCAACCTTGCCGGAAGTGTTGAAGGCTCACCTGCTGCAAAGTATTTTAGTGTTCGTCCCGTTAAAAATGTTTTATTAATAGCAGTAACTTCTGATAGAGGTTTAGCAGGTGGTTATAATAGCATCATTGTAAAAGAAGTTTTGAATGCTGTTAAAAATACTTATCCGGGTTGTAAAATAGATATTATTACCGTAGGTAAAAAAGCCAAAGACGGCTTAAGAAGATTTAATTACAACATTATTGAAGAGCATAATACACTCTTCTCTAATCTTACTTTTGAAGCAGCGGATGATATTGCCTCCCGCGTGATGGATAAGTTTATTGCAGGAGATTATGATGCCGTAGATATTCTTTACAACCGTTTTAAAAACGCAGGTATCTACCTCCCAACGGCAGAAAGATTTTTACCAGTTACTAAACCTGCAAAGGATGAAAAAGCAAAAGACTTTAAACACGATTATATTTTTGAACCCAGCCAAGAAGCCATTGTTGGCAAGTTGGTTCAGCAATCATTAAAGATAAGTTTTTTCCGTACTTTATTAGAATCTAATACCGCAGAACACGGTGCACGTATGACTGCCATGGATAAGGCTACAGATAATGCTGAGGATTTACTAAGAGCATTAAAACTGAGCTACAATAAAGAACGCCAGGCTACCATCACCAAAGAAATCCTTGAGATTGTAAGTGGTGCGCAAGCATTGGGATAAGATTCAGTTTACGGTTTTCAATAATCAGTTTTCAGATAATAAAAAAGGGCAACTCTATTAGTTGCCCTTTTTTGTTGGTAGCCTCTAGCAAAACTTTCCCAAAGTTAAACCTCATTTAAAAATCCAATTCAATTTCATCTACATCATGGGTAATTGTGCTATTATCTTTAAGCATAGCATATATTTCTGATAGCGTAGCAGGTCCATTAAAATGATGTTTAATCCCTAACCTTTGAGCTAAAAGGTTAGCATCCAATTCTGATAGTGCTTTAAATTCTTTTCTGGCAATCAACCTACCGGGGCGCAGAAGTGCTTTATCAAGCTCTTTTACATTCACATTAAAAGTACAAATGATTTGCAGGTTCAGCATGTCATTCAGCAAACCATCCGTCATGTTAAGGAGGTTGGTTACTCCCTGATTCCTTATTTCCGTTTGGCGTGCTGCTAATAATGGTTCTGCGTCTTCTATTAATAAAGCACAGAAATATCCCTGACTTGAGTAATAGCCTACTTGTTGGGAGATAAAGGTCATAAATGAAGGGTCCACAAGATGGTCAACCATATTGGGAGGCATATAAATAACCACCTTATTTAAGGATGCCATTTTACGAAGCAAGTGCCGTATGTAAAATGTTTTTCCTGTACCTGGTTCCCCATGAAAAAGCACTAAACCTTTTGTTTTATGCATAAATCTTTTCATAAGGTCAGTATGAAATTTTTCAAACCCATACCCATAATTAACATCAAGGTCTTTAATCTCAAAATTATCATTAACGGGATGAGATTTTAGTGTGAAAGTGTTCCCTGCTACCTGAACCATATAAATTACTGGCTTATCTGGTACTTTCTCTAGCATATATAAACTAAGGAAGCTATCTAAGTCTGATTCAAATTCCAAATCTCTTTTGCCTGATGCATCACTTGGGTGATAAAGTACTAATTGGCTAAAATGTAACAGATAGTCTCTATGTTCAATTAAGTCAGTAACATAATCAGGGACGATATAATCATCTTCTGATTGTTTATAAATGGAAGTGGCTTGCAATAGATAACCACTCTCAGGGAAAAATAAAGTGTATTTAAGTATATCTTCATCATAAGTTCCCCAAGCA
>JAPLCZ010000045.1 GCA_026391915.1 Bacteroidota bacterium | reverse complement strand
CGACTCCTTCGGAGTCGCAGGTTTATAGAAATTTCATATTCTATAAACCTACAACCCCGTTGGGGTTGAACAAAAATAAGCCTTAATTAAATGACATTGCCCTACGGGTCGGGCTTTCGTTCTGGGGTTTGGCAGCCTCTTTTTGTCACTCTGAGTTTGTCGAAGAGTGGGTGGTGATAAAGTATGTTTGGTGTGCCACCAACCATGGCAGCGAAAAAACAACCTCTCAATTGTTCTGTGGTGGTTTTTTTATATCTACCAAATGTTTACCGGACAACAATAGTCGGAGACTACGCCAAACAGGGTTTAGCTCTCTTTAACTGGTTTAGCCTTCTTAACTGGTTTAGCTTTCTTAACTGATATTTCTTTTTCTAATTCTTCTTCAGCATCTGCCATTGTAATATTTTTCATCAAAATCTCCTGCCTAATAATTTTATAGATTTCTTTTCCAAAAGGAGTGATTGTCCAATACTCATTGTCATCCTCTAATTTGTGTTTTTTTTGAGAAGGTGTAACTAGGTCTAAAACATACATGCAGGGGCTAGGTGATTAAAAAGTTCATACAGACTGAAATCAGTCCTATCTTCCCAATCAATACCACGCTGGTAATAAAAAGTAAGGGGTCTTACATTATTTTCTAATATATCCAATGTCCGTTGTATCTTCTCCTTTTCTTCTTGATTGGTAGCCAAATTAAAATTTTCTATTTCTTGTCTTAGGACAGAATTCTCCTTACTTAATCTAGAAATTTCCTTTAAAATTTCTGTACCAACATCTTGGTCGGCGCGAATCCAACCTATACGTGGATTTGTATTAAACTGTTTCATTATAGCAATAGATACCTTACCATAAAGGTCATTCTTATTATCCCAAAACCCTGCTATTTTTCTTCTTATCTTATCCTTAAATGCATTCAATTTCTCAATTTTCATAGCCTCTTTATCAAAAAATGAAGCCTTCCATTCCGCACCTTCATTAAGAATAAATCCTAAGGTTGGGATTCCTATTGAGGCAGCATAATCATACTCTTTTTCAGTATAACTTATACCCTCATCTAATGAGCCATATCTGTGTGCCGCAATAACAACATAATAATCACAATCATCAATTTGTTTTTTAATTAATTGCCACTGCTCTTCATCTCCTGCACTAAACATTTCCATCCCTACAGGTATGTGCCCCATCTCTAAAATTGCTTTGATTACAAGGTCTCTTTCTACTTTGAGGTCTTCATAAGTAGAACTCACGAAAATTTGATATTTTATCTTCATATTTATTATCTATTTAATTACTATTGTTTCAGCCATTCTTAACTCAAGGTTAAAACAACAAACTTAAAACAAAAACCCCCAATCTTTCAACTGGGGGTTTCATTATTCATTCCCGCAATAAGCGGGACAGGTTATAAATTGTTCACTCTAAAACTACCCCACCCTCACTTCATACTGTATCCCATCAGGTGGGAAATCCAAAAACTGGATATTGAGGTACTGATTGGTGGCGGCGTTGTAGCCAAGGTCATCAGTGTTGGAGTTCATGGTGTCGCCACCTGCTGTATCTATTGTTAGCGGGCCAACGGGGGCTATGGCGGCGGCACTGCTAAAGTATGCTTTAAAAGCAGGAGAGCCAGCGGTCAACAAAAATAAAATTTGCACAGTGCTCACTTCTCTCTGTAAAACTTTGCGGTTTTTCCTCTGCAGTACTCTACAAGATTTTTTAAATACTCAAACCTCCAATTAAACCATCCCCCCTTATTTCTGAATAATTTTTATCTCCACCCTTCGGTTGATGTTTTCGTTTCTTTCTTTTAAATCCAGCTTTTGGCTAATGCTAAGATTCGCATATTCTTTCCCATCCATATTCTCATCCGCTAAATGGGCGGTACCGCCTTTACCGATATAGCTAAGGCGGTTTTTTGCAATCCCCTTAGCAACTAAAATAGTATAAACCGCCTTTGCCCTTTGCACAGAGAGGTCATCAGTATTTGTATCCCAATCTAGACCATCACTAATCTGGCAGCATACAT
>JAPLCZ010000192.1 GCA_026391915.1 Bacteroidota bacterium | reverse complement strand
CACCTCTTGCAGTTCCGATACTTTTTATTGTTATTTTTTTGAAGCTGATAAATGATGCCCCACTTAAATGCACCACATAATTTTTTGCTGTAGAAGAAGGGTAGGCAAGTATCACTTTGCTGCTATCACCACTCGCACTTTGGAAGGTAATAGTATTAATGGATGAGGTTCCATTAATTACTCCCATTTCAATTTGTTCAGTATATGTTCCGTCAGCGATATTAAAAATTACCGGGCCGCAAATACCGAAAGAATCCAAGGCAGAAACAGCATCAGAGAAATTTGCATAGTCGTAAGTGCTTCCACCAATGATGTAAGTGCCGTTTAAGGATACCTTAAATAGGGTGTCATCAGTTGGGTTTGCATCAGTGCCACCGTTGGGTGATGAGGAATAAGCTTCAAGATTATAGAAGGTGTTTTTGGCAAAAGTATAAGCTCCCAAATTCACAGAAGTGCTACTGCCAAAAGGGAGAGAACCACTCCAGCTAAAAGTGGTAGTTGTTCCTCCATTTATACTCCATGAGATATTTGCTGAGGTTAAAGTTGTTGCCCCAACATTGGTTAACGTAGCTACTATATTTTGGCTTCATGCACAAAAACTAATGGCAGGGGAATCAATAAAGGTTATCCTTGCATCAAGCCCATAGGGTGCAATTTCATCCGCACCGATATTAGGTAGAATACTCCTGCTGTCTCCATCAAAATCATCAATGATGGAAGTGAAAGGAGTGCCATTCCTCAGGCTTCCTGAACTCAAATGCAAATCAGTAGCACTAACAAAGCTTGGGTTTTTATTGATAGAATTTGCATCATAAGTAGTAATTGCCCTCCAATTATTAAGCGTTGAAATATCAGCGCCTGTAAAATAGCCTATGTAATTTCCATTGGTGAAAAGGTTATTATAATTTTCTTCAAAAACAGTTCTACCCGTATGGTTTATATAAACTGCATAACCCTTCCCTAGGTTCACGAAAATATTATTTATTACATTGGTGTAATACTGTTGGTCAAGCCACAAGGCAGTGCTTGCAGTGCCGTTGGTAGCTGTTAAGAACACTGTGTTGTTGTAAAAATTTGCATAGCCCCCCTGTATATAATAAATATTCATCCCAATGCTTTTGGTGCCACCCATTGTTATCATATTATTGGCAAAAAAAGTGGAATCTTTCCCTGCTAATACATAGGTGTAATCTGCAAAAATACCTGTGCCTCCATTGGGTAAATAAATTTGATTTTTGATGATGTTTGATTTGTTAAAATAGCGCAGCCAAATTCCTGTAGCTGATGAGTAGCCACTGTTAATAATCTTATTTCCAGAGATTAATAATTCATCTTGATCAACGCAATTAATGCCATATTCATAAGCACTATCAATAATGTTATCAGAAATTATTGTACTTGTTTCATGGGTGCTATAAGTACCATAATAACAAAACCCAAAAGAACCATATTTAAGATGATTTTGGATAAAACTATTGCTGTCATCTACGCTAATTCCAGAAAAGAATATGGCCTGTTCACTGCCTCCTGTAGTGTTCATTTTTCTGCCAATAAATCTGCAATGCAAAAACGAATCATGTGCACATCCGCCATCCAATTGTATAACCCTTGCGGAATTACTTGTGCCAGTACGTTGGATGGTAATTTTTTTAAATGTAATATACTTTGCTCCGTATAGATAAAGAGTAAAATTTCCTGTAGATGAGATATTGGAAGCATACGTAAGAATCACTTTGCTGCTATCCCCGGATGCAGATTGAAAAGTAATGTTAGAAGTTTTTGAAGCTCCACTGATAGCTCCAATACTTAAAATCTCAGTAAAGGTATCATCGGCAATATTAAAAACCACAGCACCTGAAACTCCATTTACGGCAAGGGCGGTAAATGCTTTCTTAAATGATATAAAATTAGTTGACCCAAAGCCCGATTTATCAATGGTGTAGATACCACTCATCGGCGCAGCGATGAGGTTGCAGAAGCTAACAAAAATAAAAAACCCAAGGATGCTAAGCACCTTGATTCTTATTCTCAATTCATTAAATATACTTGATTTTTTTGTGGCTGATGTAGTCATAATTTTTTGCAGTTATTAAACTGCAAATTGCAAATAGTTTTTCATAATACCATAAAAATTTTATATTTTCCTTACGTAACTTATAGCAACATTATTATTCATACTTTAAGGAATCAATGATATTGTTATGATATTCTTACCTTTCTTAGAGCCAGATAGGGGATGCTAAAGCCAAAAAGGAATTTGCTGTTTACCGTTGGCTAAAGCCAACGGCAATGAAAGATAAAACCACCTTCCGTCATTCAGTAAGAACCTTTTTTGCAGAAGGCAATGTGTGCTATCTCCAACAAGTTTCCTCCTGAATGGCGGAAGTTATTTTTTGTCATTTCTTTATAATTAAAGATGCCTTAATTATTTTCTTTGTTTTATAATCAAAAATTATTGATTTTACTATGCTTGGACAACAATGACCATCTCCTTTTTTGAAACTATAAAAAGTGCCATATATTTTATTTACTCCAATGCTATCATAATGATAAAAGCCATTAGTATCATTACCATAATACGAAAAAAACCCATCTCCAATAGAAGATGTTGTTTTAAATTTTCCGCCCTCTGATATGGTTAATACTTCAATTTGTTCCCACATAGAAGCATTTCCACCATCACATTGCGCTGGGGTAAATGTTACAAGTTGGTCAGTTTTGCCATCATTATTTATATCTGCATATGAAAACCTGTATTGTGAGGTATCACGATGTGAGGTGTCAGGAAAACCCCATGGAAGTCCTCCTTCTTCATGAAAATGGTGAGTCCCAAACCAACCCATATAGCAACTATCCTTAGCCCAAAAACGATGTTGAGCAATTTCATTTATTTGCCAATCAAGAAAAAACTTTTTCAGCTTTTCCTTTTTTAGTTTATCTAAAATAGCATCTTTCTTTTTCTGCCCATTATTGCATGAGAACAAAAAGAAAGTAAAAATAAAAAGGATATAACTTGTCTTCTTCATCCAACAAAACTAAACAATCCCCCTCATTCCTTACCTTTGCAGCAGTAAACAATTCGCAATTGAAAGTACTAGGTATTATTACGGCACGTGGCGGCTCCAAAGGCGTGCCCCGCAAAAACATAAAACTACTGGCAGGCAAACCATTATTGTATTACACCGCCATCCCTGCCCTCAATGCAAAATCGTTAAGCAAAGTTTGCCTCTCTACAGATGATGCAGAGATTGCAGAAGTGGGCAAATCATTAGGGGTTGATGTGCCTTTCCTACGCCCTGCTGCCTTGGCAGAGGATGCCACGCCAACACTACCTGTGCTGCAACATGCTTTAAATTTTTATAAAGAGCAAGGGGAGGTTTTTGATGCCATTTGTTTGCTGCAACCTACTAATCCTTTGCGCCAAACCCATGTGATAGATGCCTGCGTTAATAAGCTTTTTGAGCAGGATTTGGACAGTGTGGTTACTACCCTAAAAGTACCCTATGAGTATAACCCGCATTGGGTATTTTTTGAGCAAGATAATGGCGAATTAAAGTTGAGTACCGGCGGCACAGAGCCCATCACCCGCAGGCAGGCATTGCCAGCGGCGTATCATAGGGAGGGGTCGGTTTATGTAACCAAAGCCAACGTGATTTTAGAACAAAATAGCCTTTACGGCAAAAGGGTAGGGGGCTATTTATTAGAGCTCCCCTGCCCCATTAATATTGATACCATGGATGATTGGGCAGTGGCAGAAAAGTACTTTGAAGAAAATAAGGTAAATGGGTAATTTTAAATTTCAAATTTTAAATTTTAAATTGGAATGTGCGGCATAGTAGGCATAGCGGGTAGTAACATCCAACCTCAAACCCTTGAGGCAATGCTTGCCATGCAGCACCACCGTGGCCCTGATAATACTTCTGTTTTTATTACGGATGATAGGCATTGCGGCTTTGGGCATAATCGCCTAAGCATTATTGACCTCAGCCCAGAGGCTAACCAACCAAGGCATGATGATACAGGTAGATACTCCATGGTTTTTAATGGCGAGATTTATAATTATCTGGAGATAAGAAATGAATTGAAAAATGACTTCCATTTCAAGACTAATGGTGATAGTGAAGTACTGCTTTGTGCCTATAAAAAGTGGGGTGCTGATTGCCTCCATAAACTCATTGGCATGTTCAGCATTGCCATTTGGGATAAGGATGAAAAAACGCTTTTTGCGGCAAGAGATAGGTTTGGGGTAAAGCCTTTTAATTATGCTGTTGATGCTGATAAAAACTTCTATTTCTCTTCAGAAATTAAGGCTTTGTTTGCCGCAGGCATCCCTAAAATAACTAATGAAAAAGCATGGGCAGAGTATCTTGCCCTTGGCAGATATGACCATGATGAAAATACTTTTTGGCAGGGGATAAAGAAACTCCCTGCGGGAAGTTTTATGATTTGGAAGGGGGGTGATTTCACCATAAAACAATGGTATTTTTTAGAGAAAGAAACAGGAACAGAATTCTCCACAAAATCTATAGAAGAGGTTACTGCCAATTATTTTGAACTCTTAAAACACACTATTCGTTTGCGCTTTAGGGCAGATGTCCCTGTGGGGATAAACCTCAGTGGCGGGCTTGATTCTTCTGCTTTATTAGCCATGGTTAATGCAGCACAAGGAGAGGATAATGATGTAAAAGCTTTTACTTTCATCACGGGTGATGACCAATATGATGAACTGAAATGGGTGGAGGAAATGATTAACAAAACCCATCATCCACTTGTGCCTTGTTTGCTAAGGGCGGATGAAGTCCCTGCCTTGGCAGAGAAAGTTCAATACCATCAGGATGAACCTTTCGGTGGAATGCCAACCCTTGCCTACTCCAAAATTTTTGAAACGGCAAGGCAAATGGGCGTGATAGTTTTGTTGGATGGGCAAGGCATGGATGAACAATGGGCAGGTTATGATTATTACAGAAAAGCAAATACAACACTCAATACCCCAACAGTGCAAGGCACAAATAGCAATGCAGTTTTGATGGACACTTTACAACCCAATTTTACTGAGATGGTAGGTGATTTTGTGTTCCCAGAAAAATACCCTGACCTCCTCCGCAACCTCCAATACCGTGATTCTTTTTATACCA
>JAPLCZ010000165.1 GCA_026391915.1 Bacteroidota bacterium | reverse complement strand
TTTGTTCATTGTGTAAGTTTATTTTGTTGGTAATTTAAGTAGACCGAAAAAGTTATTTCCAAATTTTTTTCTGAGCTATGAAGGGCTCAAAAAAATTTAGAATAACTTTTTCTACTTACACACTTTGAGGGATAGTACCTTACACTTTGATTACAGCCAACAAAATTCTTAACTTTGAATTCATTAAATATGAATCATGCAGAATCTTACCGCAACCCACATCAAGCTAAAAACACTTTTTCTTTCCCTTTCCTCCGTATTTCTTATCCTACTATTCACTGCAACCAAATGCAAAAAAGACCCACCTGTTTATACAGGACCTACAACCGCTATTGGGGTGGTGATTGATGCTACTACAAACCTACCTGTAAAGGGTGCTACAGTTACCATTATAAAACATGAAAATGGACAGTTCGGGGGCTTAGGTGATAAAGTTGAAACTAAAATGGTAACAGATAGTAGTGGCGGTTTTTCATATTCTTTTGAACCTGAAAATGGGTTCTCATATTACATTGATATTGACGCAAAATATTATGGGCATGTTTCTGCTGAATACAGTATTAAGAACCATGAGAAAAATGAAAATTTAAGATTAAATATTAGCCCAAATGGTTATATTAGAATTTATCTTATAAATGAGCTGCCAAAAGATACAGCTCAATCAATATATGTAAATATTACAAAAAAAACAGTATATGATATTTATAGAGATACAGTATTATACGGGGAGTATTTTGGAAATAAATCTAACACTTTTTCTTGGTGGATAATAAAGCATAATATTACTAATAAATACAGCGCGACCATTTATCTTAAAGCTTTTGATACAACTGACTTTACAATTAAATATTAAAACTGTGAAAAAGTTTCTACTAATTATTGCAACCTCCTCCATTCATGTTTTTGGTTACCGACCTTTGCAAAATGAAAATCAGTCTTCTCATTATTGGTGATGAAATATTAAGTGGCGAAACCCTAGATACCAATGCTCATTTTATCTCTAAAATCCTCAACGAAAACGGTTTTAATATCAACCAAAAACTTACCGTGGGTGATACGGAAAATGAGATAATTAACGGAATAGAATTCTTGTATCAAAACTCTGATTTTATAATTACTACTGGCGGACTTGGCCCTACCAAGGATGACGTAACCAAATATGCTTTGATGAAGTATTTCGGGGGAGAGTTGGTGGTAAACCAAGAGATGAAAACCTACCTCACAGAACGCTACCAAAAGCGCGGATTAGAAGTGAATGAACTCACCTCTTTGCAGGCTTCAGTACCCTCATCGGCAGAAGTATTAATCAATACTGTTGGCACTGCACCAGTGATGTGGTTCAATCAAAATAATAAGCAATTGGTAACCCTTCCCGGTGTGCCTTATGAGATGAAATACCTCATAGAAAATCTCATCCTCCCCAAACTTTTAGAGAAATTTTCTACTGCATTTATCCTGCATGAAACCATAAGAACTGTTGCTGTTCCGGAATCAAAATTAGCAGCAATTTTAAATGATGTGGAGGCAGCAATTGAAGCTGCCATCACCACAGAAAATTATTACAAACTTGCCTACCTGCCAGAACTCGGTATGGTTAAACTTCGCCTTACAGGAATTGGTAAATCTCAAACAGAGATTACCGCTAATCTTGCCAAATGGAAAAAGGAAATCGATGCTATTACCGCAAAATATATTTATGGTTTTGGTGATGAGAGTTTAGCCACTGCTGTCGGGAAGTTGCTGATGAAAAAATCTGCAACATTGGGCATAGCAGAAAGTTGCACTGGAGGTTTCCTATCACATCTTATCACTTCTGCCACGGGGAGCTCTGCCTACTATTTAGGCAGTGTAATCTCTTATGGTTATGAGGTAAAAACCAACCTCCTTGGTGTGCAAAAGCAAACTTTGGAGAGCCACGGCGCAGTGAGTGAAGAAACCTGCAACGAGATGGTTTCCGGTACATTAAAACAACTCAATACCACTTATGCAATTGCCATAACAGGCATTGCAGGCCCTGGTGGCGGCACGCCAGAAAAACCCGTGGGCACAGTATGGATTGGTGTTGGAAATCAAACCGAAACCATCACCAAAAAATTTCTATTTGACCGCAACCGCACAGAGAATATTCAGCTATCCGCAGTGTATGCGCTGGATATGTTAAGGAAGTTTATTGAAGTGAAATAGCAGAACCCTTTTTTAGCCTCACCCCAACCCCTCTCCAAAGGAGAGGGAAAATAAGGAACAGCATTGACTTAGGATGAGGTCTTTCACAAAGACCACAATCAGGTTCACAGATTAAAATCAAATTTTAATATGTGAACCAAAGTTCATTGATTCTTTAAAACAAAAATATATTATCAATAATCTGTGGCGATTGTTTTTTATCTCTGAGAACTTTGTGTCTTTTCATCTTTGTGTTCTTTGTGGTTAAAACTCATTGCTCTTTTCAGTTCACACAAAGCCCTCTCCTATTTCCTAATTCTAACTATCTTTGAACCCTCAAAAAATTAAGAGGCACATGGCTAATCCCGTAGAGTTAATAATGCCCAAAATGGGCGAAAGCATAGCTGAGGCTACCATTTTAAAATGGCTTAAGAAAGAAGGCGACCCCATAGAAATGGATGAGGCCGTTCTAGAAATTGCCACCGACAAAGTGGACTCTGAAGTCCCTTCCCCGGTAGCAGGCATTATGGGCAAAGCACTATTTGCAGAGGGGGAAGTAGTAGCTGTGGGCAAAGCCATTGCACTCATCTCTACAGAAGCCAATGGTGCTGCGGCAGAAGTACCTTTTGTGCCATCCAATAATGGTAAAACTAATACCCCAACCGCCGCCCCAAAAGCTGAAGTAGTAGTTGCCGAAACTATAACCATTGTACAACCTACCCAAAATAGCAACGGAGAAAAAAGCCGTTTCTATTCACCGCTGGTTTTAAATATTGCCCGCAATGAAAGTATTGGGATGGCAGAATTGGAAACTTTAAACGGCACCGGAAAAGACAACCGCGTTACCAAAAATGACATCCTTAATTATTTAGCAAACCGCACCTCACCACCCGCTGCTGCACCTACCACTGCACAAAAATCTGCACCCATACAAAGTATCAATGCACCCGAGGTTTCTGCTATTGCAGGCGATGAAATTATTGAGATGGACAGGATGCGCAAACTCATTGCTGACCACATGGTGATGAGCAAACAGGTATCCCCACACGTAACCTCTTTTGTGGAGGCGGATGTTACCAACCTTGTAAACTGGCGCAACAAAATCAAAAATACTTTTGAGAAACGCGAAGGAGAAAAAATTACTTTCACTCCAATTTTTATTGAGTGCGTGGTAAAGGCAATTAAAGATTTCCCAAATATTAATGTCTCTGTTTCCGGCTCTCAAATTTTTAAACATAAAAACATCAATATTGGTATGGCGGCAGCGCTGCCCACAGGCAATTTAATAGTGCCTGTTATTAAAAATGCTGACCAGAAAAACCTCCTTGGCATTACCAAAGAGGTAAATGCTATGGCAACCAAAGCCCGCAATAATCAGCTAAAACCTGATGACATACAAGGCGGCACTTTTACCCTTACCAATGTCGGCACCTTTGGCAATATCATGGGCACGCCTATTATTAATCAGCCACAAGCTGCCATACTTGCTGTGGGAGAAATAAAGAAAAAACCGGTAGTGCTGGAGACACCCCAAGGCGATGTAATTGCCATCCGCCAAATGATGTACCTCTCACTCTCTTACGACCACCGCGTGGTGGACGGAATGCTGGGCGGCTCTTTCCTCCGCCGCATTGCAGACTACCTAGAGAAGTGGGATCCGGATAGAGTGGTGTAGAGGGAGATTACCCCTTCCAAAACTTTAAAACTTTGCTCTCATTTCTATTTTGGTAATGGAGGAAATACATCCCGTTTGATAGAGATGAAATATCAATATTGGTGTTAGTACCTTCTGTGCTTTTGGTAAGGAGTATTTTGCCCATTACATCAGTAATATAGATATTGGAGTTGCCCTTAGAACTCACTTTATTAATAACGTGAATTTGCCCTTTTGCCGGGTTAGGGAAGATGCTGATGGCATCAGAAGAGTTTGGGTTTTCTATTCCTGTTATTACAATACTCACAGTATCAGTATAGCTATTGGTGCAGCCTTGTGCATTGGTAGCGGTGAGAGTTACATGATAGTTACCAGAAGCTGAATAGGTATGTGTTGGGGTATCACTGATGTTATAGGGGGTTGAGTCTCCAAAATCCCAACCGTGAGTAAAGGTGGTATCAGTGGGCATAAAGGATACTTTGTTGCCAGAAATAGTATAGGCGAATTTGGCAGCAACAGGATCAATTGTTACAGTTTTTATGGTGCTATCAATACAGCCATTAGCATCCTTTATTTTTAGCTGAACTTTGTATTTGCCAATGGCATTATAAAGGGTTTTTGGTTTGGCGCCAATACCTGTTAAGCTATTCCCAAAGTCCCAAATGTAGGAAGCAATAGCTGCGGAAGTGGTGCTTGAATCCATGAATTGTGTGGAATCATTCAGGCAGGCTTTTGCATAAATAAAGTTGGCTTTTGGCGCAGCGGTAATTTTATAAATGGCAGAGAAAGTATCATTGCGTATGTTGCTATCATTATAAAGAGTGGTGTATGCTTTAATAGTAAAACTGCCTCCACTGGCGGTTTTCCATGCATTAACAAAATGGATATTGATGATGGTGTCATGCGGGATTTTGCCTGCAACATTGCCTAATAATTTCCCTGAGAATAGTGCGGTGGCTGTGTCTTTTTTATTGATGACAACACTCACTTTAAAAGATGTCTGCGCTTTTAATCCATAGTTTGCAACCTTTACCACAACATCATTGGTGGTATTTGCGCAGTTGAAATCAAGAGGAGTAATGATGGCTTTTACACCAATATCAAAACTATCCATTTTGGTGTTTTCATCAGCGCCAATATCAGGGGTTGTAGCATCACGTTTATCACCATCAACATCAATAGTGGTAATGGTAATTGGTGTACCCATTTGTATTACGGCAGAGGTATCTTGCAAATGCAAATTCCCGTTATAGGCATCTACAAAAGCGGGGTCAATGGAAACGCTATGCTTATCCATACCCGATGCTTTTTGCCAATCAGCAATGGTGGTGCAGAGGCACATACCCGATGCCAGGATTGAGCCCCCGTTTGCATAAATATTATTATAATCAGAGCTTTTAATTGCAGATGAATTTGCAGATAAAGCAATTCCGGAAATGCTGAAAAAATTGTTATTGCTAAGGTTAGTTTTAGCGCCAGTAGAACTAATATAGGTAGAATAATAGGTCGCACTCATGGTGGCAATACTGTTATATGCCATGTTCAGCCATAATACATCAAAGGCATAAATGCCATAGTAGGAAGTCGCAGTCATGGTAACAAAATTATTGATAAACCGACTCTGGTTTGTTGATTTGAAATCATACATATACACGCCAACTCCCATAGAATTTACATGATATATCCTATTGCCAATAATCTGCATACTATCTTGGAACTGTGAATAAAGACACACAGAGGCAGAGCTATCAATAAAATTTCCCTCAATAATATTTGAGTATTCTGTGGGGCCTTTTGAACTCATTACTCCACCAAAATAAATCCCATAAAAGCCTCCACTAATAAGGTTATTACGGATGGTAATATAAGATTCTGAGGTGTTAGGATTGCTACCTACAATTGCCCCTTTGGAGGCATTTGCCAAAACATACATAAGGTTACTTTCCAATATTATATGGTTAGCACCTTTGTTTAAAACTACCACGTTAGCAGCTAAGGTTGTGGTACTATCCGAGTTGGTGATTTTCATCTTACGGAAGTTGACATATTGCGCCCCTACAAACTCCACCACATGGGATTGGTAGGGGTAATAATAAGGAGATGCATAGGCAGTATCCAGCGTTACTTTATTGCTATCCAACGATTGGGATTGGAAGGTAATAGTATTAATATATGAGCTCCCCGGAATCAATTTAACAGAGATACTTTCATTATAAATTCCATCCCTCACATTAAAAACTACTGCTCCACAAACGCCATAATTATTCACCCAATTTGTGGCAGCGCGGAAGGTAGTAAAATCAGGACTTTTGCCACCAATAGTGTAAGCGCCATTCAGCCCTGCCGCCATTATTTTAGTAATGGTATCATTGAGTGCATTGCTGTCTTTAACCCCATTAGGATTGCTTGTCCATACCTTAATTTTTTTAATAATAAAAGCGGAGAAATTTACAGTATCTAATTTAACAGAAGTATTACTATAGGTGCTTAATGCCCCTTTCCAACTAATAGACGGCATTGTTACCCCATTCACACTCCAATTAATGATGGCACTTTTTAGGGTATCCATCCCTACATTGGAGAGGGTTGCATAGATGGTTTTTGTGCTTGCACAAAAACCCATCATGGGGCTATCAATAGAGAGTATTGCTGCATCAATATGAAATTGAGAAACCTCATCTGCACCAATGCTGGGCGGACTAATTCTCATTTCGCCATCAATATCATCCCTCACATTTACATAGCTGCCTTTGTGCAGCAATTTTGTTGAGGCTGTTGTGAGGTGCAAATCCCCGGTGGAAACAGAATTAAGCTTGGGGTCTGTGGAGATACTATTCTTATCAAATTTTGATGCTGTTTGCCATGCGGAAAGTGAGGTGCAGCTTGTCTTTAAACCGGAACCTGTATTATTCCATAAGGCAAGGGTGCTACCCTTAGCATAAACATCATTATAGTCGCACTTTTTTAATGCCTTATAAGTTTCATAAAGGGCAGGGGCAGTGCCTATGCTAAGGAAGATATTATTGAGCACAAAATTATTGGCAGTGGTAGTGGAGTAACCGTTGGAGAATCCTGCCGCATATTGATAGCTAACATTGGAACTTGTCACTACACTATTGTAGTAAAATTTCACCTTATCACACCAACTCATCCACACACCCCAACCAGCTGATACCATAAAATTATTGGCAACTATAGAGCTGTCTTTTATAGTGATATAAGAGTTATCCCAAGCCAATGCATAAGTGGGGCAGGTGATGGTATTGCCTATCATGCAGAGGCTATCCATAGAGTAAAGCATGATACCATCATACCAACTGCTATCTATTAAATTATGTTTGAGAATCAATCCTTTTTGTTTGGTACCACCCACCTTTAATGCACCCCCAAAGGCATAGATATTCACCTCTCCACCACTAATGTGGTTATTCAAAAAGCTGATGTTGTTATCAGTGCCAATGGTATCATAAATGGCGTATCCATAATTGCTAGTTGACGAACTTGTTTTGATGATACAATTCTCAAAACTCAGGTGGCTGCAACCGCCTCCGTATTCCACTGCATTGGCGAAATTTTTACCACTATTGCTGATGCTTATTTTGCTAAAGATGATATACGAGGCTTTAAAAACCCCAACCGTATAACCATATTTAGTTCCGCCTGCGGCCGCAGTATCTATTATCACTTTGCTGCTATCCAAAGAGGCAGATTGAAATGTGATGGTATTGGTGGAAGAAGCTCCAGATATTTTACCAATAGTAATGCTTTCGTTATAGCTGCCATCTGCCACTTTAAACAGCACGGCACCACTTACCCCACTTGCCATTAAATCCATCACAGCAGCGCGAAATGAGGCATAATTCGGTGTCCCTTTTCCACTATTATCAATGGTGTAAGTGCCATTAAGTGGGGCTGCAAAACTGTTTAATGTGGCTGTGGTAAAAGCCACACATAGTATCAAAACATTTTTAAAAACAGAGGTAGCGTTTTTCATTTGTGTTTATTTTAGTCACACAAAGATATTGGCAGACACCAATAGCACCACACTAATTTATTTTTTTGTTACGTAAGCTGAGGTTGGGAAGACCCACTTATGATATGGGGTAAGAGATTAGTGAACAAATCTCTTACTTGGGTAAAGGGCTAAAAGGTGCACAAAAATTTTGTAGCCCCGTGAGGAATCGAACCTCAATCCTGAGTACCGGAAACTCATATACTATCCATTGTACTACGGGGCCGTATGAATCAAGAACTACTTCTCAATCAAATCCGTTATCTCCTTGCTATCAGGGGTAATTTTTGAGCCAAACATCTCCACAAAATTCCCGTTTTCATCAATCAGGTATTTCTGGAAGTTCCATTTAACATGGCTATCCATTTTGCCGTTAAGGTCTTTCTTGGTAAGCCATTGGTAGATGGGTGTCATGCTATCTCCTTTCACCTTCACCTTCTCTGATAGCGTAAAACTTACATGGTATTTTTTGGTGCAAAACTCTTTTATCTTTTTGTTGGATTCCGGCTCCTGAAACCCAAAATCATTGGCAGGGAACCCCAGTACCACAAGTTTATCTTTATACTTTTCTGCAATCTTTTCCAGCGCTTCGTATTGGGGTGTATAACCACAGAAAGATGCGGTGTTTACTATCAATAATTTCTTGCCTTTGTAGTCACTCATCTTTACTTTTTTGCCCTCAATAGTAGTGAAGGAATAGTCATAAATATTTTTGGAAGTAGCCACCTCAATGGTGTCTTTGGTGCTAAAAGAAAAGCTCATTAAAAGCGCAGAAAGAAAGCTTGCGTAGCGTGTAAAAATTCTCATCAGTTTCATCATAATTTAAGTTGCAAATTTATCCTACAAAAAAGGATATGCCTAATTTAAGTTGGGTTACAGCCTCCCTGTAACAGTAACAGCAATTTTGTAATCCTCAGTATCCCCATTTGGGTTGAAGATATTAGCAACAATGATGTAAACCCCAACAGTTGCTTTTTTGTTATCATCCGTAATTCCATCCCAAATAATTGCCCCTTCGGTAGAGAGGCTAAGGTTATTGGCAAGGCGTTTTATTTGCCTTCCTTCGCTATCAAAAACGCGGATATTGGCAGTATAGCCCGGCGCAGAATTTTGATAATTGAGTTTTAATATATCTTGATATCCATCCTCATCAGGTGAGAAAATGGGCGGGTCAGCAAAGAACTTTTTGTTGTTGGCATTTGCATCTTCTGTGTACTCCGAGTTGCGGTAAGTGGGCGTGCCGTAGCCAGCCGTTGCAGCAGCAGAATGCCAACTGCTTTGGCGGTTAGATGCTATGTTAGGATTGATTTTTTCCAGCGTTACCCCATGCGTATTTTGCAATAAAGCATAATGCCATTTATCAGAATAATCCACGCGGTCAAGCAGCTTTCCATCCTTGCGGAGGATAGCAATTTTAGCCCCTCCATCCGTGAGGGAAGGCAAGCCAGAAACTTCAATAATATTACTAAGATTGTGCACAGAATACTGCCCTTGGAGTTTGTCCGCGGACTCAGTTATCACAATATATTCATCAGGCTGTAGCAGGAATCCATCCGTAGAAATTTGTTTGAAATACTTTATTTTTCCGCTGTCATCAAGGGTGGCAAAAAGGAGGTCTTTGCAGTCAATTAATTTTTGAGAACGGTTATAAATTTCTACAAATTCAACGCCCCCTGTGTTGGGTTGCGCAAGGATTTCATTAATCACTACATCAAAACTATCAGGCGTGAGTGGCAGTCCAAAAATAGCTGTAGAACCATTGGGAACAGCATTTCCCGAACAATCCGTAACATCTTTTACGGTTAAAGAATAGAGGATGTTTTTTAGGATTGGGGTTGATAGGGTAAGAATTGAACTCCCAAAAGAAGGTGATAAAGAGGAGATAGATTTGATACTTAGTGTTGGCGAAATATCATATTTCACTTTTGAGATTACAGATGCACTATCCATACTTTCAGAGAAATACAAAATGATATGAGTACTATCTTGTACGCTTATATTTTTTAAGAGAGGTTGACTTTTATCAGGGTTAATATAATGGAGAGAATTTGCTTTGCCGGGAGTGCCTCCATCTGGCGAAACTGAAGCCGCCCAATTCTCTTTTCCATTGC
Organism: Bacteroidota bacterium; assembly: GCA_026391915.1. Lineage (GTDB taxonomy): Bacteria > Bacteroidota > Bacteroidia > CAILMK01 > CAILMK01 > JAPLCZ01. The sequence goes on along the minus strand of JAPLCZ010000165.1, from coordinate 23,975 downwards.
AGGGATTGGTTTCATCAATCATCTCTAAACTCCATCCGCCTGCTTTTTTTAAGGCATCTGTAAACCATGCAGAACTATAGGCAACGGAATGCACTACCATTCCTTTTTCGTTTCGCAAGGTGATGGTGTCGCCATCATTATTAAGAGAAGGAAAACTCTTTAAGCCAATCACTCTACCATACTTTTTAAAGAGACTTTCAGAGGTAGTACCACAAACTATTAAATAGCTATCCGCAGGTAAAATTAAGTCAGGAAAAACGGCTTTATAACTTCCATCACTCAGCGTAAAACCCTTTAACTGAAGAACAGATTTTGAATTATTGTACAATTCTAGATACTCAGCATTGGGTAGGGTAACAGAGGGGTCAGGGTCTGGCATTAATTCATGAATTAAAACTCCATATCTGTTCACTGCTTTTGGCGAAACAAACTGGAAACTCTTTACCAAAGGAGTTCTTATAAAATTCCCTTTGCAATCTGCCACACCCAATAATTTGATAGTGTAGTTAATGTTTTCTTTTAATGGATTTAAGAATTTACAAACCATATTTGCCCCGTTTATAGAAATGGAAATCGGAGTTGTAATTCCATCCAAAAGCACCTCATCTTTGGTGAGAGAAATGCTGTCAACATTCTCATCAAAATTGAGTTGGATAGTTAAAGAATCAGTAACAGAAATTGAAGTGAGTGAAGGAGGAATAGAGTCCTTGATATAATTACTCACAGAGTTTTTCTTTCCTGGAGTTCCACCTGTTGTATCCGTGCTGGAAGTCCAATTATCTGTTGCGCCACAGGCATCGCATGGGTTGATTTTTTCTAGACTCCAGCCCCCTCCACTTTTCTTAGTATCGTGATACCAAGAGGTAGTGTATTTCACAAAATCTATGAGTTCACTGCCTGCATTTCGCAGTGAAATATTATCCCCTGAATTATTTAAAGTGGGCCATGCGCTTAATCCAATTACCTGCCCTAGGCTTTTAAATTTTGCCGTATCTGCTTTGGCGCATAGAATTAAAAATCCATCCTTCTTAATACTGTAAGAGCTGATTTTCCCAGTGGTGGAGCCATCACTCAAAGTCCATCCATCCAAAACTACATCACTGCCCGAGGCATTAAAAAGCTCTACATATTCAGCATCCGGTAACCCAACTTTTGGGCTTGTGTCTGCATAAATTTCATTGATAACAACACAGGGTTTTGTACTCCTGAAAACAAAATAAATAGAATCCTGCAAAGCGGTATTGCTATCATTATCCGTAATGTTTTTTGCAATTAGTTTATAGGTCGCATTTTCCTTCAAAGGTTTTGAAAAATACAACATCACCTGATTGGTAGGGAAGGATTGCACAGAGTCAGGATTCCCAATCCCTTTGTTCACAAAATACTTCTTGGCATTTTGTGATGAAATGATTTCTAACCCATCATCAAAGCTGAGAAGAATATGCAAAGAATCCTTTGCCTCTGCACTCAATAATTTTGGCGGAATTGAATCCTTCTTAAAAGCTTTCACAGAAAAATCATCCCAATAAAATTTGTCTTTGGTGGCAGAGGTATATTGTGCGGCAATCCCAAAATACTTTGCAGGAATGCTATTGGCTGCATCTGCCGCAGCGCCGTCCCACGCAAAATTATTGCCCCCTGTGGAGTCATAAAATAACTCCCATTTCCCTTTGGTATCCCGCGTTATTTTGTAGCGGATATTATTAGAATTCTTAGCAACCACCCCGTGTTTGCCTTTGATAATTAAATACTCAAATGCCCCTGCTTTTTTGCGCAGCTCAGGAATAATTTTACCACTATTGTTTGTCAAAAATAAGGAGTAGCCATTCCAGTTTGTGCCGGACAAAGTATTGGTATCCACAAACAAAAAAATCCGTTGAGATTCTGTGGTTGGCAGGAAATCCATCCTCACTAAAAAATTCAATTCTGCACCAATACTCAAATTGCTTTTGGTGTATAGATAAGCGTTGGTTGCACTCCCATTTAGCTGCAATTGCTTTTGGCTATTCACAACAAAATCTGAGGTGTTGCCCTTCCAGCTTGGGTTGGCTGTAAAATCACCATCAGCAAAATCATCATTTAGCTGGGCTTGCGCAGCAGTAAAGCAGCAGAGTAAAACAAAAATGGAGGTAAGTGTTTTCACACGGTAAAATTAGAACCTGCTAAATTAACTTTAGGTAAAATTTTATTTATTTCAAATTACCCAACCAATCTCACCATTATAAAGTCATTCATAAAATAGCCACCTCCAATGTCAAAGTCCGCTACTTTTAATATGGTAAACCCATTTTTGAAATAAAAATTAATGCTCTTAAAATTCTGACGGTTTACGGTTAAACTTATGCTTGAAGCCTTGGGGTATAAATCAAAAATTTCATCAAGTACGCCACTGCCAATACCACTACCCTGTTCTCCGGATTTAATATAAATTTTATGAAGTGTAAGCGCCTCCTCATTGGCGGAAATGCTAACTGAAACAAACCCAATAATTTCTTCTTTGGGTTTGATGAGATAGAACGAATGCCCATCCTCTATTTGCTTTTGTAATGCTGGTATTGAATACATTTTTTCCAGCATATAATCCACCTGCTGTTGCCCAATAATGGAAATATAATGGTCATTCCATATTTCGTTTGCAAGGTTGATGATGGTGGGTAAATCGGGTTGGGTGGCTGGGAATAGCATTGAAATTCTATATGAGGGATTATGGTTTGGGATTATTTAAAACTTGGATAGGTGTTTCCATACGGTAAAATTACCCCCCCTCAATTAACTTTGCATAAATTTTTTATAAATGAGAATTGCTATAGTGGGTGCCACAGGTTTGGTGGGCGGAAAAATGCTTCAGGTGCTTGAGGAGTCGGGTTTGCCTATTGAGGAATTATTACCCGTTGCCTCCGAAAAAAGTATTGGAAAGGAGATTCAGTTTAAGGGACGCAGCTACAAAGTAATTTCTGCAACGGAAGCCATCACTGCTAAACCGGATGCAGCTATTTTTTCTGCGGGAGGCAACACCTCTAATGCCATAGCGCCAGACTTTGCTGCGGCAGGAATTACGGTGATTGATAACTCCTCTGCATGGCGGATGGATGCCTCCAAAAAGCTTATAGTGCCTGAGATAAATGCTGCTGAATTAACAAAGCAAGATAAAATAATTGCTAACCCCAATTGTTCTACCATACAACTGGTGATGGTGCTAAATCCTTTACACAAAAAATATGGATTAAAAAGGGTCGTGGTTTCTACTTATCAATCGGTAACTGGTACAGGAGTTAAAGCAGTTACGCAATTGGAAAATGAAAGAAATGGGGTTGAGGGTGAGATGGCTTATCCTTATAAAATTGATAAAAACTGCATCCCACAATGTGATGTTTTTGCAGAAGATGGGTACACCAAAGAAGAGATAAAAGTTGTAAATGAAAGTCGTAAAATTTTGGGCGTTGCTGATTTAAAACTTACTTGCACAGCAGTGCGTGTGCCTGTAGTTGGCGGGCATAGTGAGGCGGTGAATATTGAGTTTGAAAATGATTTTGATTTGGATGAAGTACGCAAGGTTTTAGCCCAAACTCCCGGTGTAATAGTGCAGGATAATCCTGCCGAAAAATTATACCCCATGCCCCTGAGTGCACATGATAAAGACGCCGTTTTTGTAGGCAGAATCAGACGGGATTTTTCTCAACTCAATACGCTTAATTTGTGGGTGGTTTCTGATAACCTCCGCAAGGGTGCAGCTACCAATGCAGTACAAATTTTAAAATATTTATTTGAAAATAATCTCCTATAAAAATGACAAAACATAAAAAAATAACCACTCACGTTTTGCAGGAGATGAAGGAATCCGGAGAACGGATTTCCATGCTCACTGGCTACGATTTTACCCTTGCAAAAATCATTGACCAAGCTGGGATTGATGTGATTTTAGTAGGCGACTCTGCCAGCAATGTTATGGCGGGGCACATCACTACTTTGCCCATCACTTTGGACCAGATGATATACCATGCCTCCTCAGTAGTTCGCGCTGTGGAAAGGGCTTTAATTGTAGTGGATTTGCCCTTTGGTTCTTACCAAGGGAATAGCAAAACTGCGCTTGAATCTACTATCAGAATTATGAAGGAATCCGGTGCACATGCAGTGAAATTAGAGGGCGGGAAAGAGGTGAAAGATTCTATTGAAAGAATCCTCTCTGCGGGTGTGCCTGTGATGGGGCATTTGGGATTAACGCCTCAATCAATTTATAAATTTGGGACATACTCTGTTAGGGCGCAGGAGGAGGTGGAAGCAGAGAAATTATTGGCTGATGCATTGGTGCTGCAAGAGGTAGGTTGCTTTGCTTTGGTCTTGGAAAAAATCCCCGCTGCGTTGGCAGAGAGAGTTGCAAAAAGTCTTGCAATACCTGTTATTGGAATTGGTGCTGGCGGTGGTGTGGATGGGCAGGTGCTTGTGCTGCATGATATGCTTGGGCTTACCAAAGAATTCAACCCAAGGTTTTTGCGCAGATACCTCAACCTTTATGATGAGATAACAGGTGCTGTGCAGCATTATATTGAGGATGTAAAATCCAGAGATTTCCCTACAGAAAACGAACAATATTAATTGATTACTGAGGCAGATATTCTTTATGAGGATAACCATATTCTCATCGTTAATAAACCAGCTTGCATACCCACTCAAGGTGATGATAGCGGCGACCCTTCTTTGGATTTTTTGGTGAAGGATTTTATCAAAAAAAAATACAATAAACCCGGGGATGTGTATGTGGGGTTAATCCATAGAATTGATAGACCCGTGAGTGGTATTGTGCTCTTTGCAAAAACCAGCAAAGCGGCAGCCCGCCTCAGCGATAATTTTGTTACGCGGGACATCCATAAAACCTATTATGCCATTGTAGAAAAGATGCCTCCTGCCACAGAAGGCACACTCACCGATTACCTCTGGAAAGAGAAAAAAGAGAACCGTTCTTATTGTTTTAACAGAGAAAAACCAGGCAGCAAATGGGCGCAACTGCATTATAAATTAATAGCCCAAACGGATAAACTTTTCTTGCTGGAGATAAACCCCGTTACAGGGCGCAGCCACCAAATAAGGGCGCAGCTCTCCAACATCCACTGCCCAATAGTTGGGGATGCAAAATACGGCTCTAAGTTGCCTTTGCGGGATAGAGATATTTGCTTGCTTGCCGCCAAAATCACCTTTACCCATCCCGTAAAAAAAGAACCTATGACGGTGCATTCCCTCATCCCTAAAAATAAATTTTGGGATAGGTTTGATTTGAAGTCTCTGTTCTCAGATGTCAGTTCTCAGTAATCAGAAAAGAAGGAGGATTTGTGCTATAGTCGATGATATCACTAACATTAAACATCCAACTTTAAACTTTAAACCTCTTCCCCAAAAACTAAGTTTCCATAACCCTAAAAAGTTTTATAAATTTGCGGCTACTAAACGGAGAATGTAGCTCAGCTGGTTAGAGCATCGGTTTGTGGTACCGAGGGTCGTGGGTTCGAACCCCATCTTTCTCCCATACAAAAAGGCAAGGCGATTTTAGTCTTGCCTTTTTTAATTCACAATCTTATTGGCACAATAAGAACTTGCAAATGCTTCTGGCTTTGCTTTAAACACGAAGCCCATACTTAGTATGTAGCCCATTGCCTCACTCAAGGCAGTGTTAGATTTAAAATTTGGGCTGGTATTTATATCCGCATGAACCTCCAACTCCACTTTGTATTTATCCAACAAAGGGCATAGAGTGTAGGCAATATCAATAGATTTAGAAACCTCAGAAAGCATCCTTTCTTTAATGCTCATTTTGCGTTTGGTGTTCTCTGTATGGATGAACATAAAGCCGCCACGGCTTTCCCTTACAAAAACAATTACGGTGGCAAATTCTGTTACCTCTCCATATACTTGCGAATCCGTGCCTATACAAACTTTTAGTTTGTTGCCGGCTTCAATTTCTCTGTTGATGGTGCTTTCCACTTCCATAATAATGTTGTTGGTAAGAGCTTCTCCGCTAAATTTTTTCCACATAGCTTTGGGGATTAGTATTGGTTAGTTGTTCATATTCTTGCACAAGTTATAAATTCCTATACTCATAGCGCACAAATAAGGTTCAAATTTTATCCACCTGCCTGTGTATAGCATTATCAAAACATCAAATTTTGGTGTGGAAAAAACCTTGATAAAATCCTACAAAAAGTTAGGATAAAAGCGCATTTTGTATGAACTTGCGGCATAATTCAAAAAACACAGAATCCCTATTTTTATGAGTGAAAAAGACGTTTTAGACCCAACCTATAGTGCGGATAATATACAAGTGCTGGAGGGTTTGGAGGCAGTACGTAAGCGCCCTGCCATGTACATTGGTGATATTGGTACACGCGGCCTCCACCATTTGGTGTATGAGGTAGTAGATAACTCTATTGATGAGGCATTGGGTGGGCATTGTGATGACATCCAGGTTGTGATAAATGAGGACAACAGCATCTATGTAAAAGACAACGGTAGAGGTATCCCCGTGGATATGCACACCAAAGAACAGCGTTCTGCCTTGGAGGTAGTAATGACAGTGCTACATGCAGGTGGAAAATTTGATAAGGATTCATACAAAGTTTCTGGTGGTTTGCATGGCGTGGGGGTTTCTTGCGTAAATGCCCTATCCACAAAATTGATTGCAGAAATTCATAGAGATGGCAAAGTTTATCAGCAGGAGTATTCTTGTGGTAAACCACAGTACAGTGTAAAGGAAGTAGGCACAACCACAGAACGCGGAACCATTATTACCTTTTGGCCAGATCAAACTATTTTCACCTCTGTAATCTATAAATATGACACCCTTGCAGCACGCCTCCGTGAGTTGGCTTTCTTAAATAAAGGAGTGCGATTAACCATTACTGATAAGCGCGAACAAGATGCTGATGGTAATTATATCTCAGATAGTTTTTACTCTGAGTTGGGCTTAAGTGAGTTTGTAAAATATCTTGACAACACCCGTGTGCCCCTCATCCCTGAGCCCATCCATTTTGAAGGAGAACGCAATGAAGTACCTGTGGAGGTGGCGTTTCAATACACGGATACGTATAATGAAAACGTGCATTCTTATGTAAATAACATCAACACTATTGAAGGTGGAACACACGTAGCGGGTTTCCGCACTGCCATTACCCGTGTGCTAAAAGGCTATGCTGAAAAAGAAGGATTTCTAAAAAATATAAAGTTTGAAATTAGTGGTGATGACTTTCGTGAGGGGCTTACCTGTGTGCTTTCTGTAAAGGTGATGGAGCCTCAGTTTGAAGGACAAACCAAAACCAAGCTGGGCAATAATGAAGTATCAGGTGCGGTGAACCAATTGGTAGGTGAAATGCTTTCTTATTATTTGGAAGAGCACCCACGCGAAGCAAAAATAATTATCAATAAAGTAGTGCTTTCTGCCACTGCCCGCAATGCAGCCCGCAAAGCCCGCGAAATGGTGCAACGCAAAGGGGTATTTGGTAGCAATAGTTTGCCTGGTAAATTGGCAGATTGCTCAAGCAATAAACCCGAAGAATGTGAACTTTATCTTGTGGAAGGAGACTCTGCCGGTGGTACTGCCAAGCAAGGTAGAAACCGCCATTTCCAAGCTATATTGCCACTAAGGGGTAAGATATTAAATGTAGAAAAAGCCCTTGAGCATCGCATCTATGAGAACGAAGAAATCCGGAATATGTTTACCGCCATGGGTGTGGTAAGGCAGGAGGATAAAACCTTGAATATTGAGAAGCTTCGCTACAACAAAATCATCATTATGACGGATGCGGATGTGGACGGCTCTCACATCAGAACTCTCATACTTACTTTGTTCTACAGATATATGCATGAGCTGCTAATGAACGGTCATATTTATATTGCACAACCACCTCTCTATCTTGTTAAAAAAGGGAAGGAAGAAGTGTATTGCTATACCGAAGACCAGCGCGATGCCGCAGTGCAAAAGATTATGGGAGGAGAGGGAAAAGAGGCTTCTGTAGGCATACAACGCTATAAAGGTTTGGGAGAAATGAACGCAGAACAACTTTGGGATACCACCATGAACCCAGAAAGGCGTACTTTAAAACAAGTAACTATTGATAGTGCTGCAGAAGCTGACCACGTATTCTCTATGTTAATGGGTGAGGACGTACCGCCCCGCCGTGAGTTCATTGAGAAAAATGCAAAATATGCTAAGATTGATACCTAGAATTTTAGTGTGAATATAAAATAAGAAAGTCCCGCAAAAAATGCGGGACTTTCTTATTTTATATCTTTTAGAATATTGCTACCGAAGTGTTGTTACAAACCCATTTTTGTAATGGGTGCTTTTATCCCATCCTGTATAAGTAACCAACCAAATGCAAACATTATCAGGGCGGGTATTGTTATGAAAAGTGCCATCCCATTGGTAGTTTTTGTCATTGGATTCAAACACCAATTCTCCCCAACGGTTATAAACCCTCATGTTATAATCCTCAACAAAAACTGGTAGCGGATTCCATTTATCATTTAAGCCATCTCCATCTGGGGTGAAAACAGTAGGCACTAAAAGCTCAGGCTTTTGGATAAGGTAAACCTCATTGGATTCACTTTTTTGTTTTTTGCCTAGCTTCTCATGGGCAACTATTTTATACCAATAAGCACCGTATTGCAAGTTTAGGTTATTATCTGTAAAATCTAAGGTAGAAGATGCTACATTCCCAGCATTATAAAAAGAATTTTCGGGGTCCTTGCGCATGATATCAAAATCTTTAACACCGTTATTCCAATAACTATAATTACCCCATTGTAGGTTATTAGCAAAAGGTATTGCCTGCCCTTTTAACACAATATTACATCCCTGATAACTAATGCCACTAAAGTATCCGCATTTGCTGGAAACAACAGTTCTGTAGCAGTATGAGGTGCTCTGCACACTCACGGTTGAGTCCTTTAAAAAAGTGTCATTTCTATTATAAATTTCTGTATAAAACTTAAAGCTATCCTTTCCATTATCCACTCTTCTGTAGATGATGTAGGATTTAAAATCCTCCTCTTGTGCAGGAGTCCACTCCAACAAAACATCTTTATTTTTAAGTACAGTAGCCCTGTAAATATCCCTTATCCTAGGGTTCTTAGGGATGTTAGGATTTGAGAAAACTTTATAGCTTGGGTCACCACGCAGACCGCATTTATTTACCCCAACAAAATAATAAGTATAGTAGTTGGTAGCATGGTTAAACGCAGTTGCATCAATAATAAATTTTTGATTGAAGCCTTGCCTCAAAGTATCTAAAATTATACGACTGCTATCAGGATTTATTCTATAGAAAAGAAAATAATCAGTGTATTTATTGAAGGCGTATTGGTCAAAATTTATACGGAGGGTATTGGCATCAACTCTATCTAAACACAGCACCTGCGGTGGAAGAATTTTAGGCATGGGGTTAACAATAATCCTGATTGTGCTTAGGGAAATTTTTGCAATTGGGCAACCATTATCTCTTGCAATTAAATAGAGATATTGGGTATCACCATTAGCATGGTCACAGGTGGTTTGCCAACAGAAATTTGTTTTAAAACCTCCTAATCCAGCGGCTTTTGTAAGCGTTGCATAGGGTGGTTTTATTTTACCTCCGGCGAATACCGTCCCTGAAAATTCTAAATAATTTGAGTCACCGGTTTCACGGTCTGTAACCTCAATTGGAAAACACAAAGTATCAGTAGCATTGATATAATAAGTTTTATTATCTGCTGCAGAACTTGAGTATTGAGGGGAGGAATTAGAGAGGCAAGAGCTTACTGTAAATTGTAAATCTCTACGCACCTCACCTAGCTTTTTACCTTTACGGTACTCTTCCACTTTTATCTCAATTACATATACACCCTGCTTGCGAGGGGTAACTGTAAGTTGCCCTGTTTTTCCATCCATAATAAGTTTAGGATTGGCGTCCATCATATTACCGCCAAGGCTATAGCCAGTTTGCCAAACTGCATCACGGTATGGGCCAGAATTAAGCATTGGATATTTACTACTGGTCTGCCCCGGGTCGTTAGGATTTCTAGAGTCAGTAGTTCCTTTTAATGGGGTAACTAATGAGTAAACCAAAGAATCTCCATCAGCATCCACCACATCATAATTAAAAGAAAATGGATTGTTGATACAAAGCAAAGTAAGTGGATTGCGCATGAAAACCGGTGTAGAGTTTTTTATGTTCAAAGGTGGAATTTCCATATACCATGTTTCACCCGTTTCACCTGGTTTTGTACCCACAAAAATATTATTAATGATGGTATTTCTACAACACCTTTCCCAACTAAAATAATAGCCAACGGTGCTGTTGAACTGCTGAGGGTCAAGTGTAATTTCAATTGAATAAAAGCCTACTTCTGTGCAGCCGGTTGGCACACGTATACATTTTTTTCCTTGAAACTGCAGGGTATCGTCAGTAAGTAATTTCAATTCGAATGAAGAGACAAATTTATTATCTGCTCTATCAAACATTCCAACAGTTACAGGGTCATTGAATTTAGGAATCCCGTTTTCGCAATCTCTAAAAACACGGATGGTGAGTTGATACTTATTACTGCCTTTGTAAAGCAAACTTAAATCACCACCCACTAAATGCGAGGCATTGGATTTAAACCCAAAAAGCAACAGCAAAAGAACCACTGAAAAGCGTTTAAAAAGAAAATATTTTGGCAGGAGGATTTTCATTCCGTGTGCTTAGATAGGGGTATCAAAATTAGTTTAAACCAAAACAATAATTATACATACTTACGAAAAACTTAGTGTAAAGGTAGGGCTCACTCTAAAATCAATGAAAGATAATTTCTGCTACTTATCGGCACAAACTACTTTACTCCTTCCAACTCAGAATGTAATTGCGCCCACCTTTCCATCTCTTCTTCCAAAGTTTTTTTCATGCTTTCATATTGGCTTAGTAAGGTTGGCTGTTCTTTTAAATGTGCAGGATTAGAGAGTTTTGATTCCGCCTCAGCAATCTTTTTTTCTGCTTCAGTATTAAAAGATTCACGGGAGTTAATAATAATTTAGCCAATGAAAGCCTTGATTTTTCCCCCCCTGAAAGCACCTTGACTTTTTTATCAATGGCATCTCCACCAAACAAAAATGCCCCAAGTAATGAACGCACTTTGGTTCTCATTTCACCTGCTGCTTCATCATCAATAGTTTGGAAAACGGTTTTATCACCCGTTAAGGTTTCTGCCTGATTTTGTGCATAGAAACCAATCTTGGTATTATGCCCAAATTCTAAGGTGCCGTTATAAGTTTCTATCCCTGCAATAATTCTTGAGAGAGTAGATTTCCCTTCACCATTCTTGCCTACAAATGCCACTTTATCACCTCTCTCAATTTCAAATTCCAAATCTTCCAAAATAGTTTTGGGTGGATAAATTTTGGTAAGATGAGAAGTTGCAACCACCACTTTTCCGGAACGTGGGGCATCTGGAAAACGAAATTTGATGGAGGATAAATCTTCTTCCTCAATCTCAATTCTATCTACTTTATTGAGTTGCTTAATGCGTGATTGCACCTGCACTGCTTTACTTGCTTTGTAGCGGAATCTCTCAATAAACTTCTCTGTATCCTCAATCATCTTTTGTTGGTTTTCAAAAGATGCCATTTGTAAAGTTCTGCGTTCCACACGCATCTCCACATACCTTGAGTAGGGTGCGTTATAATCATGAAATTTACCAAGGTTAATTTCAATAGTTCTGGTAGTAATCACATCCAAGAAAACCCTATCATGCGAAACCAAAACTATAGCCCCCGGGTAGTCTTTCAAAAATCCTTCAAGCCATTGGATAGATTCAATATCCAAATGGTTTGTAGGCTCATCCAGCAAAAGCAAATCAGGTTTTTGCAAAAGGATTTTTGCAAGCTCAATCCTCATCCGCCAGCCCCCACTAAAGGTATCTGTTATGCGTGGGAAATCCTCTCTGTTAAATCCTAAACCCAGCAGGATTTTTTCTGTATCACTCTCCATGGTGTAACCACCCATCATAGAAAATCGGTCATTGGCTTCATGCAAATCGTCAAGCAATTTCATGTAAGCATCAGAGTGCACGTTCTCACCTTTTGCTACCTCATCACCCATGACATGAATCTTTGCATCCAACTCTAAAAGAGGTTTAAAGGCTTGCAATGCTTCATCAAAAACAGTTCTTCCGTCCTGGTGTTCCATCTCTTGTGGCAGATACCCAATAGTGATGTCATTGGGTTTAAAAATTCCACCTCCTTCGGGTTCTTGAAGGCCTGCAATAATTTTTAGTAGGGTGGATTTTCCAGCTCCGTTTTTACCAACTAAGCCAATACGGTCATTTTTATTAATTAAAAAACTTGCTTCATCAAACAGGGCTTTCCCTGTAAACCACACAGATATTTCGGACAATGCTAACATACTGCAAAGTTATGACTTAACGCCTAACCATGTGGCAGATTTTTTATAGCTTTGCCATTTACAACCGAAAGAAACTCTTTGAAAAACCTATTGATTTTTTTACTCATTAGTACTTCCTCAGCCCTGATTTGCAGCGGACAAACCGGTAAAAAAACTACAGGTATTGCCTCTTATTATGGGCCGGGTTTTCATGGCAGGAAAACCTCAAGTGGTGAAAGATTTCATCAGGATAGCCTCACCTGCGCCCATAAAACTTTTGCATTTGGCACAAGGTTAAAAGTTACTAATCTCAAAAATGATAAATCAGTTTGTGTAAGGGTAAACGACAGGATGCCTACCTATAATAAACGTGAAATTGACTTATCAAGGGGAGCTGCAAAGCAACTTGCTATGCTAAGTTCCGGCGTTGCAAAAGTGGAGATTGAAAATCTTGGGCTGATTAATTTGGAAAATGAAAAAACCATTGCCTATACCAAGAAACCAAAGGAAGCCTCTGTTGTGCCAAAGGAAGAAACTCATGATACATTTGTAATACAGCTTGCGGTTTTTAAGGTTTATGATAACATGATTAAATTTCATGATTATGTAAAGTTAAAAGGCTTTGGCAATGTCAATATCTTTAAAGTAAAAACTAAAAAAGAAACCCTTTACAAAATATATCTTGGCCCTTATATTAATGAAGAAGCCCCTGAGGCTGATTTAAAGAAATTGGAAGAAGAAAAGATTGATGCATATTTGCGCAAAAAGGAATAGTAAAAAAAAAATTAAGATGAAGAAACTGTATATAATCCGCCACGCAAAATCTGATTGGGAGTACCCAGAACTTACTGACTTTGAAAGACCCATCAATGCAAGGGGAAGGATAGATGCCCCTGCTATTGGAGATTATTTACATAAGAATAATATCAAGCCTGACTATATTTATTCTTCACCGGCAAATCGTGCTATTACTACAGCCAGAATTGTTTGCTACCAATTAGGGTTTCCTTTTGAGGGCATACAGATTAAAGAAAAAATTTATGATGCTACTTTAGGAGATTTGGTTTCCATACTCCAAACTACCCCTGATGATAAAAATGAAGTTATCCTTTTTGGGCATAACCCGGGGCTTACTTATTTAATAGAATATTTAACAGGAGAATTACTAGATAGCCTACCCACTTGCGGGGTTTATGGGGTTGAGTTTAATAAGGACTTCTATTCTTGGAAGGATTTATACAGAGGCTCAGGCAAAGGGATATTATTTACATCCCCCAAGAAGCTGGGTTAAATTTTATCTACTTGCCGCTTTGATGATTTCATCTTTTCGTTGATAATTTTTCTCTACCTCATAAACGAGTTTAGAGGTTTTTTTAACTGCATCAAGATGAAGGTTTAGTTTCTTCCTCATTTCAATAAATACTTTATCCCACTTCTCTCCGTAAAGTTCATCATCCAGCACCGCGCTACGTAGTTTACCTACTGAATCCGCAAATTTTTGGTTGTCAAATTCCTGAGCTGGATACTCCTCCAAAAACTGTTTGTAATTAGCTCTTATACCTTCCATAATAATTATGGCAGAAGCAAGTTCAGAGGTGGAATCAATCTTGGTATTCTTCAATTTCACCTGCTTAATTTTAAATCCAATACTATCAATCCTTTCCCTGATAACATTATCGTCAATCACCAAAATATCAGATGCGGATTTTATAATATTTATCAAGGCATCAACCTTTTGCACATCCTTTCTTTTATCGTTGTTTCTGCAAGAAATAACTATGAAACTCATGGCTAAAAATATTATCAGATTCTTCTTCATTGGTTTGTATTCGGGTACAAATATCCGTTTTCAAATTGGGATGTTCATTCAGCAAAATAATTAGCTTTGCTGAGCCCTTTGGAGTTCTTAATTCGGCCTAAGTATCCCATTTCACTAATGTTGCATTCCAGCCTCCAAACCGCATAAATAGAAAAATAATTAAATTAAAATTTGGTAGGTTCAAAAAAACTCCCCAACTTGTGGGTTCAAACACTAAAACTTGAACACGATGGAAAATTACGCAGTTTACATCATTGTTGCAGCCGCCGCAGTTGTGGTGGTTATTTTTGGTGCAGTGTACATGATGCAAGGGAAACAAAATACTTAGGCAAGCCTACGCATCTCTTACCACCTTTCAGGCAACGCAAGGAAAATCAGGCTGGTTTAAAATACCGGATTAAAAAAAGAAGGCACGTAGCCTTCTTTTTTTGTTTTATCTTAGCCCGAAAATGAAGAACACTTTTTTAGGAATTGGGGTAATGTCAGGCACCTCTTTGGATGGGCTTGACTTGGCATTGTGTAGGTTTATTTTTAATGATTCATGGAATTATGAAATACTGAGAGCCACTTGCATTAAGTATAATTCCGAATGGGAAAACAGGCTGCTGAATGCATCATTACTTTCAGGCTTTAAATTCACTAAACTAAATATTGATTTCGGGAGATTTATTGGGGAAATGATAAATGAATTTCTTAAAACCACTACCGAAAAGATTGATTTTATAGCTTCGCATGGGCATACGGTTTTTCATTCACCACAAGAAAATATAAGTTTACAAATTGGTGATGGTGCTGCCATAACAGCGATTACTGGTATTGATTCGGTTACCAATTTCAGGACTTTGGATGTAAATCTTGGTGGGCAGGGTGCACCATTAGTTCCTATTGGGGATGAGTTTCTTTTCTCAGAATATAATTTCTGCCTTAACCTTGGTGGCATAGCAAATTTCTCTTTTAGTAAAGAAGGTAAAAGGCTTGCATATGACATCTGCCCCTGCAATATTCTGTTAAATAAACTTGCCCAGAGTCTTGGAAAACCATTTGATGAAAATGGGGAATTGGCGGCAACCGGAGTTGCAAATGATGCTGTATTGCAGCAGTTAAATGATTGGGAGTATTACAAAAAATCAGCACCCAAATCATTAGACAAAGAAAAACTATTGCAGGATTTATGGCAAAAAATTGAAGTAAAGGAAATCAGCATTGCAGATAAATTGAATACAGTGGTGATGCATATTTCTGAACAAATAAATAATGAATTAAACACCGCCATTAAAGCATCAGGGATTACCAAACCAAGGGTTTTGGTAACAGGGGGAGGGGTTTATAATAGCTTCCTAATTAAATCATTAAAACAAAATAAAAATATAGAATTTGTTATCCCAAGCAAAGAAATTATTGAATATAAAGAAGCTCTGATTTTTGCCTTTTTAGGATTGCTAAGATTGCAAGATAAAGTTAACACTTTAAAATCTGTAACAGGAGCTTTAGTAGATTCTATTGGTGGGGCAGTTTATAAAGCCTGCCCCACTATTTAAAAATTATTTTAGTTGATAGGAGAGTTACACTCTCTCAATAACAATAGCAGAAGAACCGCCCCCGCCATTGCAGATTCCTATGGCACCATAGCGTGCATTTTTCTCTTTTAACACGGAGGTTAGGGTAACCATAATCCGTGAACCGCTGCTACCAATTGGGTGGCCTAAAGCCACCGCACCTCCATGAATATTCACACATGCGGGATTGAGGTTTAGCAGTTGATTATTTGCTAAAGAAACCACTGCAAACGCCTCATTTATTTCCAGATATTCAATATCAGAAACTGCAATGCCAGCTATTTTAGCTGCTTTTTGGATGGCACCCACTGGTGCTGTAGTAAAATTCTCTGGCTCTTGCTCATTATCTGCAAAGCCTAATATTTTAGCTATGGGGGTAAGCCCTAATTCCTTTACTTTTTCACCACTCATTAGCACTACTGCGGAAGCACCATCATTAATGGAAGACGCATTAGCCGCCGTTACCGTTCCTTCTTTTACAAACACAGGTTTAAGCCCCGGGATTTTTGCAAAATCAACCTTGGTGTATTCCTCATCCTCACTTATTATTTTAGTGCCTTTGCGGTCTGTGATTTCTACCGGTGCAATTTCATCTTTAAAACTACCCACAGCCCACGCAGCCGCAGCACGTTTGTAACTTTCTATAGCAAAATTATCCTGGTCTTCCCTGGTGATATTATAATCCAACGCGCATTTTTCTGCAGCATTACCCATATGGTAGTTATTATAAACATCCCAAAGTCCATCCTTCACCATTCCATCCGTTACTTGCTGATGCCCCATTTTGTAGCCTTCACGCACTTTTTCAAGGTAATAGGGTACGTTACTCATGCTCTCCATACCGCCAGCAACCACAATACTATTAGTACCCAGCATGATGCTTTGCGCTGCTAACATGATTGATTTAGTACCCGATGCGCACACTTTATTAATAGTAGTGCAAGGGGTTGTATTGCTTAATCCTGCAAACAAAGCCGCCTGCCTTGCGGGTGCTTGCCCCTCCCCTGCTGTGAGTACATTACCCATAAAAACTTCATCCACTTGTGCGGGTTTTATACCAGCCCTCTCCACTGCCGCTTTGATGGCAACTGCCCCCAATTTAGTAGCAGAAACCGGTGCCAATGCACCCATAAAACTGCCTATTGGCGTCCTTGCCACGGCAACTATAAAAACTTCTTTAGTCATTTTGATTGTTATTAAATTATTATTTTAAAGCCGCAAAGGTCAGGCTTTATTGCGGAAAAAGGAAGAGGGGAAAGACTAATTAATAATGAGTAGAGAAGAACGAATAATGAAAAATTGGTGGATATAAAAGCAGAATCAAATTTGAAATGGATGTTGCAATTTGCGACTTCCAATTTTTTTTAACAACAAAGAACACTGTGGTTTTTGTACAAAGAACTCAAAGATTGACAACAAAACTGTGTGCCATTTGTCTGTCTTAACGCTGTGTACTTTGTGGTTTATTTTTTTGAAATCACACAAATCATTTCATCCCATAAATCAACAGCTTGTCCCGAATTTATTTCGGGAGTTCAGACAAAAAGGTCGGATTAAAAAATCCTATTTTATCTAAAGTCCGTGATGCGCTACGCTAACATCAAAAATTCGAGATTTTATATTTCTATTCTAAACCTCTTTGAAATTTTTATAGCATCTGTTTTCTGTTTGTTTAGAGATTCATATTTTATAAATAAGATTCCTTTATCAATTTTTGTTTTTTCAATTGACATGGTTGGAGACCTTCCTGAAAAAGGTCTAGGATTTAAAGATATTAATTGAATTTTCTTATTTTCTAAATTTTGTAGATATACTTTTTCAAAAGGGTCTCCGTAAAGCAAATATCCTTTTTCGCAACTAATGAAAAATTCTTTCTCAACTATAGAATCTTTATTATTCTTTGGTAAAACTATAACATCATATGCAAGTGGTGCTGGGTTACCTCCGCTTGAAGTCCATGAAGTTTGTATGAAAACTAAACTGTTTTGGGTCTCAGAATGAAGTTTAGGAACAAAGTCCCAAACACCAGTCAAAGAATCATAATGGCATGAATAAGCTGAATCAGAAACTCTGTTATAAATACTATCTCCCCATGAGATTTTAAACTTCCCATTTTTATATTTATAATGAATTTTTGTCCCTAATGGAGTAATTGTATCTCTTTGAATACATTCTGGTGACATGTTTTCTTGAATAGCTTCAACCGAATCCTTTCTCACATTGCCCACCTTAATGCTTTGGTTATTTGTACAACCAAATAGCCCTATAAACAATAGCCAAAAAAATCTATGCTTCATCATCTTCAACTTACGGCAACAACCTCCCCATCATCCTTGGAAAAGGTATCGCTTCACGCACATGGGGGAGTTTGCAAACCCAGCAAATAATGCGTTCCAGCCCAAGGCCAAAACCGCTGTGCTGCACACTGCCGTAGCGGCGCAAATCAAGGTACCATTCAAAGGCTTCCATGGGTAATTGGTGGTGGTGAATGGCATCCACCAAAACCTGCATATCAGTTTCACGTTGGCCGCCGCCCACAATTTCGCCATAGCCTTCGGGTGCTAAAATATCTACCCCACGCACATAGCCTTTGTCGTCATCAGCCTCTTTCATATAAAAAGCTTTAATGGCTTTAGGCCAGTTATACACCATAATCGGGGTATTAAAAAGTCGGGTGAGTACGGTTTCATCAGAGCCACCAAAGTCATCACCGGGTACAAAGTTTTTTGCACTCTCCAACCATTGTGGTATGTTGCGTTCTTCCTCTTCAAGCTCTCTCAAGGCAGCTTTTTGTTGCTGTATCTTTTGTTCGTTAAAAGCAATCTCTCCTTTCTTAAGTGCACCGCTTTTTATCTTTTCTTCGCGGGAGGTGATGTCGGTCTTTATCTCTTCAATTTTATTTTTTACGATGGCTAAATCTCCTTCCAAAGTTTTGATGGAGTTCATGCCGTTTACATCTTTTTCGCCACGTATCATTTGCACTGCATCTTTGTAAGCAATGCGTGGGAAGGGTTTGATAACGGTTTCCAATTTGGTAACGTCTCTTTCCAAAACTGCGAGTTCATCTTTGCAGTTTTTTAATACTGCTGTTACCACAAATCGTATGAATTCTTCAATCAAATCCATGGTCATATCAAGGTCGTAAAAAGCCATCTCAGGCTCTATCATCCAAAACTCAGAGAGGTGTCGGCGGGTCTTGCTTTTCTCAGCGCGAAAGGTAGGGCCAAAGGTGTAAATTTTACCCATTGCCATCGCCATTGCTTCGCCATATAACTGCCCTGATTGGGATAAATAGGCAGTATCTTCAAAAAATTCTGTCTCAAATAAAGTACTGGTCCCTTCACAAGCATTCCCTGTAAAAATGGGGGCATCCATCTGCACAAAACCATTTTGCTGAAAGAAATTATGGATAGCAAATATTATCTCATTGCGGATGCGCATAATTGCCCATTGGCGTTTGCTGCGCAGCCAAAGGTGGCGCCTATCCATCAAAAAATCCACACCATGTTCTTTCTTGCCGATGGGGTATTCTTCGGCAGGGGTAATTACTTTTAAAGATGATACCTGCACTTCAAAACCACCCAGTTGTTTTTCGTCTTTTCTGATAGTGCCAGTTAGTTCAACAGAGGTCTCCAAACTAAGGCGTTTGGCTTCATCAAACATAGCTTCTCCTACTGTTTCTTCCAGCACTACGCATTGGGCAAAGCCAGTTCCGTCACGTAAGATAATAAACACAATTCCTTTGCTATCACGGCGGTTTTGCACCCAACCTTTCAGGGTTATTTCTTTGCCTTCGTTGGCTGCCAATTGGGCGAGGTATGTCCAGTTTTGTTTCATATAAATAAGATAAAATAAGGTGCGAAATTAAGGGGGAAAAAGTTGTCAGTTGGCGGTTGTCCCAGCCCGTAAGAACTTTTCGTTCTGGCGGGAGTTGTCAGAAAAATTTTAAAGGGCAAATGGTAAATTGAAAAACGGGATGCATTCGCTTATATTAATTGCTTCCTTATAAAGAAAGTCAGTACCCTTTTGTACCCCAAATCCGTATACCCAAAAATGAGTTTGATAGAAATGCCTTTTATAAAATCTCAAAAAGCTATTTGTGTTTTACATTTGCACTCATTGAAAAAATAAAGAATAGAATTTAATAATTAGGATTAGTGTTAAAACAGGGTCTCCATCAAAAACAACAACAGAAGCTATCACCGCAGCAGATACAGTTTATTCAGTTACTGCAACTGAACACAACAGAATTGGAAAAAAGAGTAGATGAAGAATTGGCTGAAAATCCCGCCTTGGAGAATGATAAAGACGAAGACCATAACGGCGAAAACGAAGAGACTTTTGATAATGATTTAACCAATGAGGCGGATGATTCTCCGGATGATGACGAAAAAAGCGAGGAAGAATTTGAGGAGAAAGTAAAAGAAGAGGAAGAGGTGTACGACCAAGACCTTTTTGATGAAAGCCTCAACGATTATTTAGCACCAGAGGGGGAGGATGATTATTCTTACTCCATTGCAAGCGACCCAAATCAGGAGAATAAAGAAATTCCTTTTGCGGAAGTCAATAATCTTTACGACCAATTGTATGAGCAGCTTAGTGCGCATCAATTATTAGATGACCGCCAGAAAATTTTAGGAAACCACTTAATAGGGATGATTGAGGAGGATGGTTATTTACGCCGCCCTCTAAAAAATATTGCTTACGATTTGGCTTTCCTAAACCAGATGCAATGCAGTGAGGAAGAGCTGGAATATGTGCTGAAAATAATTCAAACTTTTGACCCTGCTGGTATTGGTTGCCGCAGTTTAAATGAGTGCCTTTTACTGCAACTAAATCGCAGAGATGCCACTGACCCACGTGTGGTGCTTGCCAAAAAAATTGTGAAGGACCACCTTGATGACCTTGCTAGAAAGCATTACGAAAAAATATACAAAGCATTACGGATTGAAAGGGATGAATTGAAGGAAGCAGTGGATGTAATTACACACCTTGACCCGAAGCCCGGCGAATCTCAAATCAACACAAAAACACAATACATAACCCCTGATTTTATTGTTACTAATGTTGATGGAGAAATGCTTGTTACCCTCAACAGCCGCAATGTGCCTGAGCTTAGGGTAAGTAAAAATTATCAGGATGCGCTGAAGAGTTATCAGGAAAATACCAAAGATAAAAACCTGAAAAAGCAGGCGATATTTATCAAGCAAAAACTGGATGGGGCAAAGTGGTTTGTGGAGGCAGTGCGCCAAAGACAAAACACTCTTTTGCAAACCATGAAAAACATTGTGGAATACCAACGAAATTTTTTTGAGGAAGGTGACATTGAGCAATTAGAGCCTATGATTCTTAAAGATATTGCGGATAGAATTCAGATGGATATTTCCACCGTTAGCCGTGTGGCAAATAGCAAATATGTACAAACAGATTTTGGAATTTATTCTTTAAAAGAATTTTTCTCTGAAGGAATTCAAACGGATAGTGGGGAGGAAGTTTCTAACAAAGAGGTAAAGAAAATTTTGCGAGATTTAATAAATGGGGAAAGTAAAAACCGCCCTCTCACTGATGAAAGACTAACGGAACTCCTCAACGAAAAAGGATATAACATAGCACGCCGTACTGTAGCCAAATACCGTGAACAAATGGATATACAAGTGGCACGTTTACGCAAAGAACTATAAAGAAAACCATGCTTCAAGAAATCTCTTTTACCCTCATCAACAACCTGATTATTTTGGTTTTTATTGTTAGCTGTTTTGCCACCTATTGGGGCATCAGTTATTTGTGGCGGAGGATGTTTGGTGTTAAGGATGAGATTATAAAGGTTGATGAGGTTGTTGGTGAAGAGCTAGATTAGTTAATTTCTTAGTCGGCTTAAATTTGTGCCTCACAACCATCATGAAAATCAAATTCTTTTTAGTACCTATTTTTATTTTGAGTCTCCAATTCAACGGATATTCCACAACAAATTTTAAACTCAAAGGTGGTAAAATTGCTGATAAAGGAAGTGGTGCAGTATTCATAGATTCTATTAAAGGGCTGCCAATTACAATGAATGATTCCTTTGGCTTGGAGGGTGTAATTATCAAACTTAGCCATCCAAGTTTGGCGTATATCACAATTACCTTAGTGGCGCCTGATAGCTCAACATATTTACTCTGCAATAACCTGCCTGGCGGGCTGATGGATAGTACTATTTTTACCGACACGGGTAGTATTTCTGTGCTTTGGTCAAAGGCAAAAGTAAGGGGAAATTTTAAGCCTGTTGCAGCGTTAAAGCCCCTCAATCAAAAGAAGCTAAACCCGAATGGCAAATGGCGGATTATTATTAAAGATAACTATGGCGTTTTAAATGCCGGCACACTCACCTATTGGTATTTAATTTTTGGGAATCATCCTGCGGCTGATGTAAAATTGGATAGCTCAAACCTCCCAATTTTAAGTATTAATACAAAAGGGCAAACGATTATAAATACTCCAAAGGTTGATGTCAATTTCAATTTGATTAATAATGCCAGTGGCAAATACAATCACCTAAAAGACTCCAGCATTTTTAAAGGCTTTTGTGGCATTGAAATAAGAGGAAGCTACTCCGCTACGTTCCCTAAAGTGAGTTATGGGTTTGAGACAAGAGACAGCAATGGAGTAAAGGAGGACGTTTCTATTTTAGGAATGCCTGCAGAAAACGATTATGTACTTCTTGCCAATTATGCAGATAAAACAATGATGCGCAATTGCCTTACTTATAAATATTATAACCAAATGGGGCATTATGCCATCCGAACTAAATATGTGGAGTTAGTTCTTAATGGTGTTTACCAAGGGGTGTATATTTTAGGCGAGGCTATAAAGCAGGATAAGAATCGGGTTGATATCCCAAAGCTTACTTCCAAAGATGTTTATGGAGATGGATTGACGGGAGGCTACATATTAAAGGTTGATAAATTCACAGGGAATTATGGCTATTTTTGGGCTTCAAAATACCCAC
Organism: Bacteroidota bacterium; assembly: GCA_026391915.1. Classification (GTDB taxonomy): domain Bacteria; phylum Bacteroidota; class Bacteroidia; order CAILMK01; family CAILMK01; genus JAPLCZ01. The sequence continues at coordinate 1,229 of JAPLCZ010000165.1, read as the reverse complement.
GGATTGATACCTCAAAACATTACCCCATATATTTTCTTGCACACGACCCTAAAAATTTACAAACCAAGCAAGAGAATTACATCAAAACTTATATCAATGACAGTTTTGAAACAACACTCAAAAGCGCCAATTTTAAAGACCATAAAACTGGCTGGCGCAGGTACGCGGATGAAAGTAGTTTTTTGGATTATTTTCTTTTAAGTGAGTTCATAAAAAATTCTGACTCGTATGGTTCCAGCACTTATTTGTTCAAGGATAGGTATAGCAATGGGCAAGGCAAGGTTCATATGGGGCCAATGTGGGATGAAGATTTCTCTTGGGGAAATGCAGGTGTTTCTAATTTCGGGAGTTTTAGTGGATTTGAATATAACTCGCCTACATGGACTAGCATTCCATTTTGGTGGCAGAGACTTACCGAAGACTCTACTTTTCTTAATAACCTTAATTGCAGTTGGAAGGTGATAAGAAAAAGTTTTTTTAGTGATGCTAATATCATGAAGGATATTGATTCTATTTCCACCTTAATTGATGCCCCACAAAAGAGAAATTTTAATCAGTGGCCGATATTAGGAATATATGTTTGGCCCAATGGAATCAATCAACCCACCTATAAAGCCGAGGTAGATTCGATGAAAAAGTGGACTACAAAAAGAACTAAGTGGATGGATAAATATATGATGGGGACTTGCCTTGCAGACATTGACCCACCCACCGTAAAACTCTTAGGAAAAGACACCACTTTGTTAGAGGTTTTTACACAGTATAAAGATTTTGGAATTTATGCTTTTGATAAGTTTGATAGCTTCAAAGTTTCTATAAAAAAGGTAACAAATTTGGACACAACTAAGATTGGAATTTACAGCTTAAAATACGTTGTTTCTGATAAGGCATTGAACACAATTTCAATTCCCAGAGTTATAAAAGTGATTGATACTATTGCCCCAACTCTTGCTTTTAAAAATGGCAAGAATCCAAAGTATCAGGTAAACTATTTGTACAATGATTCTGATGTTATTATCTCTGATAATTACGACCCTTTTGATAGCATTAAAATAAAGAGGACTGATAATTTTATTCTTAAAAATGCAAGCACTATTAAGATAGGAAAATATAAATCTGACTATATCTTAACTGACCTCTCAGGAAATACCTCAGAAATATTTACCAAAGATTTTGAGGTGGTGGATACCATTGCACCAGTTATAAAATTAGTAGGGAATCCTATTGTA
>JAPLCZ010000323.1 GCA_026391915.1 Bacteroidota bacterium | reverse complement strand
AAAATATAGAGCATCATCCTTTCGGGGTTTTCATCCCCTAAAAGCTGTAGGTGTTGCTTAATCACAGTTTCATCACGGCGCTTTGCCGGCCCTGTCTGTGATTTTTTTGTACCCAGATGAAATGCTTTTCTAATAGTTTCTTTGGCAAGGGGCTCAAGGATATCAAAAGGCAAATCTGCATCATTGCAAATTTGTTCTGCCTCATACAATAAATGGTTGCTGAAATTATTTACCCATACCGCCGCAAGGTGCAGCAGTGCCCTTTTGTGGCTATCCACCAAATAGGTTTTTGCGCCAACTAATAAGGCTAGGCTCATGAGTTCTGTTTCAGTATGCACATCAGAAGCCTCAATGCAAACGGGGATTTCTTCCCAGTTTACTTTCGCCTCTTTACTAAAACTTTGTAGGGGATAAAAGACACCATATTTGTTGTCTCCATTTTTCAAAACCTCCATACCCACACTACCACTGGTATGTATTACAACCCCATTTACAGCAAGATGAGGTGCTATTTTGGCAATTGCATCATCCTTTATGCAGAAGAAATAATAATCAGAATGAGTAGGGATTTGGTCAATGGCAGTGGTAAAAGGGCAGCCCAATTTGTTAGCAAGCACCTCCGCATGAAGCATGGTGTGGGAGTAAACACAATCTATATGGCAACCATTTTTTTGCAACACCTCACCCAGATGAGTGGCAACATTGCCAGCACCAATTAGGGTTATTTTTTTAGGATGATGCATCTTAGTTATTATTGTATTTCGCCATGGCTTTGTCCACGCCTTCCATCACAAAGCTACGGGTGGCTTCAGCGGCTAAGGGTATTTTTTCTTTCAGGATGATTTTCTCTTCTGCGTTCCATTCTCCCAATACATAATCCACCTGCCTGCCTTGTGCAAAATCAGCACTGATGCCAAACCGCAACCTTGCATAATCCTGCGTATTCATTATCTCATTGATGCTTTTTAAGCCATTATGCCCACCATCACTTCCCTTGGTTTTCATGCGCAGTTTGCCGCAGGGTAGCGCCAAATCATCGGTAATAATTAATAAATTTAAGCGGGAAATTTTGAGTTCATCCAGCCAATAGCGCACTGCTTTACCACTGAGGTTCATAAAGGTTTCGGGCTTTAGCAGGAATAAAGTTTTGTTTTTAATTCTGGTTTCTGCCACCCATCCATAGCGGGAAGAAGAGAAGGTAGCTTCTTGTTCTTGTGCAATAAAATCGCATACCTTAAAGCCAATATTGTGGCGGGTATTTTCGTATTCCGCACCTGGGTTTCCTAAACCTGTAATCAAGTATTTCATATTGTGGGTTCAAAGATTAGCACAAACTATAAAATAAAAAAACGGGCAGTTGTGCTACCCGTTTTCTGTATATAAAAATTAAATTTATTGTTGAGATTATTTCTTACCCGGAGTAGCTGCTGCGGCTGCCGCTGCTGCATCTTTCACCCCACGAGGTACGTCAATAGTTGCTACAGGATTGCTCATAGCATTAATAATTTCAAGGTTGGTAACCTTTACATCAGAAACCTTGATGGATTTACCAAGTGCAAGATGGCTTATATCAACATCAATTACATCAGGCATATCCTTAGCAAAACCTTTTACGCTAAGCTTGCGGAGTTTTTTTACCAATTTACCACCCTCCTTTACACCAATAGAAACACCAGTGAAATTGATAGGCAGATTAATTCTGAAAGCTTTACTCTCATCAATCTCCATAAAATCAACATGGGTAATATCATCGGAAAGTGGGTGAAACTGAATCTCTCTCATGATAGCGTCAGATTTTTTGCCATCAATATTTAGGGTTACTCTAAAGGTATCAGGAGAATAAACCAATGGTTTAAAGTCAGCATAATAAACTGAGAAATGCGTATTTCCATTGATTCCATAAAGTTCGCAAGGTATCCACCCTGTAGCACGAAGATTCAATGATGATTTTTTTCCAGACTCGTTGCGGAGTGTTCCTTCTAGGTTAAGCGTTTTCATTTGTTGTAAGCCTTATTTTCTGAATAAGGCTGCAAATTTAAGTCAATAAGCCAAAATAAAAAAGTGCTGTGTGAGATATAGTTTTTTAGTGTTTGAAAATGGCAGCAGCTACCTTTGCCAAATGCCAATGGAGCTCACAATTCTTGGGACAAGTTCTGCCACACCAACTACCACACGCCACCCAAGTGCTCAGGTGTTATGCATTAAGAATCGCCTCTTTATGATTGATTGCGGTGAGGGAACTCAACTGCAATGCATGGTGCATGGGGTAAAATTTCAACGGATTGAAAGAGTTTTTATTAGCCATCTGCATCAAGACCACTATCTTGGTTTATTAGGAATTATTACCACCATGAACCTCAATGGCAGGCAAGAACCCTTTTATATTTATGGACCAAAGGGGCTTGATGAGATTATGGAAGTGCAATTTAAGTGGAGTAGTATTGTCCTCAACTATGCTTTAGAGTTTTTTGAATTGAAAGATGATGGATTTCAAATTATTTATGATGATGAATATTTAGAAGTTCAGAGCTTCCCTGTAAAGCATAGAGTCCCTTGTTGGGGTTTTACTTTTAAAGAAAAAAGTCCTTTTAGAAATATGAAAAAGGGCGTGGCTGAAAGTAAAAATATCCCTATTGAGGCTTTTAAATTTTTAAAATCAGGAGAAGATTACACCTCACCTGATGGAGTTGTTTTCTCATTTGAAGAACTTACAGAACTGCCCAAACTGAGTTCCTATGCCTATATTACGGATACTATTTACCTCCCTGAATTGGCACCAAAACTAAGGGGTTTTGACACTATTTATCACGAAGCTACCTACCTGCATGATATGCTACCCAAGGCAGAAGAAACATTTCATTCTACTGCAAAGCAAGCTGCTGAATTTGCAGCAATAGCAGGATGTGATACTCTAATACTTGGGCATTTTTCAGCGAGGTATCATGAAATGGGAGACCATCTTTTAGAGGCTACTGCTGTTTTCAAAAACACATTGATTGCGGAGGAGGGGAAGAGTTACGCTATTTAAAAACTACTTCACCACCCAAGTTTGCCTACCCCTTATGATGCTATCCAAATCTGCTTCTTTGCCTTCTTTTGCATAGGCAATTTGGGCATGTACTGCATCCTCATAGCATGGGCGTTCTTTGGCGTAAAGCACACCAAATGGGCGCGGGAAATGGTTTTCTAAATCTGGAGAATCAAAGAAACGTGTAAGCAAGGTGGACTTCAAATAATCCTTTTCATCATGCACCCAAAGGTCAGTGGTAGAAAATTCTCCGGTGGTTAAATCCACAATTTCTGGAGTAGTATTATTGAGGCGGATACCTTTGTTATTTCCTTCACCATAAATAAGCGGTTTGCCGTTTTCTACAAAAAGAGCTTCGCCTGCTTTGGTTTCTTTATCAGTATAAGTGAAGAAAGCGCCATCATTAAACACATTGCAATTTTGGTAAATCTCCAACAAAGAAGTACCTTTAAATTTGGCTGTTCTCTCAATCATTTGTTGCAGATGTTTGGGGTCTCTATCCATGCTGCGTGCTACAAAAGAGGCATCAGCACCCATTGCCAAAGCAAGTGGGTTAAAGGGGTGGTCAAGAGAGCCAAAAGGGGTGGATTTAGTCACCTGCCCCTCCACAGAAGTTGGGGAATATTGCCCTTTGGTTAAGCCATATATTTGGTTATTAAAAAGGAGAAGATTTACATCCAAATTCCTCCTTAATAAATGTATAAAATGATTGCCCCCAATGGATAGCGCATCACCATCACCGGTAACAATCCATACATTAAGTTCAGGGCGGCTGGTTTTTAAACCTGTGGCAATGGCTGTTGCCCTACCGTGGATTGAGTGCATCCCAAAAGTATCCATATAATAGGGGAAACGGCTGCTACACCCAATGCCTGAAACAAATACAATTTCTTCCTTTTTGTAGCCAAGATTTGGCATCACAGTTTGCACTTGTTTGAGGATAGAATAATCTCCGCAACCGGGGCACCACCTCACTTCTTGGTCTGTTACCAAATCTTTGGCAGTAAATACTTCAGGGATATGTTGCAAAACTTCAGTCATGGTTAGGCTAATAATTCTTTTACTTTGTTTGAGATTTCACTTACTGTAAACGGCTGCCCTTGTATTTTATTTAAGCCCACAGCATCTACCATGTATTTGCCTTTGATGAGCAATTGCAATTGCCCAGTATTATTTTCGGGGATAAGAACCTTATCAAATGAACTTAAAATTTTAGCAAGATTTTTAGGGAAAGGATTCAACCAACGGAGGTGTGCATGGCTTACTTCAATGCCTTCTTTTTTTAACTCTTGGCAAGCAGTTTTTATAGTGCCATAAGTACTTCCCCAACCAAGGATGAGGAGTTTGCCGCTTTCTGCACCAGCATCAAAACTGAGATCTGGGAGTGATTGCGCAATGTTTTCTACTTTCTGTGCTCTTATGCGAACCATCTTTTCGTGATTCTTAGAGTCATAAGAAATATTACCTGTGATGTCTTCTTTCTCCAAGCCACCAATACGATTTTCTAAACCTTTAATGCCCGGCAAAGCCCATTGGCGCACCAGTCTGTTATCTCTTAAATATGGTTGATATTTTTGTGTGGCAGTGCCATCTACTTTTGCATATTGTGGGGTGATGGAATCCAAATCTTTTGCCTCGGGGAAACGCCAAGGCTCTGCGCCATTGGCAAGGTAGGCATCACTCAAAAAGAAAATAGGCGTCATGAATTCTACTGCAATTTTGCAGGCTTCATAGATGGTATCAAAACAATCAGCGGGGGAGTTTGCTGCAACTATGGGCATGGGAGCTTCGCCATGCCTGCCAAAATATGCCAATAACAAATCAGACTGCTCTGTTTTGGTGGGCATACCTGTGGATGGGCCAGCACGCTGAACATTAATCACCACCAATGGCAACTCAAGCATTATCGCCAATCCCATTGCTTCGGATTTTAAATCTATCCCCGGGCCAGAGGAGGCAGTTACACCAAGGCTTCCACCATAGGATGCGCCAATAGTTGAGGAGATAGCAGCTATCTCATCTTCTGCCTGAAAAGTAATCACACCAAAGTTTTTGTGACGTGCTAATTCATGCAAAATATCAGAGGCGGGGGTGATAGGATAAGTGCCGTAGAAAAGTTGCAATCCCGCTTTTTGTGAAGCAGCAACCAAGCCCAAACTTGCCGCCTGATTCCCTGTGATGCCACGGTAATGACCTGGCTTCATGGGGGCAGCTAAAATCTCATATCTCTCTGCAAACATCTCGGCGGTTTCGCCGAAACTATAGCCAATATGCAGCGCTTTTATGTTGGCTTCTGCAATGGTTCTATCTTTAGAAAACTTTTTGTTGATGAAGTCAATACTGCTTTCCAAAGGGCGGTTGTAAAGCCAGCTAATCAAACCCAAAACAAACATATTTCTACTTCTGTCTGTTTCTTTAGTGCCCAATCCAAAATCTTTTATCCCTTCACGGGTGAGCTTGGTGATTGGGGCAGTAAATACCGAAAACCCATCAAGAGAGCCGTTTTTAAGCGGATTATCATTCTCATCAATATTAGCAAGGCGAAGATTTTTATTATCAAACCCATCTTCATTGGCGATGATGATTCCACCCTTCTTTAAAAATTCAACATTCTTTTTTAAGCCTGCGGCATTCATCACTACAAGGGTATCGCAATCATCTCCCGGGGTGTGTATTTCATGCGAACCAAAATGAATTTGATAGCCAGATACCCCAGCCAAAGTTCCGGCAGGGGCGCGTATCTCAGCAGGAAAATCGGGGAAGGTTCCCAAATCATTTTGTAGCAGCGCGGTGGCATTGGTAAACTCAGTACCAATTAATTGTATTCCGTCACCGGAATCTCCCGCAAAGCGGATAACAACATCATTTAATCTTTTGGTCTCTATGGTCATTAACTCAATAAAAATTTAATAAGCCCTTTCATTATTGTCCTCATAAAAATTAATGAAAGAACGGTTAGCCACACGGTTGCCGCCAAGCGTTGGATAGTTTCCTGTAAAATACCAATCCCCTTTATTATCAGGGCAGGCGATATGAAGGTTTTCTACAGTCTGGTAGATGATTTCCACCTCTGCCTGCACATGAGAATTTTTCAATTCTTTACCAATCATATTACTTACTGCCTCATAAGTAAAAGGCTCATAAATGCGCTTTACATGGTTGGGCGCATTGGGGTCATTCATGGATGATTTGCAATCTTGATAGACCTCTTCAATAATATTTTCTTGCCCTGATTCTTTGAGCAAAGCAATGGCAGCTTTAAAGGCAACAAAGTCCTTTAGCTTACTCATATCTATTCCGTAGCAATCAGGAAAACGGATTTGTGGTGCAGAAGAAACCACCACTATTTTTTTAGGTTTTAATCTATCTAAAATGCGGAGGATACTATTGCGCAAAGTAGTTCCGCGAACAATAGAATCATCAATTACCAAAGGTTATCCTGATAATTTTTTACCTGCCCATAGGTGGTGTCATACACATGAGAAACCAAATCATTGCGCTGCGTATCTGCCGTAATAAAGGTGCGGAGTTTGGCATCTTTCACGGCAATTTTTTCAGCACGGGGGCGCAGGGAAAGCAACTTTGAGAGTTCCTCATCACTTAGTTTGCCACCCATTATTTGTTGCTTTTTATGTTCGTTTAATGAATCATGTATGGCACCCATCATCCCAAAAAATGCCACCTCTGCGGTATTGGGGATGTAGGAAAAAACGGTGTTTTCAATATCGTAATCCACGCTTTTAAGCACCTCTGGTGTTACTAATCTGCCGAGGTCTTTCCTCTCATTATAGATATCTGTATCCGTGCCTCTGGAGAAATAAATCCTCTCAAAAGAGCAGGAAGTCTTTTCTTTGGCAGGCAGCACTTGTACCTCTTTCACCTCGCCATTTCTTTCTATAATTAATGCACAGCCGGGTTGTATTTCTTTTATCTGTGGGTAGCTAACCTCAAAGGCAGTTTTGATGGGTGGGCGTTCTGATGTTACCACCACCAATTCATCATTCTCATACCAATAAGCGGGGCGAATTCCGTGGGGGTCACGCAGCACAAAAGAGGCTCCGTTGCCCACCATACCCACCATAGCATAGCCACCATCAAAGTTGGCAGCAGAGGTTTTTAGTACCTTTTCAATGGATAAAGTTTCTGCGATAATGGGCGCAATTTCCTTCCTTGATTTGCCCATTGCCTTTTGCGCTTTAAGGATGTTTTCATTTTCCTCATCAAGGGTGTAGCCAATCATTTCCATCACCGTAACGGTATCCGTTCTGCGGCGTGGATGCTGCCCAATTTCAATTAACCTATTAAAAAGTTCATCGTTATTGGTCATGTTAAAATTGCCGGCAAGCACAAGGTTTTTGCTCATCCAATTGTTCTTACGGATGAAAGGATGACATGCCTCAATACCTGCTTTGCCATAGGTGCCATAGCGCAAATGCCCCAGCAAAAGCTGCCCTATAAATGGGGCGGCAAGGGCATCTTGTAAGGTGGCATCTTTCTCTTTATAACCCGCCTCTTTTAGGTGGTCATTAATTTCTTTAAATACTTTTTGGATGGGGTTATTACCTACAGAACGGCTCCTGAAAATATAAGGCTCACCGGGGGTTGGGTTGAGTTTTATTACTGCTGCCCCTGCACCATCCTGCCCGCGGTTATGCTGTTTTTCCATCAGCAAATAGAGTTTTTCTATGCCGTAGAGATAGGTGCCGTATTTTTCTTTGTAGAAATCAAGCGGCTTTTTTAGGCGGATAAACGCTATGCCGCATTCGTGTTTTACCTCGTCACTCATGGTTGAAATTCATGGCAAAGTTAGGCACGCAGAATTTGGAAATTGGACAATTGGAGAATTTGAAATTTGAAGTTGGAAATTTGAAATTTGAAATTAATTTCCCCACAGAGAAACTCTTCGGGTTTTTCTCTGTGGTTCTCTGCGAGATTATTTGTAATTGAGTTCATAGGGCTTCGCCCTATGTTAATATGTTACGCCCCTTCAGGGCTACAAGAAAATACTAGATAATTATTGAACAATCAAATCTTTTCTTGGTGGAATGGTAACACTTGATGTCCTAAAAAAAGTATCAGAAACTGTACTAAGAGTTGTACCTCCAGAACTGTATGAAGCACGAAACCAATAATACTTCATACCATACAAATTTCTCACGTCAATATTGGCATTGCCGTTAGAGTCGGGAGAAGTTATCATTGTCCTGCAATAGAGGTTCTTTGCCATACTATCTTCTGATAAAGCCATAAACACCTTGGCACCTGCTACCCCTGGATAGGTCGGAGTATTAGGCTTCACAGTAATGATAATCCGAAATGGTGGAATATAATCAAGTGAAACCTTAATCAAATTTTTCTTAATATCTTTCCCAAATGTATTTTTTACAGATAAACTAATTAAATAAAGCCCAGTATCAAGGTATACATGAGTTGGGTTTTCTAATGTAGAAGCAGTTCCATCTCCAAAACCCCACAAATAGGTTTTTCCACCATCAGAAATATTTTTAAACTCCACAGTTTTTTCTTTAATAAATTTATAGGTAAAACCCGCCGCAGGAGTTGATAGCTTTTTACAGCTATTAAAAATAATAAGGCATAAAATAATGGCTAAGATGTTTCTCATTTGTTGGTTTATTTTTACAACGAAACTAAAACAAAAATGATGAAAGAGAAGAAAGGTGAGTTTACCTCAACACCTTTGAATAAACTACTGCCATGCACCCGCATGGTGGCTCACCACAACCTTGGCAGCTATAGTTTTTTGAGAGGCTATCAGCATACCAATAATTTGGAATTTCGGAAACAACTGAGAAGTTGAAATTCTTTAAAATCCCTGTATAGTTTTTTTCGTTTTCTGTTTTCCAGGCAATACTCATGGCGGTATTGGCGGCGTATTCTTCCATGATTATTAATTTATCATGGGTGAGGGCGGTACCTAAACCTTGCCCTTCAAAAGCGGCATCAACGGCAATGGTTTTAATAACCCCAATTTTATTCCCAAATACTTTTTGGGTTGGGTGAAGCTCTTCATCAAGCAACTCTGAAGCAATGAGGAAGGAGTAGCAAAATCCCATCACAACACCTTCAAAGTTTTTCACCACCCTAAAGATAGAATTGGGGTGTTCAATAAGTTCAAAGATGGAATCTGTTAAATAACCAATCCCGAGTTGGGCATCGGCAATGTCTAAGATAGCGGGGATATCACCCACTGTGGCGTATGAAAATATCATTTGTAGTGGGCACAAAACTACAAGACCCCGCTTTATTAATTGCGGGGTCTTTTAAACAAAATATTACAAATGCAAATCAAGTCATTTCATAAAGGCATACTCATGCAATGTGGTTTGGTAGTAATCTTTTACGCTGAGCTTAAACCACCCATATTTATACCTGCCATTTTTTTCCTTTTTACGAATGCCAACATAAGCAGTTTTGTTAAGCCAGTTTTCATAATTATAAAAAGAATGGGTGGGATAATAGGAAGAACTTACAGCGAGTAAAAACTCCTTACCAATACTTTTGGTAGGCTTGCTTAGCCACAAAAGTTTATCATCAATAATTTGGTTTTCTTCAATGGTTATAGGTGAGGTAGAGTCAGGAGTTGTGGCAATTTCTATAGACGAATCTATAGTAGTGAGTTTGGTATAAAGATAAGTGAAGGAGGGTGAATTGCCTACGCCAAAAGAGAAGAGGATGTCATTTACAACATCTTTGTTTACATCAAAAGTGAAAGTGTTTTGGGGTACGTTTTTATAGTTTACCAAATTGGGGTCTTTGGTACCCGCCTTAAAATGTTTTTCTTTGTTTTCTGTGGTTACTGCTTTATTGCAGCCCATAATTACTAAAAGTAGTGCGAAGAAAATGATGCAGTTTTTCATGGCGGCGGGGTTTTGTTTTAGTGAACTTTAACTCATAGTACTTTTTTGTTGGCTTGTTTGGGGAGTTACTAAAAGAGGAGGGGAAAAAGTTCCCGACAAATTAATTGATGTGAAAATTTACATAGAACTCTACCCCCACTACAGGACGATACTTATTTATGTTTGCATAGGCTGCTATTTCTCCCCAAGTAGTTTCACTTAAATGAAACTGATGTGCTGCCCTTAATGATAATCCAATGCTATTGGATGCTGTGTATTCTACAGTATAGTTGCTTGATTCTATTGGTAACAAATGAAACCAACTACTGCCCCTATCATATCCCTCATAGCTTGCTATTCCGTAGTTTATAAAAGACACCCCAGTTTCAAAAGTATTAGAGACTCCTTTTCTTTTAGAGTTAAACCTTCTTAAAGCATTAACAGTAATTAAATACATCCTGTCACCCGGAGGTATTAAGTCGTTTATAAAATTTGTTCCTGCTTGATAGCCATCAGGGAAATCTGGAGAAGTATAGTTGTTTTTTTTAACATTAAGACTTCCTCCCCAGTTGTTAGGAAAAATTAAGTTTAAATTTCCGGCGATACCCGACCCCAAATAAGACAATCCAGCACCATTACCAATAAACAGGTTTGTAGCACTATCTTTCTTCAAACTATCACTTTGGCAATAGCTCTTCGTTGAGAAAATTAATGACAAAGCAATGAGGTAAATAATTTTTGCGTTCTTCATAATTGTTATTATTTGATGGCAAAACTATCCTCACCTTACGCCTATCCATCATTGATTATTGCATGAGGTTTTTTAAATCTGCAATAATTACTAAAGCACAAATGCGCCGGGCTCTACATACCCGACGCATTTGAAAAATCCCCTAAAAAAATATGAACTAACTTTTTAAACCAATCTACAAATACCATTA
>JAPLCZ010000020.1 GCA_026391915.1 Bacteroidota bacterium | reverse complement strand
TATGGATATGATAAATACCGGTGATGTAGGCTATATTATTTCAGGGATTAAATCTGCGAAAGAGGTAAAAGTGGGTGATACTATCACCCAGGCATCCCGCCCATGCGAACCCATACAAGGTTTTGAAAACGTGAAACCCATGGTGTTTGCAGGGATTTACCCCGTGGATGCTGATGACTACGAAGAACTCCGAGACAGTATGGATAAACTCCAACTTAATGATGCCTCTTTGGTGTTTGAACCGGAAACTTCTGCGGCGCTTGGCTTCGGTTTTCGTTGCGGATTTTTAGGGATGCTGCACATGGAAATTATACAGGAAAGATTGGAGAGAGAGTATAATATGACGGTGATAACCACCGTACCCAACGTTAGGTATTTTGTAAACACTACCCGCAAAGAAGTGCTCACCGTTACCAATCCCTCTGACCTCCCTGACCCCAGCCATATTGAGAGTGTGGAAGAACCTTATGTTACCGCACAAATTATTACAAAGGCAGATTATATTGGTGGCATTATGAAGCTATGCCTTGATAGAAGAGGCATCCTCAAAAACCAGATTTACCTTACCACTACCCGCATTGAAATGACCTTTGAAATGCCCCTTGCAGAAATCATTTTTGACTTCTTTGATAAACTAAAATCTATTAGCCGCGGCTATGCAAGTTTTGATTACCACCCCCTTGCCTACCGTGAGAGCCATATGGTAAAACTGGATATAAAACTAAACGCAGAACCTGTGGATGCCCTCTCTGCTATTATCCATAGAGATAAGGCATATGAGTGGGGCAAAAAGATTTGCGAAAAGCTGAAAGAACTATTGCCACGCCAGCAGTTTGAGATTGCCATACAGGCGGCTATAGGCTCTAAAATTATTGCCCGCGAAACCATTAGCGCCATGCGCAAAGACGTAACCGCAAAATGCTATGGAGGTGATATTAGCCGTAAAAGAAAACTCTTAGAAAAACAAAAGAAGGGCAAAAAACGCATGAAGCAAATTGGCAATGTAGAGATACCCCAAGAAGCCTTTTTTGCAGTGTTGAAGATTGATTAAATTTTATTTGAGCTAGTTCAAGCGTCCACGCTTGGACTTTTCAGGAAAGAAATTAGTGTTTGTGGGCCTCAAACCACCACGACAGGATTAATTGAATCCTGACCAACTGGTATAAAATATCCTTTATATTTGTAACAAGATTAGGAGGGAGAGCATGTTTAAAATATTCATTTTTAATGAAAAAATTAAACAAAACCTTAAGACTCTTAGAGGTCTTTGCTACTATTATTAGTGCAGCCATGATGGTTATTCAAACGGTAATTCATTACTTAAAATAATCTTCATTTAGAATGCAACCCTGCAATAACATTACTTATGTAGGGTTTGCAATTCTTGAGAAAATCTCAAGCTTGTTCTCCTAACTAATCCCATATTCGCAAATTGGAATTTATTCACAAATTGGAGTAATAAAATCATAGTCTTTGTTGCTGAAAATTTGAACTTTTAAAGTGGTTGATTTTACGATAATAATAAAAGTAGTAGTTTGCCCTTGGTACTCTATTGCAATGCCATTTTCAACAGGTCTCTCCTTTATTTTTTTTACTTTATAATTTTTAATATCATTAATAAATTTGTTATAATTATTTTTACTAGTTACCC
>JAPLCZ010000228.1 GCA_026391915.1 Bacteroidota bacterium | reverse complement strand
GTTATCAGTTGCCCCATATTATTATAAATGGATAGCGCAGCCTCCTTTTGCAATTGCCCTGCACCATCAAAAATTATTTTATTGGTGGCAGGGTTTGGATATACAAAAATAGGAATTTTATTTACAGATTTGGCAATGCCTGTTATTAATGGTTCCGACTTTAAATGGATTTCATCCACTATTAAAGTGCTGCCTTCTTTGGCATTTGTCATTGGGTATTTTGATGAAGTAATTTCCACCAACAAAGAGTCCGGGGTGGAAGATGCATTGATAGGAATTTCAAAATAAGTATAGCTAGATTTAACAGTTAATTCTGCAGAAAACCATCCTACCTGAGAACTGTTTTTTGATATTCCAATTTGAATTTGTGCAGTATCTCCACTACCTAGATTATCATATTTATAATAACCAACTAAAGTGTCTTTCATGTTTGTAAAAGGTCGCCCTCCTCTTGGGCCATTATTGGTTCGCCTGCCACTACTAATACTTGAGTTTCTTAATTTACTTCCTTCACTAATGGTCTCTAAACGCATTGCATAAGAGCCCTTATATTTATCAGTAGTTTTATTAATTTTATTTCTTCCGCCATCAACAGTCCAGCCTTGCGCAATATCAAGGCTTTCGGAAGTCCATGTATCAAAATTTCCATTGGGGATAGAGGGCATAGTGCCCGTACCCGTAAATACTAATTCATCAAGATATAAAGTACTACCATTGCTAACGCCATTATTGGTAAATGCATTACTGGGTGATGCTGCAATAATTACAGTATCTGGAGTGGTGCTTAAACTGCTAAGTGTAAAACTAAAAGATGTCCAGCTACTTTGGCTGCCAGTACCTCTTATTTTAAATAAATCTTTGGAAATCAGCTTTCCATTCTTTTTAAAATAAACAAGAAAAAGCGCAGTATCCTGTCCTTTTAAATCATATTTATAATAGCCTGTGATATTGGTTGGTTTGGCAGAATAAGGCATGCCACCAACACCACGTCCCGGATCTCCATCACTAATAGTTACATAGGCAATTTGGGTATCACCGGCATAAATATAGGTTTGCATTTTTAACGCGCTTCCACTTTTACTATCAGCGCTTTTGGTAACTGTTACCACTCCATAGCTTGGTATTGATTCACTGTTAGAAGTTCTCCATCCCGTTAAAGCATCGTACTGGGTACTACTCCAGATTTCAAAATTCCCATTTGGGACTGTTTGCGCTGATAGCATTATGGTTACCAGCATCATCATTACAAAAAAAAGTTTTTTCATTTTTATTGGTTTGTTGGTTTCTTAAACAAAATTAGTGTTTTTATTTTTTACAATTTATCAATTGCAGAAACTATGAACTCAGGTTCAAAATTGAAAATCTTAAAGTCCAACAAAACATAATAAATTTGAAACATAAAACGCAACTACAAATCATGAAATTTTACAGAACTATTCTATTTGTTTCCCTTTTAATTCTCAGCATTTCAGCATTCAGTCAGTCACCTGTTCATTACAAAATTTACTCTGTGAGGGAGGGTAAAGAAATTAGCCTAAGTGATATTACAGATGCCATGAAAACGGATGATGTGCTGTTTTTTGGTGAAGAGCATAACGACTCTGTCACCCACTCTTTAGAGGCAAAAATATTAGAGAGTTTATTTACAAAATACCCAAATACTACCCTCTCCATGGAGATGTTTGACCGCGATGTACAAACCGTGATGAATGAATATTTAACAGGTGATATCCGTGAGAAAAATTTTGTGAAAGACGCAAGGGTGTGGAGTAATTATAAAGATTACAAACCCATGATTGAGTTTGCCAAAAAGAATAAAATGGATGTGGTTTGCGCCAATGCACCCAGCAGGTACACCAACCTTGTGGGCAGAAAGGGACAGAAAGCTTTGATGGTTTTATCAGCAGATTCAAAGAAGAATTTTGCACCCCTCCCTTTTGATACTGCATCGGGAAAATACTATGAAAAATTGCAGGAAATGTCAGGGCATGGGCCAACCAATGTGGCAGATACTGCCAAGAAAAAAATGCCACCTATAAACATGATGGGTAATTTTAATTTGATAATGGGGCAATCTCTTTGGGATGCAACTATGGCATATTCCATTTCTGAATATTTGAAAAAGAACAAAGGCAAAAAAGTGTTGCAGGTAAATGGTAGATTTCATAGTGATGAAGGCTTTGCAGTTGCCACCCAATTATTAAAATATAGTCCTAAACTAAAAGTAAAAATAATCTCATCCGGCACTGATGAAACCTTCCCGAATATAGATTGGAGGAAGCATCAACATCTTGGGGATTACATCATCATCACCGACCCAAAATTACCTCGGTCTTATAAAGATTAAACTCAGTTTTTTCTATTGAAATCCTTTAAAGAAAACCTGATTGTTTGGCTACTGCTCATTGGCTTAGCACTTCTGTTTCATTGGCGGTACATTAATGAATTCCCTGCCCACATACATGCTTGGGTTCAGGCAGATAGGTATGCACTTGCCATAGGTTTTACAGAGAATAATTTTGACTTCTTCCACCCACAAACTTTTGATTATGGCAACCATAGTTTTGCGGATTCTTTGCATCATGAGCCCAGCAGAATTACGGCGGTAGATTTCCCTATGCATGATGTCATCCCTGCCTTAATTATGAAGGCAGCGGGCACGCAACCGCCTTGGTGTTTCAGGCTTTATATCTTGCTATATTCTTTAGTGGGTTTATACTTTTTATTTAAGCTGGCTAAAGTAGTTGGTAACAATTATTTCAATGCTATTTTGGTGATGGTACTCGCTGCCACTTCTCCGGTATTTGTTTATTATCAATCCGGATTTTTGCCCTCTATTCCTTCCCTTGCCAATGGTATTATAGGATTGTATTTTTATCTGAAATTTCTAACTCATCAAAATAGAAAATCTTTCTATTTCTCAATTCTGTTCCTAACTCTTGCCGCACTTAGCAGATTACCTTTTGCTATACTTTTATTAAGCGTAATGGGAGTTGAAATTCTTAAGACTTACAAAACAAAAAAGATTGAAGTCTGGAAGTTTATTTCTATTGCCATTGGGTTGCTTGCCATCTTAGGATATTTTCTTTATAACAAATTCTTATCTTATAAATATGGCTCTGCTTTTCTTAATCATCCACTGCCAGTAAAGGACATTGCTGATATCCCTGATTTTATTTTCACATCTATTAAGAATTGGGGGTTGCAATACTTTTCTTGGGGGCATTATGCTATCTTTTTTGTACTACTCATTTTGACTTTTGTTGTGTGGAATAAAAAGAAGACTCCACTAAGTGAAGCTTCCATTTTATTACTCTTTATTTTTTCTGGGAGTTTGGTTTATGCTTTCCTAATGTTGCAACAATTCCCCAATCACGATTACTATTTCTTAGATACTGGGTTCTTGCCTATTATTTTTTGGGTAGCACTAATGCTTCCTAAAACCCCTGAGATAAAGCGACTACTTTGGCGTAAGCTCTCATGTATTGCTATTGTATCCTTATGCGTTTTTATGGTTGTGAATGCTGTAAAATCCCAAGCCAGAAGGCGAAGCACCGGCACATGGGATAAAACCAATACCATGATAAAAAACTATGAAGGCTCAGAAAAATTTCTGGATTCATTGCACATCAGTAAGCAGACAAAATTTTTAGTAACTGGTGTGCAGGCTACCAATATTCCTTTTTTGCTGATGCACCGAAAGGGATTTGCACTACTTGAGTATTCTTTGCCGGATGTTATTACAGAAGCCACAAATTGGAAATATGACTTCGCCTTTTTTCATAATGATTCTCTTAGAGATGATGTTGATAAAAAGTTTTTTCCTGTTACTTCCCAACTCACGCATTGGTTTTTTAGCGGCGATTATATTCTTGCTGCAAAGAGTACCAAAAAACTTTCAGAAATAACTAGGAGAAGTGATTCAAAACCAATCTACTCCAATGCCATTAATTTTATTAATGACAGTGCCAACGGATGGGAAAGTGAGATTATCTTTGATTCAAAAGGCAAGATTGGTATTATACCCCCTACCCAAGAATATGGAGTTGGGGTAAAAATAACTGACCCAAAAATTCTTTGTGGCAGCGGAAGGAAATTCATTGTTAACACAACCCTATTTGCAGAAAATGAAAATGCAAAAGACTTTCTATTAGTAACTGCCTGCAACCAAAATGGAAAAAATGTTTTCTTCAAAGGATATGAAATTAGCAAAGCACTGCAAGTAAGTAAGCAACCCCAAAACATAACCGCTATTTACCATCTGCCGCAACTAACTACAAATAACCCTGAGTTGGTTTTCTTTTTTTGGAATAGAAGAAAAAATACGGTTTGCTATAAGAGGATGGAGGTTGGGTTGTATTAGAATTTATTCAAGTATATTTGTTCTGCTAATATAAAATAATATGAAAAAATTGCTAATCCTTCTCTTAATAATTTGCAGTAGTAAATTCCTATTTGGGCAAAAAGTAGAATGGATAAAAAAGGTGAATGCTTCCTACAAACAAGGGCTGATTCCACAATATGTTCATGTTGATGGAAAGGGAAATCTTAATCTTATAATGAATTTAAATTCTAAAGGAGTATTTGGGAAAGACACGGTGGATTCTGGGCTTTTGGCAATTCCAAAATATGATACCTCGGGAACTCTAATAAATTTAATAGTTGTAAAAGATACACCTCTAAATCTTGAGGTAAATGCATTAACAATTGATAAGGAAGGCAACCATTATTTGGTAGGGGGTTTTCACAAAACCAAAAACCCAACTTCAAATTATTTTTTAATGAAAACAAATTCCTTAGGCAAAGTAATTTGGCGGGTACAAAACTATTATGGAGTCTCAGGGCAAGGGATAAGCGTGGACGATAAAGGGAATATTTTCGTGTCAGGATACATTAAGGATTCTTTTAGTTTGGATACTTTTAAATACAAAAATTTAAACGGAAGTTGGAACAGTTTTACTGCACGACTTGATACTTCAGGAAAAGTAAAATGGGTTAAGTTTTTTCATTATTCCAAGGGTTTTACTTCTTCACCAAAGGCAATGGCACATTCACATGGAAATATAATTGGGGATAACGGCAAGTTATACGTTGTTGGGCATGCTGAAGCTATTGCAAGTATTGATACTTTCATAGTGAAG
>JAPLCZ010000255.1 GCA_026391915.1 Bacteroidota bacterium | reverse complement strand
TTATGGAGGTCTCTAAAAAATGGACACAGCAGATAAAAGACTGGGGAATTATTTTTAACCAATTTATCATTATTTTTGAAGAAAGAATGAAACTAAAAATATAACCATATTCTTCTACTTACACACTTTATGGGATAGTGTATACGGCAACTCTACTGACCACTACGGCAATACTACTAACCACTATTTTAACCGTACTAACTGCTACGGCAATACTACCGATTACTATTATAACACTACTAACCACTACGGCAATAGTACCGACTGCTACGGCAAGTGTTATAAGGGCTACGGCAATGCTACTGACTGCTTTTTATTTCTTTTTAGGCATTTACCTTTTTGCCATTAGCACAATAAAAGATGGCAGAGGGAGATTTTTTTTCATCATTACAATAAAATAAAATGTTTTGGCGTTAGTAGGGGGTGGTGGTGGCGGTGGGGAAAGACCTCATCCTAAATCCCCGCCTGTTATTCGGGCAGGCTTCTCCAAAAGAGAAGGACTTTACCTCAGCAGAAATTGGAAGTTATGTGCTCTTCTTGCCCCCTTCCCTTTTTGTCCTTCTCCTTTGGAGAAGGTGTCCGAAGGACGGATGAGGTCAGGGTGTTGGGGTGAGGTCAAAAAATAATTACAATAAAAAATAATAAACCTGCGTTAGGGTATCTATAAAAAAGATGATGATGGAAATGATTATTAAAACCCCAATCCCAAAAGTTGGGAATTTATGCCCTGATGGTGCTTCCGCCTTTCTGGAGGAATCTTGCTGCGCAATAGAAATAGTTGACTTCTTGCAAGAAGTTTCCTCCAGAATGACTGTGGGTGGTTGCTGTTTTTTCTTATTTAAAACCCCTAAATCCCCTAAAGGGGACTTCTGCCCTGAGGAAGTTGCATGGTTAGGGGAGGTTAGTCCCGAAGTTTCGGGATTGGGGGTAGGAGTTTCGGGATTGGCAATCTCCCCAAAAAAATATTTTTATTACATGCAATAATAAAATATAAAGTAGCGTTAGTAGTAGAAATTGAGCAGGCGGGTGCCTGTTGTAATCATAAACAAAAACAAAAATTTTTAACAAATTAAACAAACAACAAAATGAAGAAAAAGAAAGTAACTTCAAATTTCGGTTTTTCACTTGCTGCCCTTATTGGGATGTGCATTACCAAACATGTATTTATGCTCAGAGATGCGGCGGAATTTCTGGCAAGAGGGATTGATGCCCTGCGCATTGCTGCCTTTGAAACCCTTACCAATGACGTATTGGCTTTGCCTACGGACACTGAACTATTAGAAGAGCAAAAGGACAAAAACACTGAGAAGGATGCGGCTAAAATTGTGGTGATAGCTGCCATACAATTGGTGATGGGGATTGTGGAGGCTAAAGATGCTAAAAGTACCAGCAAATACAAACGATTTGGTACGGGGGATTTATCTAAAGCTGATGACAACAAAATTATTGTAATTGCAGAACGTGTGGTGAGGGTGGGCACTGCTAACCTTGCCCGCTATGCACCAGTGCTTACTGCGCCAATGCTTACGGATATTACTACTAAGCTCAACCTTTACCGCACTGATTTGGAGGAGGCGCATGATGCCACTGCCAACCGCGATGAAGCCGCGGAAAGCAGGGTGCAGCAGCAAAATGATTTGTACGATGAGCTAAGCGCCCTATGCTTGGTGGGTAAAAACATTTGGGTGAGTGTAAGTGAAGCAAAATATCGTGATTACATTATCTACCAAAACCCTGCGGAACAAACCCATTTTGTGGGCTATATACCAGCAATGGTTCTTAAACTAATTGTGGAAAGAAGCTTTTTGCCGGGCACTCAGGTGCGCCTCTACAACCCGGGTACTACTGCCATAAAATTTGGTTTGGTGCTTAACGAAAATGATGAAATTACCGGCGGGGTAGATGTGGGCATTGGCATAACCATGGATATACCTATTGAAAACTTGGGGGCTATTACTCATACCTTTTTAAAGGTGAAAAATATGGACCCTGCCCGTGGCAGGTTTGAGTTTACGGTGTTATAAGAAAATTTGGTCAGGTGTTGTATTCTTTTTGGTGAAACCTCGGAGGTTTTTAAAACCTCCGAGGTTTTTTTTGTGGGGTAAATTGGAGTATCAAAGGCTAACTATACACTTTTCCCACTCTACTAATAACTAAATAATTGGTTTTGGCAGCTTCGCAATTCTGCTGAAATAGGAATCTTTCCTCCCCTTATCTTTGCCTTTGTATAAATACCATTATTGATGAAAAACATAAAAATTCTTCTATGGCTGTTGGTGGCTGCGTCACTTATTAATTCATGCACTAATAAACCCAAACCTCAGGGGGAAGTAAATGTACCTCTCTCCGCTGACCCGGAAAACCTTAACCCTATTTATTCGGGGCTATCAGAGAGTGCAGGTACTGTAAGCGGGCAGCTTTTTCAATCATTAACTACCATTGATTTTAAGAGTTTAAAGTTGATACCACTTTTGGCAAAAGAACTTGCACAAACAGAAGAAATTAATGAAGGTAAATATAAAGGCGGATTGAAATTGACGTATGAAATTAGGGAAGAAGCTAAGTGGGATAATGGAAATGCCATCACCGCAAAGGATATTGAGTTCTCATTAAAGGCAGTGAAGAATCCATTATTATTGGGAGGTGCTGCAGCACTAAGGGCGGGCTATGCCTTGGTGGATAGTATTTCGTTTGATGCTAAAAACAACCGCAAATTTTCTCTTTACACTAAAGAAAAAGACATACGCACAGAGGCAGCAGCAGGGGATTTTATTGTTATCCCACAATATATTTATGACGCAAAGGGTAGGATGAACAACTTCTCAGTAAGTCTCCTTGGCAATGATAGTTTGCTGGCAGCCAAAAAGCTTTCTGATGATGCTAACCTCAAAGCATTTGCAGAGGAGTTCTCCTCCAATAAATTTACGAAAGATACAGCAGGTATTATAGGCTCTGGGCCTTATAAACTCAGCCAATGGCAGCAGGGGCAAAAGGTTGTTATCACCAAAAAAACAAATTGGTGGGGTGATGCCTTGGTGGGCAAAGCCGCAGGTTTTGAGGCATACCCCGCCAAGATTACTTACCGCATTATTACGGATGCAAACACCACCGTGCTTGCCCTAAAAAAGGGTGATATTGATGTGCTAACTCGCATCCCCCCCAAAGATTTTACTGAGATGAAAGCGGATACGCATGTTACTAATCGCTTTAACCTCTTTAGCCCGGTGGATTTAAATTTTACTTATATCGCCATCAATTTAAAGAATAATGCATTGGCTGATGTAAATGTGCGCCGCGCCTTAGCTGGCCTTTTGGATATTGATAACATTATTAATAAAGTTTATTATGGCATTGCCTTGCCTACGGTAAGTATGGAGAATCCTGCCAATACTACTGAATATAATTCCGCAATAAAAAGGATTGCTTATAACCCTAATGCTGCCTCCAAAATGCTTGATGAGGCAGGCTGGAAACTTAATACTAAAGATAACATAAGGGAGAAGACAGTGAATGGCAAAAAGCTGCGTTTGCAGTTTGTTTTAAAGCTTAATGGCAACCCTGCAAGGGTTTCTATCTCCAAAATATTTCAAGAGGATTGCAAAAAGGTGGGTATTGAAATAACCCCAGAGGTTATTGACCTCAACAAGCTAAGAACAGACATGATGAAAATGGATTATGACCTCGCCATAAGTGGTTCTGTGGGCGTGCCGTTACCTTATGACCCCTACCAAAGTTGGCATACAAAATCAATAGGTGAAGGGGGGAACTTTACAGGCTTCGGGGATGAAGTTTCTGACAAGATGATTGACTCCATCCGCACTACTTTGGATACTAAAAAGAGGATAGATATCTACAAACGCTTCCAAGCTTTGGTGTATGAAAGAATGCCCTATATTTATATCTTTTACTCAAAGGGCAGGGTTGCCATCAACAAAAAATTTAATACCGAAGCTAGCACTTTAAGACCCGGCTATAACCCTGCAGATTTTAAATTGAAGTAAAAAATCCTTCGGCAAGCTCAGGATGACAGCCACACCCTTTGTCATCCTGAGCTTGCCAAAGGATGCTTCATTAATTAAAACACAAAACCTTGAACCATAAACTTTATAAAAGTGCTATTGAAACTATCACCCTAACAGGGCAATGGATTGCAGAAGAACGCCGCCAATGGGATGCAACTGACCTCAAAATAAAAGCAGATACAAGCCTTGTTACTTCTATTGATTTGGGTTCGGAGTTGAGATTAAAGGAGGGATTCCTACGCCTCATCCCTACCTCAGAATTTATTGCTGAAGAAACCTCCAACATCCGCCCCAATACCGAATGGGTTTGGATAATAGACCCCATTGATGGTACTACCAATTTTGTGCATGGGTTACCAATGTATTGCATCAGTGTGGCATTATATCATAACAACAAACCAGTGTTTGGCTGCATTTACGAAATCAGTTCAGCGGAATGTTTTACTGCCAATGCTGATGAGGAAGGTGCTTACCTCAATGGTAAAAGAGTTTATGTAAGTAAAGCTGAAAAACTAAAAGACACTTTGCTTGCAACAGGGTTCCCTACAGTAGATTTTACTACTTTAGAAAGATATATAAATATCTTAAAAACCCTTATGCTGCAAACACGCGGCATACGAAGGTTGGGGTCTGCCGCCATGGACTTAGCGTATGTAGCCTGTGGCAGGTGCGATGGCTTTTATGAGTTTGGGCTTAACCCTTGGGATGTGGCAGCGGGTGCATACCTCGTACAAAAAGCGGGGGGCAAAATCACCGACTTCTCCGGTGAGGATGATTATATTTTTGGCAGGCAGATAATAGGCAGCAACGGGCTTTTCCATCAAGAATTTCTGGAGGTTATCAATAACTTATAAAATAAAAAAGCCCACCAAATTTGGCGGGCTTTTTTATTTTAATTCTTTGTGTTTAACTATTGAACCATAGCATCAAAAGTAATTGTTCCTGTTGTGCCACCACCATTAGGAATTAATCCAGTAATCTTAAGAATACCATAAGAACCAGAAGCCTTTTTGAAAGCGACAACATCACCAATAGCAAGATTATTTATTTCTTCGTCTTCAGTGCCAGCGGATGAAGCATAAGCTGCAGCTATAGTAGCCCCAGTTGTAATCCCGGTATAAAGGGCTGTAGAAGATTTTTTAAACTTAGTAGCATTTTTTGTATTAGAATTCCAACTACCTAAATCAAATGCAGTGAAATCCTTAACCCCTGGGGACTTAGTACCACCAGGTCCTGCAAATGACGCTTTATTAGTAGCACCATAATAATAAATAATGTCAACATTTAATTGATTGCTTTTAGCTTGAGCAGATGTATAAATAGAGCCGTCACTAGCAGAAAAGAAGCTGCCAATATTTGGATTTCCTTGATCCCCTAGAGTTTTACTAGTATAGGTTGTAGGGGTAGAACTGTTAACAGTAATTGTGATTTTTTTGCTTGTGCTGCGGCTACCATTATCTGTAGCTGTTACAGTAATTGTTTTGCTGCTAACACCAGAAGGTACTTTGTAGCTATAAGCCCAAGTAACACTTTTAGCAGAAACTGTAGAATCTTTAACTAAAGCCAAAGAAGTTGAGCCTACAATATCCTCTTGGATTTTAACTCCTTTTAAAGTTTCAGTTGTTGAACACTGAATAGTTAAAAGGACTACATCACCCGGATTTACTGCACCAGAAGGCGTTGGGGTAACAGTTAATGTTGGTGCTGCAATAGTTGTGTCATCTTTAGTACAAGAGTAAGTAAGAGCAATTGTGCTCATTACCATTAAAAATAAAGCTTTTTTTACGTTTTTCATATTTTGTTTTTTATTATTTGTTTCCTAATTTATTTAACAGCAGCATTAAACTCAGGGCTCTTCCACATTTTGCGGAATTCCAAATCAGCCTTTGCTCTGTCGCGGATGGTTCCATCCATTTGTACAGCGCGAGTTAAGGCAGTACTCATAAGAGTTTTGTCTTGTTTGCGTGCACCTGCAATTGCTTTGAGGTAATAATCATCAGCTGTCATGTTTTTAATGCAATCAATACGTTTGATAGCTTCATCATAATCTCCTTTAAGTGTAAAGGCTAAAGCAGTATTATAATCACAACGAGATGCTTCAAAACTCTTAGTAGCACCTTCATAATCTCCAAGTTTAATCATAACAATACCAAGATTATTATTTTCATTTACACCGTGAGATTTAGCATCAGAATACATGCCTTTAGCTTCAGTATATTTTTTAGATAAACGTCTTGCAACTCCTAAGTTACTTGTTACAGTATCATTATTAGGATAGTCGGAATGAAGCTTTTCTAAGGTAGCCATTGCGCCACTTACGTTATCATTTTTAATCATAACAGCAGCAAGGTTATTTTTACCTGTCCAATCGCTTGGATATTTCTCTGTATATGTTTTGTAAATTCTTTCTTTTTCTTTCCAATCATCTGTATTGGCAGCAAGAACAAGCATTTCATTTTGTCCTAAATCATCCATGTTAGCCTGTGCAGCTGTTTTAATTTCATCAACTGTTCTAACTTTTTTCGGCTCTGGAGCTTTCTTCTCATCAACCATAAAATTACTTGAACCAGTTATTGTAACCTCAGTTCTTCTTAATAATGGAAGGTAATCATTCTTCAAAGTTTCCCAAGATGAATGGCTACGTAAAGCTTTTTCTTTATCATCCAATGACATGCTTGAGTTAATGATACCCATTAATTCGCTTTTACCAGAAATGTTTGAATTTGAAACTAAATTCTTAAGACCGTTCCAATCTTCGTTTTTATCAGGTGTTTGGATAAAGTCCTTATCATAGATTTTTTTGATACCTGACTTCTTGAATGCACCTCTTACAAATGTATATGAAGAAGCAGCCCTTTGACGGCACAACTCAGCATTCTTATTCATCTCACCATCTGGAGACGCATAAGATTTAAAGGTTACATTGGTAATCTTTGCGTTTTTATCTTTTAAGATGTTGGTTAGCATCATGGCAGCAGGGCCACGAAATGCTGTATCTCTTAATTTACCTTCATTGATAACATAATAGAAAACCATTTTTTGAACACCAGACTTAGAGGTGGTCATATCAGGCTGAGTAGTAGTGGTAGTTACGTTTTCTGTACCTCCTTGAATAGTTGGATACTCACTTCCTTTATACATGTAAACATCATCCGTAGGTTTTACGGATAAAGAAGTAGTAATTGTGCCATCAGTAGAAGAATCTCTTTTTCCGTTTACGCACTGGCTAAGTTCATCATAATCTGATGCTACTTTAATTTGGTAATCAATACCAAGTTTAGCCTTTTTGTATTCAGGTAGATATTCTACTTTATAGGTCTTTGTAAATGAACCGCCTTTAGCGTATTTAATTACTTTGCCTTTTTTGTCTTTCACCTTCTCGCCTTGTAAATAGAACGGCTCAAGCTCTTTCTCCTGATCACCATATTTGATGATAGGCTGCATTTTTACAATTGCCTTTTTAGAAAAAGTTTTTGGTGGGATTTTGCCTTTAATGCTGATAGCAATACTGTCAGCATGCACTTCCAAAACTTCCGTTTCGTTTTTAAACTTCATTTTGTCAAATGCCTGACCCAGCTTAGCAGGACTTGAACAGCCTGCTAATATAGCAACGACCACAAGTGATAGAATGGTTTTGTTTTTAATCATTGAACTCATAGCGCTCATTTTTTCTTGGTTTTATTTGTATTGGTTGGTTTTGTTTACTCCTTTAGCTTATAGCTTTGTGCCGCAAATCTAAGACACAGTTTTATAAGTTAGAGGGCAAATATAGATATTTTTTTATGTACCTAATAAGAATTCAAGGAAAAACTAAAATCCCAGACTACGTTCAGTTGAGGGATGATGACTATACACTGGTGGCATATTTTCGTGCTGATAGACCAGAGAAGGCATTAGAAAAGTATGGCTACAGTGCTAAAATGGAGGAAATGATCAAACTGATTCATGACACTCCCTTCGGTAAACTTATTAGATTAGT
>JAPLCZ010000303.1 GCA_026391915.1 Bacteroidota bacterium | reverse complement strand
TTTTGTTTTCCCATCAGATTTTGGCATAAACACCTGATTTACGTCCACTTCTGAGTTGTAATAATCCTGACTATCACAAGTAATTCCGCCTAAGTTTACGCGCTGATATTCCTTATCCCAATTATTTATTGCCAGCAAAATAAACCGCTGACCAATACCCCAAGTATCCGGCAGAGTAGTGATGAAAGAGCTATCAATCATACACCACTTTTCTGCATCATTCTGTTGCTTTTCTGATACTACTGAATAAAGTGCAGCACCACTCTCAGCCACCGTAAAACTCCCGAATTCTGTGAAGATATGTGGCACCTGAACCCCTGCAGAATCACACGCAGTTTTAATGCTGCGCACAATTTCATTGGTCATATATTCATAGTCGTAATCAAAGCTTAAAGAGTTGGGTACGGGGAAGCCGCCACCAATATCAAAGCTATCCAAATCAGGACAGATTTTTTTAAGGGCACAATACACATTCATGCATTTATTAAACTCACTCCAGTAATAAGTTTCGTCCTTAATTCCGGTATTGATGAAGAAGTGCAACATCTTCAATTTTACCTTTGGGTTATTGGCAATTTTCCTTTCGTAATAGGATACAATATCTTTGTATCCAATCCCCAAACGCGAAGTATAAAACTCAAAACTTGGCTCCTCTTCCGCAGCAATTCTTAAAGCCAATTGAAAAGGTTTGGAGGTAAATTTTTCGTATTGGTCAAGCTCATCCATATTATCCAGCACTGGTATAATATTCTCAAAACCATCATTGATAAACTCCGAAATTTTCTGAATGTAGTTAGGGAGTTTGTAGCCATTGCAGATAATATAAGTACCTTTGCTGATGAGTCCTTTATTAAAAAGATGGCGCAACAAATCCATATCATAAGCAGAAGAAGTCTCCAGATGAGACCCATTTTTGAGCACTTGCTCAATTACAAAAGCAAAGTGAGAACTCTTGGTACAATAGCAATAATGATAGTCAGCTTTGTAATCAGCCTTTTTCATTGCATTGCTGAACAGTTCACGGGCTTTTGTTAGCTGTTCCCCAATTTTAGGAAGATAAGTTAGCTTGAGTGGCGTCCCATATTTCTCAATCAAATCCATTAACGGGATTCCATAAAAAGTAAGATTATTTTCCTTGAGCTTAAAGCCATAGGATGGAAAATAAAAGGTCTGGTCAATCAGGTCAAGATAACTGTTTTTCACGGGGCTTTAGGAGTTCTGGTTTAAATGAATTATTAGGCGAAATTAAAATTAAATAATATGTCAGAAAGAAAAATAAAAATACTCATTTGCAGTTCGGAAGTTGGCGCAGGAAAACGCGGTGCCAGTTTAGGCCCCGATGCTGTGCGCATAAGTGCAGTAATGCAGTTCTATAACATCTTTGAACGCCTGCCCATGGATGAGGTAAAAGTGAGAGCCCTCAACCGCTATAGCCCCGAAAACAAACAAGCAAAATACATTAAGCTGATTGCAGATACCCATCAAAAAATCTGTAAAAAGATGGCGGCAACACTTGCTGCGGGTTACAAAACACTAATTTTTACAGGCGACCACTCCAATGCCGCAGGATTTATTTCCGGTTTTAGGGAGGCGCATATTGATAAAAAGATTGGGGTAATCTGGATTGATGCCCATGGCGATATTCACTCACCTTATACCTCACCTACAGGCAATATGCATGGTATGCCGGTTGCCATCCTTTTAGGTATTGATAATATTGAAAACCAAACCAAGCGAAAGATGAAGGATGATGTGGTGAAGAATTGGGGGCGCTTAAAAAAGACTGGCAAAAACAAAATCACCCCTAAACTCCTGCCTGAAGATTTGGTATATATTGGCATTAGAGATTTGGAAGAACAGGAGTGGGGATTGGTGAATTCACTGCAAATAAAAAATTATAAGCCCGAAGACATTCGCAAGAAAACAATTAAGAAAGTGGCGGAAGAAACCGTAGCCCATTTTAAAGACTATGATGCCGTGTATGTGAGCTTTGATGTGGATAGCCTTGACCCCGAAATCTCCAAAGGAACCGGTACCCCTGTGGAGGATGGCTTAAGTATTCAGCAGGCGGTGCATCTCTTAAAAACTTTTACCAATATGCCCAACTGCAAAGCACTTGAAATAACAGAGGTAAACCCATTGCTTGATGTGCACAATAAAATGGCAACAGCAGTAGTAAAAATCATGAAGGAAAGCCTTGAGTTTGTAGGTTAATAATTTTAAGAAGCCATGAACATTGAAGAAATTACTGAATACTGCCTTGCTAAGTCCGGTGCTGAGGAAAGTTTCCCGTTTGGAGAAATGGATTTGGTAGTTAAAGTCGGCAATAAAATCTTTACTATTATTGACCTCCACCCTCCCTATACCATGAACCTGAAATGCAACCCTGAAAGAGTAGAGGAACTCCGTGCTGAAAACCCCGACATACAGCCCGGCTACCACATGAATAAAAAACACTGGAACACCCTAAACTTGGAGGGCTCATTATCCCAAAAAATGATTTTCGAAATGATAGACCACTCCTATGATTTAATAGTGGCAAGTTTGCCGAAAGCTATACAAATACAGTTATCAGTGGGCAGTAATCAGTAATCAGAAAAACATCTTCCTCTCTGACAACTGACAACTGATAACTGACAACCCCTCTCCCTAACTTTGCATCTTCAATTTAAAATTTAAAATTTCACATTTCAATCTCCCCCATGTCCATCTTTAATCTCAAAAGCGATATACGTATTACATGCCCAAAATATATTGGGCCATTCCTTAAGCAAGAGGTGGAAGCCTTAGAATACACTGTGGATTCTCATGACCTCACAGGGGTAAATATTACTGGCACTTTGCAAGATTGCATGATGCTAAACCTTTGGCTGCGCACCGCCCACAAAGTCCTGTTTTTGTTGGATGAATTCACTGCCAAAACCCCTGATGATTTATACAATAACGTCATCACTTTGCCTTGGGAAGAATACATTGCAGAAGACGGCTATTTTACCGTGAGTTCCACCGTACATAATGACTACATCAATGATACCCGCTTCCCTAATTTGCGGGTTAAGGATGCCATTGCAGATAGAATATTAG
Source organism: Bacteroidota bacterium (assembly GCA_026391915.1). GTDB lineage: Bacteria > Bacteroidota > Bacteroidia > CAILMK01 > CAILMK01 > JAPLCZ01. Next base: position 1,230 of record JAPLCZ010000303.1, on the reverse strand, counting down.
AAAAGAAAAACCGTCGCCCAGACTCTGGGAATGAGGATAACCGCACCGCCATCTACCTTTATTGGAATGAGAAAGATGCCTCCGTTTTTATTGATACCTCTGGCGAAACCATAGCCAAACACGGCTACAGAAATCTACCCCACAAAGCACCCATGCAAGAGACCCTTGCCGCCGCCGTAATCATTGCCTCCGGTTGGGATAAAACCACTCCATTCATCAACCCTATGTGTGGCAGCGGAACGCTTGCTATTGAGGCAGCCCTTATGGCAATTAACAAAGCCCCCGGCCTTATGCGCAATAACTTTGGATTCATGCATATTTTGGGTTTTGAGGATAGTGTTTGGCAGCAAATGCGCAAAGAGGCAACGGCAGAAATACTACCCCCACCTGCCTATAAAATCATTGCCTCGGATATTGAAGCCATGGCAATGAAAGCCACTTTTAACAATGCCCGCGATGCCGGAGTGCAGCAATGCATTGCCTATGAAACCGTGCCTTTTGAAGATACTACCCTGCCAGAAGGCAACGCCTACATCCTCATGAATCCTGAGTACGGAATTAGGATGGGGGAGGAGGTGAAACTCGCCGAAACCTATACCGAAATTGGCGCTTACTTTAAACAAAAATGCCAAGGCAAAAAAGCATTTGTATTTACTGGCAACCTAGAGCTTGCCAAAAATATAGGCCTAAAAACCACCCGCCGCACAGAGTTCTACAACGGCAAAATTGATTGCCGACTCTTCAGCTACGATATTTATGAAGGCAGCAAAAGGTTGCCAAGGGAGTTGCAAGAGTAAAGTGACGAATGAAAAGTAAAAAGTAGTTTCCACAACTTTAGGCATTAAACTTTAAAATGTTTTTTTTTCTCATTCCCGAACTTCGCCAAAAAACACTCATCATGAAAAAACTAATTTCCGCTACTATTATCGAAACTGTTTTTTGATAAAAAATATTTTTCTTAATTTTACACCATGACAAATACATCATTAAAAATTGAAATTAACTCTTTGCCGAAAAACCTAAGGCAAGAGGTTGCTGATTTTGTTGCATTTTTAAAAACTAAGGCAGGTACAAAATCAAAACTTAAAACAAGGGAGTTTGGTTTTGCCAAAGGTAAAATTAAACTTGCTGATGACTTTGATGCCCCGTTGGATGAGTTTAGTAATTATATGTAATGGCATTTCTACTAGATACTCATGCTTTCTTATGGTTTGTTTCCGGAGATAAACA
>JAPLCZ010000266.1 GCA_026391915.1 Bacteroidota bacterium | reverse complement strand
GAATCGCCTCCTGCGTTACCACTGCGGTTAGGTTGCGGAGGTCTTCTATTTTTAGGTGGGTGAGGTCAATGCCATCAATAAGTATTCTGCCACTTTGGGGGTCATAGAATCTAAGTAGTAACTCTGTAAGGGTAGATTTACCACTGCCAGATGGACCTACAATAGCGTAGATTTTCCCTTTCTTAATTTCAAGATTGAGGTTCTTAATTACGGGCTCATCCACATAAGCAAAGGTTAGGTTCTCCACCCTAAGGCTGTCTTTAAATTCATGTAATCGGATGGGATTTTCTTTCTCCAAAATCTCCACCTCAGTATCCATAAGTTGGAACATCCTTTCGCCGGATGCAATCCCTTTATTGATGTTGCCAAAGGCAGATGAAAGTGCTTTGGCGGGGTTGCTAAGCAAGAAAAACAAACCCAGATAGGTGATGAATCCTGAGGCATTTTCTATATCGCCACTATACACCAGCCTGCCGCCGTACCATAGCACAATGCCAAAAGTAAACACCATGGCACTCTCAGAGAAAATGGGCACTAATGCCCTTTTGTGCCATTGGCGGCGGGTGAGGGCGCTGTATCTTTCATTCAGTTTGCCAAATGATTTTTGGATGTAGCCCTCTGCATTAAAAGCTTTGATAATCCGCACACCGCTTATGGATTCATCCACCACACTCATTATTCTGCCATAGATATCTTGCGTTTCGGTGGCATCGCGCTTTAGGGCTTTGGTAATCCGTGAAATAATAATGGCAGAAATAGGCAGCACAATAAAAATTACCAACGTCAGTTTCCATGAAAAAGAAAGCATCAGCGCTAGCACATAAATAATGTTTAAGGGGTCGCGGATAATGCTCTCAAAAGTTACCACTACAGAGTGTTCTACTTCTGATACATCACTCATAATACGGGTCATGATGTCGCCCTTGCGCCCACTCTCCACATAGCCCACATGCATTTTTGCAAGTTTGTTAAATAAGGCATCGCGGATATCCTGCACCACCCTTGTGCGGATAGTGCCCAAGAAATAATTGCTAAAAAACTTAAAGATATTGGTAGCCAAATTCAGCCCAACTATAAACACAGAAACGCAAAGCAGCGCCATCCCTTTGCCATGCGCCACCCCAAGGCTTGATGCCAAATACTGCACATAGCCGGTGATATATTTTACGCTAAAACTAAACTCCGGCGCTGCGCCTACCTCGGTTGCTTTGTGCGGATTAAAGAGCAACTCCAGCAGCGGTTGCAACATCACAAAAGTGAAACCCGCAAACAGAATACACAGAAAAGTAAAGACTGCATAAAGCCCAATTTCCTTTTTATAAGGGCGGGCAAAGGCAATAATGCGCAGATAGGTTTTCACGGGGCAAAGCTAAATCAATGAGAATTGATTATAGATTTTAGATGATAAATTATGGATGCAAAAGCCTCGGGGAAGAGTTGACGGTTGTCAGTTATCAGTTGTCAGAAAAAGTAAAACCTTGTAGGTTTTGGAAACCTACGAGGTTTATATAAAATTAAAAAAGCACCCCAAAGGATGCCTTTTTATTTAATTATTTAAATAAAGAAATTCAATACTTCCTATACCCAAACCATACAGATTACTTCAGAAATCAAGACCATATAAAAGCCTAATTGGTATCTGTATTTTTTAATGTGGTGGAGGTGTTTCATCAATTATTTTAGGAGGATAATGTAGCCGGTTTTATCATATTGCTCACCTGTAACCCCAAAGGCTTTTATGTGATATATGTATTGATCCAGCGGGGATTTTTCTCCTTTAAAAGTGCCATCCCAGCTATTGTAAATAGTATCCGATTCAAAAACTTTCTCTCCCCAGCGGTTGTAGATTTTAATCTGATACTGGGAGATATAAGTTCCTTTTATCTCAAACTTCTCATTCAGGTTTTCTTTATCATGGTTGGGGGTAAAGGCATTGGGGATAAATAAGGTGGAGTAGATGTGTGTGCAATCAATATTAGAGGTGCTGGTAATATCATCACCACTCCTATGGGCAATTACTCTATAGCAATACTCTGGTAGGCTGTTGAGGTCAGTAACATCATCAATAAAATTGGTTTCATTGCCATCCACAGTTCTGCCAATATTCATAAAGCTGCCATCCTTTTGTTTTAGCTCAATATCATAATAAGCAATACCTTGCTTCCACTGCTGGTAGGCAGTCCATTTTAATTGTGGTCTTCCATCAGTATTGGAGTCCACATTAAGTAGGATTGATTTGCCAATATTGGTAAAGGGGCTAAGGTCACCGCAGCTATCCAACACCCTCATGCGGTAGGTGTAGGAGGTGGTATTTACCATTACATTGGTATCATTAAAACTGCTAATGCTGCTATCAAAAACTTTATAGGGGAAGTAGGTAATGCCATCAGATGATCTATCAATAATAAATCTTTTAACAATGGGGGTAGTCCACTCTAAAAGGATTTTTTTATTATCAACTACAGTGGCGTGAATGATTTCATTTTTAGGCGGATTAGGCACGTGGATAGGGAAGCCACCTGTGGTATCGCTGTATGACATAATGCCTGAGGCATAGGTTTTCACCGCTTTAATTCTGTAATGATATTTGGCAAAGCACCGCACTGATGAATCCACATAATTATTCATCCATCCGGGTATGGTTGCAATAAGGGTTTCAATAGTTCTGTCCTTTTTATCAACCCTATAAACCTCGTAGTTGCTTATGCTATCCCACCCTGAGTATTGATTCCATTTTAAACTTACAGAATTGATAGATGGCGTTGCAGAAACATCCATAGTGCAATGGCTTATGGCAGAATCTAAGTTAGAAATTTTGCCACATAAAGTTTGCACTTGTAGCTTATAGCAATATCTGTTTCTTAGGGTTTTAAGTTTCTTCTCAGTAAATACAGTATCATTAATATTAGTGATGATTTTAATGGGTTTATATGCCCCTGCTACCAATTTATAGACGGTGTAAAAGGCAAAATCAATATCATTATAGGGTTTAAAATTAAGGGTTACGGTTTCATCATCAACCACGGTTACGTTATAAATAGTAGGTGGTTTTGGCCTTGCGCTATCACCTATAATTATTGTTTTATCAGAGGTAATGGTATCAAAGCAACCTCTTGCATCCATCACATATTGCTTAACTTTATAAAATCCTTTGGTGGTATAAATATGAGTTGGGTTTTTGGTAAAAGCTGAGTCGCCATCATCAAAACTCCAAACCCAGTTGGTGAGGGTTGTATCGCTTGCGCTTTTATCTCTAAAAGTGATGGGTGTGTATTTACAACCGGTGGTATCCTTGGGCACAAAAGAGGCTACTACCCCGCCCATTTTTATTTGCTGCCTATTGGTATCAGAGCAGCTAAAGCTATTGGTAACAATGTAGGTTAGATTGT
>JAPLCZ010000068.1 GCA_026391915.1 Bacteroidota bacterium | reverse complement strand
AAAACCTCGTAGGTTTTAAAAACCTACGAGGTTGATGATAATTTTTTTCTGATTACTGAAAACTGACCACTGTTTCTTAGAGTTTCCTAGCTACTTCGCTTTCTTCAAAAGCTTCTATAATATCGCCTACTTTAATATCATTAAAGTTATGGATAGTAAGGCCGCACTCATAGCCTGCGGCTACTTCTTTGGCATCGTCTTTAAATCGTTTTAGGGAGGAGAGTTCTCCTGCAAAAGCAACCACACCATCACGTATGAGGCGTATTTTGGCATTTCGGGTTATCTTGCCATCCAGCACATAGCAACCTGCCACGGTACCCACTTTGGTAATTTTAAACACATCTCTTATCTCCACATTACCAATAATTTTTTCTACCTGCATTGGGGCAAGCATACCTTCCATGGCAGAACGTACTTCCTCAATGGCATCGTAGATAATTGAGTATAGGCGTATGTCAATTTCTTCTTTCTCTGCCAGCTTGCGGGCAGGCAATGATGGGCGCACCTGAAAGCCCACAATAATGGCATCGGATGCAGAGGCAAGCAACACATCAGACTCTGAGATTTGCCCTACTGCTTTGTATATCACATTCACCTGAATTTCTTCGGTTGATAGTTTAAGTAGGGTATCTGCCAATGCCTCCACAGAGCCATCCACATCCCCTTTAATAATCAAATTCAATTCTTTAAAGTTGCCAATGGCAAGGCGGCGTCCTATCTCATCCAAAGTAATGTGTTTGCGGGTGCGCATACCTTGTTCGCGGATAAGCTGGCGACGTTTGTTGGCAATCTCTTTCCCTTGTTGTTCCGTTTCGGTAACAAAGAATTTATCACCCGCAGTGGGTGCGCCATCAAATCCTAAAAGCTGAACCGGGGTGGATGGGCCTGCCTCTGTAATCCGCACATTCCGTTCATTAAACATGGCTTTTATTTTACCGCAATTAGCACCGGCAAGTATGGCATCGCCAACGCGTAAAGTGCCTTTTTGCACCAATACGGTGGTAATAATTCCTTTTCCTTTATCCAAAGAAGCCTCTACAACAGTACCTACAGCGCGCTTGGTGGCGTCTGCTTTTAGGTCTAAGAGTTCAGCCTCAAGCAATACTTTTTCAAGTAATAATTCTACATTTAAGCCCTTTTTAGCCGCAATTTCTTGGGTTTGGTATTTACCGCCCCACTCCTCAACAAGCAGATTCATTTCTGCCAATTGCTCACGGATACGTTGGGTATTTGCGTTGTCCTTATCAATTTTATTGAAGGCAAAAACGATGGGTACATTGGCAGCTTGTGCGTGGGAAATTGCCTCTTTGGTTTGGGGCATCACGCTGTCATCCGCAGCAATTACAATAATGGCAATGTCCGTAACCTTAGCACCCCTAGCACGCATGGCAGTAAATGCTTCGTGGCCGGGAGTATCCAAGAAAGTAATCTCTTTTCCGTTGGGGAGTTTCACCTCATAAGCACCTATGTGCTGGGTAATTCCGCCTGCCTCACCCGCAACCACATTGGCGTTGCGCACAAAGTCAAGGAGGGAGGTTTTACCGTGGTCAACGTGGCCCATAATAGTAACAATTGGGGCACGCGGTAGCAAGAATTCGGGATTGTCTTCTTCCTCCAAATTGAGGGAGGCTTCATCCATATCAGCATCTTTAAACACCACTTCAAAGCCAAATTCATCCGCCACAATAGTAATGGTTTCCGCATCCAACCTTTGGTTGATGGATACCATCACCCCAAGGTTCATGCAGGTCATAATAACCTGAGTAACGGCAACACTCATTAGGTTAGCGAGGTCATTCACACTTAAGAACTCACTCACCTGAATTACATTGCTGTTTTCTAAATCAGCAGCGTTTTGGTCATCTCTGCGCCTATCTTGTCTGTCTTTTTTCTTTTTTCTAAGGAGAGATTTTCTCTCACCACCCATCATAGGTGGTTTTCTTACTGGGCCTCTTGTGCCTGCACCGGTACCAGTTCCACCTTTATTTACAATATCTTTTTGTAGTGTGATGGCAGGGCCAACTCTGGTGATATTAGGACCTTGTTTGCTTGGGTCTCTTGGTGGTTGAGGGGTGGTGGTATTACCACTGGTATTGTCTTGTGGTCTGCCGGCGGTAGTCTCCAGCGGAATTCTTTTACGTTTTCTGTTCTTCTTTTTATCATCCGAAGTGGCGGCAACTACAGGTTTTTTCTTGGGCTTAAACTGCTCTAAATCCAGTTTCCCTACTATTGTTAATCCCTTTTTATCATCGGGGTCCTCGGTGGCTTCAATATGGTCTGGCAGCGGTGGCTCTGGTGCTGCTACCTTTTTGGTTGATTTCTTTTTGGGTTTCTCTTCTACAGTTTCTGTTGGAGTTTCAACGGCTTTTTCAACTTCAACAACAGGAACTACCTCCTGAATAATAAGGGTAGGCGCGGGAGTGATAGCAGGCTCTTCTTTTTTTGCACCTCTCTTTTTGGGTTTGTGCAAATCCTCCAGATTCATTTTACCAACTACCTTAAGTTGGAAAGTATCTTCTTCCGGCTCTTCTTCCGGCTCAGGTTTTTTAACTTCTACTACAGATTTTTCCTCTTTTGTGGTAGCATGGTGTTCCTTATCATCTTTATGAATAAGGGGGGTAAGGTTCAGTTTGTTTGACCTTATTTTATCAAGCTTATCCGGCTGAAATTTCAGGAGCAGTTCTTCATAAGCAACCTCATCAATTTTTGAGGTTGGCTTAGCTTCTATAGTAATATTTTTAGAAGCTAAATATTCTACAATTGTAGAGATAGCCACGTTAAACTCAACGGCTACCTGCTTTAATCGTATGGTTGTTCCTATTTCGGACATTCAGTTTTTTTAGTAGATTCTATTATTCAAATTCAGCTCTCAAAATTGACATTACCTCTTTCACGGTTTCCTCTTCCAATTCGGTTCTGCGCACCATTTCATCCACACTTAATGCAAGAACGCTTTTGGCAGTATCACACCCAATGCTTTTGAGTTCATCCAATATCCAGTTATCAATTTCGTCAGCAAATTCTTCCAAATCAATATCGTATTCTTCGTCGTCATTCTCACGGAATACATCAATTTCATAGCCTGTAAGTCTGGCAGCAAGTTTAATGTTTAATCCACTCTTACCAATAGCTAAAGAAACTTGGTCTGGCTTTAAGAATACAGAAGCTCTTTTCTTCTCTTCATCCAAAGTAATTGAGGTAACTTTTGCAGGGCTTAAAGCGCGGGTAATATATAAGGTTCTGTTAGTTGTAAAATTGATAACGTCAATGTTCTCATTGCGTAACTCCCTTACTATCCCATGAATTCTTGAGCCTTTCATCCCTACACAAGCACCTACTGGGTCAATCCTATCATCATAAGATTCCACAGCTACTTTGGCTCTTTCTCCAGGTTCCCGTACTATATTTTTTATACTGATAAGCCCATCAGAAATCTCAGGAACTTCGTTTTCAAAAAGTCTTTCCAAAAACATGGGTGCGGTCCTGGAAATAAGAATTAAAGGGTTATTATTTCTGTATTCCACATGGGTAATTACAGCCCTAATGCTATCCCCTTTTTTATAATAATCAGCAGGTATTTGTTCTGATTTTGGTAGTACCAATTCGTTGCCTTCATCGTCTAAAACTAGGATTTCTTTCTTCCAAACTTGGTAAACTTCACCATTAATTATCTCACCTTCTCTGTCCTTATATTTTTGAAGAACATCTTCTTTTTCAATCTCAACAATTCTATTGAATAGATTTTGTTTAGCTGCCTGAATAGCTCTTCTGCCAAAAGAAATAATCTTCACTTCCTCAGCAAGTTCTTCACCTACTTCAAAATCTGGTTCAATCTTTACAGCTTCAGAATACTCAATTTCTTTGTTTTCATCCTCCACCATTCCATCTTCTACAATGGATCTGTTGCGCCAGATTTCAAGGTCACCCTTTTCTGCATTAATGATGATATCAAAGTTTTCATCATTGCCGTATTTCTTCTTTAGCATCCCACGGAATACATCTTCCAGTACCCTCATCATGGTTACTCTGTCAATATTCTTGACGTCTTTAAAATCGCCAAATGATTCTACGATATCAAGGCTGTTCATACTCATATTATATAGTTACTTTAGCTTCTTTAATTTCTGTGAATGTAAATATTTGGTTGATGTTTTTTCCTACGTTAAGAGCTATCTTCATGCTATCAACATAAGTTAAAATTCCTTTCACTATTCTGTTTTGATTGTTACGCAATTCTATCTTTCTACCCACATTTTTTTTGTATTCCCTCAATCTTGTAATTAACCTACCAATACCCGGAGAAGAAACATCAATAAAATAACTTCCCGTATCAATATTTTGTTCTTCTAATCTCTTATGCAGTAATAAATTTATCCTTGTGCAATCATCAAGACTTATCCCATTATCCCCCTCAATATAAACCTCAACCCTATTTTTAACAACAGAAGTTTCAATTAAAAAGAGTGATGAATTTGCCAACTCCTTATCCAAAATATTTTCAACTATTTTCTGCATTCAATGTAATAATAAAGGGGACATTGTCCCCCCGCATTATGCCGCAAATTTATGCATGATTTTCCAATAATAAAATAAAAACAAAAGGGACTCAATTTGAGTCCCTTTTGTAAAAGATTATTAACTTATTTAAAGCCTACCTCAGCAAGCTTATATTCCCTGTATACTTATACTTCTTCCCTACATAAGATGATACATGTAGCACATAAACATATACATCCTCCTGGCATTGGTTACCATGGAAAGTGCCATCCCAACCTTTGGTTTTGTCGGTGGTTTCGTAGAGTAGTTCGCCCCATCTGCTAAAGATTTGTAGTTGGTAGCTGCCTACATCGGTTACTACGGGTGCAAATCTTTCATTCACCACTGTTCTATCATTAAACAATTGGTTTGGGGTAAATGCATTGGGTATATAAACGATGATTTCTGGGCGTATGTTGATGTAGTTTTCTATCAAACTATCATCTTTACAACCGTATTGATTGGTGGCTATCAGTTTTACGGTATAGATGCCGGTATCTTCATAATTATGAATTGGGTTTTCATCTTTTGAATTGGTGCCATCTCCAAAATTCCACAACCATTTCATTTGTTGGGTGCGGGGGTTGGTGTAGTTCTCAAACTCAATACGTGGTAATGAGATGGTGGTAAAAGTTGGCTTGGCTGCAAATGATGCAATTGGGGTTTCTCTTACGGTGATGTAGTTGTTGTAAGTTACTGTATTGCTGCAACGGCTGCCTTTTACATCATTGCTGTAAGCAGTGAGTTTTACTGTGTAAGTACCGGGTTGCAAATAGGTGTGCACTGGGTTAGGGTCTGTGCTGGCAGTGAGGGTAGTGCCATCTCCAAAATCCCAATCCCATTGGTCTATCCAACCTTCGCTTACATCACTGCTATCACGGAAGTAAACGGTTAATGGTTGGCAACCGATTCTTGGCGTGCCTCCAAATTTTGCTACGGGTTGTGGGCGGATTTTATAGTCTGCATTTACCACTGCATCTGGGCAGGTGGAGTTGTTGTATTTAATGGCAGTTACGGTTACTCTAAATGCGCCTGGGGCGGATTTTATAGTCTGCATTTACCACTGCATCTGGGCAGGTGGAGTTGTTGTATTTAATGGCAGTTACGGTTACTCTAAATGCGCCTGCTGTTTGTTGACTTGTGCCGGGGACAAAGGTAGTAGTGAGGCTATTGGGGCTACCGAATACCGCTGTTGGGTCGTTGGTAGTCCATTGCACTGCTGAGGCATTGATGGTATCTGCACTGAGGGTATAGGATGTGCCTTTGCAAAGTGGTTTTACGCCTCCGCGTATGGTCACATTTGGGGTGTCATCTATTTGTATGTTGATGGTGGTTTGCTTAAAGCATCCTGTTGTTTGGTCTTGGTATCTATAGGTTACGGGGAAGGTGCCGGGGCCAGATTGGGTGAAGTCAAAGGTTTTTCCAAAGATGTAGCGTTTGCCAGTGGATAAGCCGCTATAGCTTCCGCCATTGGGTTGGCCATCTAGGTCAACTGATTTTTGGCTGATGCAATATCTGCTTTTACCATCTTTGGTAGCTAGGCTAACATTGGGGATGCCATTTACTACTATTTCTATGGTGTCTGTTTTTGGGCATCTGCCGCTATAGCTTGCTTCAAACACTAATTTATGGGTGCCTACGCCTGCAGATGCGGGGTCAAACCATGTGGTATCCCCACTGGTGGTGAGGCCTGAGCCGCCTCCTAGTATTGTCCAAACGGGGCTCTTGGCGGGGGTACCATTTAGTTCTTGTATTCCTGCATCTATACAGTAAGGCCCATAGTTGCCACCTTTGGGTTGTAGGGGTCTTAGCACATCTATAAATACGGTATCTTCATTACTGCATTTGCTTGGTTTGCTATTGTCTGTAAATCTGTAGATGAGCATCTTTCTGCCGATGCCTACTGTGGGGTCATTTTGGTAGAAATAATTTCCTGTAATTCCGGTGCCTATCCATGTGCCGCCACTTGGGGTGGCATTCAGTGTTGATAAATCAAAGGGTAGTGCAGCATCCAAACATTGGAAGGTGTCATTGCCCGCAAATACTTTTGGGATATCATCTATAGTTACTTGGGTAAATAAAGTG
>JAPLCZ010000176.1 GCA_026391915.1 Bacteroidota bacterium | reverse complement strand
CTACTTGAAAATAAAGGGGGCTATCTTTTTAACAGAATCAAAAAAACAACCTCTCAATTGTTCTGTGGTGGGTTTTTTATATCCACCAAATGTTTACCGGACAACAATAGTCGGAGACTCCGCCCAACGGGGGGCTATCTTATTTTATCTTGGATGTTCTTGGTGTGCCACCAACCACGGCTATGGCATTAGTTTTTTCATTGTGTTTTTTAGTTAGGTTTGGCTGCAAAAGTAATTACCGCCCCACCACAAATTTGCTATGCGCTACTTTGTTATTATTGATAATAGTGGCAGTATAAATACCCTTGGGGTAGTTCTCTGTATTTATGGTTGTTTCTTGCGCACTTATATTTTGCTGATGCACCAACCTGCCAGTGATATCATAAATATATAAAACACTTTTATTATCTGTAGTATTAATAGTGATTTGAGTGGTGGCAGGGTTGGGATAAAGTTTAAATTCATTAACTTCACTAATATCTTCTATTGATGTTAAAGTGCCATATTTGGCGACATAGTACTTACCATTCGTATTTGTGAAAAACCCCGTAGCATAAACATTACTGGAGCCGTCAACGAAAATACAACCTATGGTTCCGTTTCCATTTAAAGTATCTACACCTCCTCCTATATGTGACCATGAACTACCATCATATTTGGCTACATATGTTTTCCCTTTGGTATTTTTAAAAGCGCCAGCACCATAAATATTATTAGCATTATCAATAAAAATTGTTGCAAAACCACCTGTCTTAAAACCACTATCTACTTGACTCCATTTTACTCCATTCCATTTTGCAAGATAGTATTGGTTATTTGCATTTTTAAAATTACCACCAACATATACATTCCCATTTTTATCCGAATTAATTGCGTTAATACTATAAGGTCTTAAATAATCTTTATTAGCACTGTCACCTAATTCAGCCCATTTGGTACCATTCCAAAAAAATAATTGAATTGTACCCGAGGTGTTTTTATCCACATATACTTTCCCCGACTTCTCCACGTACATATATCTTATTGAAAGGGATGAGTTTATGGCACCTAATTCACTCCATTTAGTTCCGTCCCATTTCGCAACATATTTATTGAATTTGCTATTTTCAAATTTACCAGTAGCATATATTTTATCTGAGCCATCTGCACCAATTGATAAAATATTGGCATTAGCATTTAATGCATTTGTTCCTGTACCCAATTGACTCCATTTAGTACCATCCCATTTAGCAACATAAAACTTATTGGTGCTAGTTAAAAAATTACCAGAGGCATAAATATTACCTTTAGTATCTGTACAAATAGAATAAATAACCTTAGGATAAGTCCAATTATAACTAATACCTGTAGTATCACTTGTTAATTCACTCCATTTAGTACCATCCCATTTAGCAACATAGGGTCTTCCTTTACTATTTGTAAATTCTCCAGCAACATATATATTACCCTTTGTGTCCACGCACATAGTGTAAATACTTCCATTAGCATTTAAAGCATTTGTTCCCTTTCCGAGTTCACTCCATACCTGTGAATAGACAAGAGGTTTACTTATAAATAATAAAATAATTAAAATCAGTTTTTTCATTGTGTTTATTTAGTTATTAAAGTTTCAAACTTACGGTACCGCCACCACCATTACATCACTCCACTGCCCTACTTGCACGCCGTTTTTGCGGTAGATGCCGCGGAACTTCCATTGGGTGGGGTTGGGTAATGCGTTTACATTAAAGGTATCTGTGTAATTAGGGTCTGGGTCTATGGCTATAGTACCCCAGCCTGCGTTGGTTCTATCCACTTGTATCTCCATGCCATCAGCGGGGTGTCCTTCCCATCCCCAAAGTATTTCTACAAAATCTCCTTGGCGCTGTACGGTAATATGGGGTTTCCAGGTAGCGGGGTCATCAGGGTTGCCTTGCTCTGGGCCTATAATGCCAAGGGCAATGGCATCATTTACTGAGTAGGCAGGGTGCACTTTTATGCGGGCTGCCATGCCTTGTATTATGCCAAGTACGTTAAAAACCAAAGTGGCAGGTGGGGCAGGTGCGGTAAATACGGGCACTGTGTTAGGCGGGTTGCCTGTTTTTGGTCCGTTGAGTACTACTTTTTTGTAATCAGTAGTGGTTTTGCCAAATACCTTTTGGGTGTTTTGCATGGCATAGATGTAAACCCAATTTAGTGCACCATTGTGCAAAGCCGTTACCTCATCATTGCTGAATCCGTATTTGGCTTGGTAATCTGGAAGTTTATCATCAAAATTGATGATGAAATTGTTTTTAAGGCCTTCTGGCCCTGGGATAAAGTATTCCTTCATATTTGTATTGTTTTAGAATGTTTGCTGTGGATAATAAAACATGGGCTGAACAGCCCTGTGGGGAGTTTTCAGCGCCCTGAATTTTGTTTTCAGCGCCCTGAATAAAGAATTCAGGCTTATGAACAAAGAATTTTGTGCCCTGAATAAATATTTCAGGGTTGTGTACAGAGTTTTCAGTGCCCTGAATAAAGAATTTTGGGTTATGAATTTTGTATTTATAAGCCTGAGGGAAGTATTCAGGCTTATGCGCAGAGAATTTTGGGCGCTGAATTTTGCTACTCCATAATGGGGCGAATTGTCCGCTGTCCGCTGTCCGCTGTCCGCTGTCCGCTGTCCGCTGTCCGCTGTCCGCTGTAGAAAATACGAATCATGATAAGTAGTAAAGTGGGCGCTAAGGTAGGGAGATTTTGGGAAATGAGAAATAAAAGTGAAATATTGAGCAGTTTTTTTGGGGGGCTAAAAAGATTTGACAACTTTTAAAAAGTTGTTAAATCTCTGCCAATGTGCCGGTGCCTCTCTACCAACCTCGGTGTTTTGCATCAACATTAAACTTTAAACATTAAACTTCTAACCTCCCCCCTCCCTAATTTCGCACCTAAATTCAGAACAAATGATTACCATAAAGTTTCCTGACGGAAGGGAAGTGCAGCACCCAGCAAACATAACAGGGATGCAAATTGCCACAGGCATTAGCCAGCGCCTCGGCAAAGAAGCCATAGGAATATTAGTGAATGGCGAGGTGTGGGATTTAGCCCGCCCCATCACTAAAGATGCAGAAATAAACCTGCTTACGTGGGAAGATGCTGAAGGCAAAAAAATGTTTTGGCACTCCTCTGCGCACTTGATGGCAGAGGCGTTAGAGGCGCTTTATCCGGGTATGAAGTTCGGCATTGGCCCGCCTATAGCCGCAGGTTTTTATTATGATGTGGATGCCGGAGAAAACCACATCACCCCAGATGATTTAACCCGCATTGAAGAAAAAATGCTGGAGCTGGCACGTAAAGATAATGCCTACATCCGCACAGAAATTTCAAAGGCTGATGCCCTAAAATACTTCACCGAAAAGAATGATGAATACAAACTTGACCTCCTCAAAGATTTAGAGGATGGGCAGATAACTTTTTATGAGCAGGGCAATTTTACTGACCTCTGCCGTGGGCCACATCTACCATCAACCGGCTATATAAAAGCCATCAAACTCCTTAGCATTGCAGGGGCTTATTGGCGTGGTGATGAAAGCAAAAAGCAACTTACCCGCATCTATGGCATCACCTATCCCAAGCAAAAAGAGATGGAAGAATATCTTGCCATGCTAGAGGAAGCCAAAAAGCGCGACCACCGCAAAATTGGTAAGGACTTAGAAATTTTTACTTTTGATGACCAGGTAGGTAGCGGCCTCCCACTTTGGATGCCCAACGGTGCCGCCATGATTGAGGAATTAGAGAGCCTCGCCAAGCGCACTGAAAGGATGGCGGGCTACCAAAGGGTGCGCACCCCGCACCTTGCCAAAGAGTCATTATATATAACAAGTGGGCATCTGCCGTATTATGCTGATAGTATGTTTCCACCTATGGAAATTGACGATACTAAGTACTATTTAAAATCGATGAATTGCCCCCACCATCATAAGATATTTGATGCTGTGCCACGCAGTTATAAGGAACTTCCGCTGCGCCTCGCAGAATATGGAACAGTATACCGTTATGAAAAATCAGGGGAACTTTTTGGGTTGATGCGGGTGCGTTCTCTACAAATGAATGATGCCCACATCTATTGCACCCGTGCCCAGTTTGAGGACGAGTTTAAAGCCGTAAACGAAATGTATTTAAAGTACTTTAATATATTTGGTATTGATAAATATGTGATGCGCTTCTCCACCCATAACCCCGCTAAACTTGGTAAAAAATATGTGGATATGCCAGAGCTTTGGGCAGAAACCGAAGACATGGTTCGCAAGGTTCTTATTAATTCCAGCATCCCATATATTGAGGTGGAAGATGAGGCAGCTTTCTATGGGCCTAAGATAGATGTGCAAGTATGGAGTGCCATTGGCAGAGAGTTTACTTTAGCTACCAATCAGGTTGATTTTGCACAACCCATCAGTTTTAATTTAAGTTTTCGCAATGAAAATAATGAACCTGAGAAACCGATTATTATTCACAGAGCCCCGTTAGGAACTCATGAAAGATTCATAGGATTTTTGATTGAGCATTATGCCGGAGACTTCCCTCTTTGGCTTGCCCCAATGCAGGTGGCAGTGCTTTGCGTTAATGACAAAGTATTGGCATTCGCAGAAAAAATTTGTAAATCCCTCAACATTTCCGAAATTCGCACCTCTTTAGACACAAGGAACGAAAAGATAGGTAGGAAAATCCGCGACGCAGAGTTAAAGAAAATTCCATACATGCTTATCATTGGTGAGAAAGAAAGCGGTGATGGAATGGTGTCTTTAAGAAAGCATAAAACAGGTGATATAGGACGATTTACAATAGAAGAACTAACAGGGAAACTTATAGATGAGATTAAACAAGGGACTAACCAATAAAGCAGAATAACTGATTGGCTGCTGACTTAAGAATATACAACCGCATCAACCGCGAAATAACTGCACCCGAAGTAAGAATTGTAGGGGCGGAGGTTGAAAACAAGGTTTATTCATTAGACGAAGCTTTATCACTTGCTGCCAAAATGGAGTTGGACTTGGTAGAAATCTCTGATAAATCCACCCCACCAGTTTGCCGAATTGTAGATTATAATAAATTTTTATACGAACAAAAAAAGAAACAGAAAGAGATAAAGTCCAAAAGCGTAAAGCAGATTTTGAAAGAAATCAGGTTTGGACCAAATACAGATGAACACGATATTGATTTTAAACTAAAGCATGCCATTAAGTTTTTAGAGGAAGGCTCAAAAATCAAAGCTTATGTTCATTTCAGGGGGCGCACAATCATACACACCGAAAGAGGTGCTACGGTTTTGCAAAGATTTTTAGAAGGATTAGAAGAGTATGGAAAGGTGGAGAAACCACCAGTGATGGAAGGAAAAAGAATGATAGTTTTTATAATACCAAAAGGAAAAAAATAAAATAACACAGATATGCCTAAGATGAAAACAAACTCCGGTGCTAAAAAGAGATTCCACGTTACCGGCAGTGGCAAGATTAAAAGGAAACATGCTTTCAAAAGGCACATCCTTACCAAGAAAACCAAGAAAGCAAAATTGCAATTGAGCCATTATGCTTTGGTGCACAAAAGTGATATGAATAACGTAAAACTTATGCTTTGCATGTAGTTTTTTTAAACAGTAATAATAAGTAAAAAGAAATGACTAGAGCCACAAATAATCCCGCCAGTAAGGCACGCAGAAAGAGGATTCTCAAATTAGCTAAAGGCTATTTTGGGCGCAGAAAAAACGTATATACCGTTGCCAAGAATGCAGTTGAAAAAGGTTTGCTATATGCTTACCGTGACCGCAAAAACAAGAAACGTAGTTTCCGTGCTTTATGGATTCAACGTATTAATGCAGCAGCCCGTGAGCACAACATGAGCTACTCAGAATTTATGGGAAAAATACATGCTAAAGATGTAACCCTTAACCGCAAAGTATTGGCAGACCTTGCCATGAACAACCCTGAAGCTTTTAAAGCTGTGGTTGATTCTATAAAATAGATTTTACAAATGGTTGTAATAGAAAAAGGGTAGCTGAATAGGCTACCCTTTTTTGTTTGTTATTTCTTGGGTAGATAAAAGAGCACTTGCAAAAAATCATTTTATAAAATCTCTAATTTCTCTTTTTTATAAAAAGCTGTATCTTGCATGAAATTTAAGGAGTAGGCACATTAAACTAAAATGTAAACCCTAACCTCTAAACCACACAAAAAATAAAAACAATAAGATTATGAAAAAGAAACTAATGATGTTAGCCATGTTGATGAGCCTTAGCTTTACTCTAATGCTTTCATCATGCGTAAAGAACAACAACCCTGTTGATGATTTATTGGACACTGATGCACAAGAAGCAGCAGGCGATTATTCAGAAGCTGATAAGGCTTTCTCTGATGCTTTTGATGCCACTTTTGATGCTACAGCAAATCATCCGGGATTGTTTAAAACCAATAGTGCAGAAACTATGTTGCTTACAGATTGTGCAACTGTAACTGTTGAGGATTCAGTAAGTGCAACCAAGAAATATAAAATCACTTTTGGTAATGGCACTGATAGCTGCCTTGGCAAAGATGGCAGAAATAGAATTGGTACATTGCGTATCTCTATTACAGATGGAAAATTCCGTACTCTGGGCTCTAAAATTGTTATCAAAACTGATGGTTATTATGTTAACGGAGTACATATACAAGGTACTAAAACTGTTAACACTTATGCAGGTACTGGTGGGGCTGATTTAATTTATAAAATTATTATCAATGGAGAAGATGGTAGCGAGTATGCCATTATTACCCGCAAAGATGGTAAGGTTCATAAATGGAAAGCAACCGTATACAATGAGGTTTACTTTATGAGTTCAACAAGCATCGTTGATTATTGCTTGCATAGTGGCAATGGAGTTGGGGTAGCATCCAACGGGAAAAGCTACACAGTTAATATTACCAACAAACTTAAATCTGCACCCGGTTGTAAATGGATAGAACAAGGTACTATTGAAATTACTCCTGAAGGAAAAGCAAAACGCGTGATTGATTTTGGTAAAGGAACTTGTGATGGACTTGCAACTTTAACAGTAGGCAAAAAAACATATCAATTTGTAATGAGATAATAATTTTAATCATAAATAGAAAGCTCACCCCAAAAAGGTGGGCTTTTTTTATTGTTAGTTTTTTTTAGATTAGTTTCGCCTTAGAATTATGTTAGCAAAAACCTACGGAAGTGCAGTGCAGGGTGTGGATGCCCAAACAATTATCATTGAGGTAAACGTGAGTATGGGCGCAGAATATTTTATTGTTGGTCTGCCTGATAATGCTATTAAAGAAAGTAGGCAACGAGTAGAAACCGCCCTTAAAAATAATGGCTACAGCCTTACCCGAAAAAAAGTTGTAGTGAATATGGCACCGGCTGATGTGCGTAAAGAAGGTTCAGCTTATGACTTACCTATTGCCATTGGTATGCTTGCCGCCACTGACCAAGTAAATATGGAACATCTTGATAAATTTATTATCATGGGTGAGCTTTCATTGGATGGCACTTTGATGCCAATAAAGGGTGCATTGCCTATTGCCATACAAGCACGCAAAGAAGGTTTCAAAGGGTTTATATTACCCATGGAAAATGCACGTGAAGCAGCTATTGTTGATACCCTAGTAGTTTATGGAATAGAAAATATAAAGGAGGCTGTTGGTTTCCTAAATGATGAACTAAAACTGCAACCAACCTTAGTAAATACCAGAGAAGAATTCTTTGATAATTTATCGCAATCAGAGTTGGATTTTTCTGACGTAAAAGGGCAAGAAAATATTAAGAGGGCATTGGAGATTGCTGCCGCAGGTGGGCATAATGCATTATTGATTGGCCCTCCAGGTTCCGGCAAAACCATGTTAGCAAAAAGACTCCCGGGGATATTGCCACCACTCTCTTTAATGGAGGCTTTGGAGACCACAAAAATCCATTCTGTATCCGGGCATTTAAAATCTAATGGCTCTCTTTTAACAAGTCGCCCATTCCGTTCCCCGCACCATACAATAAGTGATGTTGCCTTGGTAGGCGGAGGTAATTATCCGCAACCCGGAGAGATTTCTTTAGCGCATAACGGTGTTTTATTTTTGGATGAATTACCAGAATTTAAACGTAGTGTTTTGGAGGTGTTGCGTCAGCCCTTGGAGGAAAGAAGAATTACTATTTCCAGAGCTAAATTTTCTGTGGAATACCCATCTTCTTTTATGTTGATTTCATCCATGAACCCATGCCCATGTGGCTATTATAATCACCCTGAAAAAGATTGCGTTTGCGGCCCCGGCATTGTGCAGCGTTACCTTAATAAAATATCAGGGCCATTGCTGGATAGGATTGATATTCATGTAGAGGTTGTACCTGTTGCCTTCTCAGAATTAACCTCTTCCACACGCGGAAGTGAAACCAGCAACCAAGTGCGTGAAAGAGTAATCAAAGCCAGAGAAATACAAAAAATTCGTTTTGCAGGTGAAGATGGAATGTATGCCAATGCGCAGATGAGTGCTAAAAAAGTACAAGAGATTTGTGTGATAACTCTAGCAGGGCAAAGCCTTTTAAAAACTGCTATGGAACGCCTCAATCTTTCTGCAAGGGCGTATGACAGAATCTTAAAAGTTTCCAGAACTATAGCTGATCTTGCAGCCTCAGAAGACATCAAAGTAGAGCACCTCGCAGAAGCCATCCAATACAGAAGTTTAGATAGGGAAAATTGGGCAGGGTAAAATATTGAAACATATGAAAAAGCTAATTCTTATTTCTCTCCTTTCAATTTTGACATTAACATCTTTTAGCCAACCTTATAAAAGTGTTTTTGGTAAGAAAAGTACTGTTTGGTTGCAACTATATGTGATTATTGATGCAGGTAATTTTGTTGACTCATTTACTGCTGGTTCTGATACAATCATCAAATCAAAATCATACAAAAAAATTCTTATTACAGGACACAGAGGCGGCCTTGGATTCTTAAGAGAAGATACCTTAACAGGTAGGCTATGGTATAAATCAATAAAGGATACTTCTGAAAAACTTATTATGGATTTATCCTTAAAATTGAATGATTCATTTTTAATTTCCGGTTACCATCCAAGTACCAAGGGGGTTGTAAAAAGTATTTATTCAAAAAATGGAATGAAGAATATTATTTTAAACTACACCGTTTGGAGCTCATCTTATACCTTGCATTTTATAGAAGGCATTGGGCCAACATCAGGTTTGGATTATCAGCAGAATATTTATGATAACACTTTATCCAAACTCCGTTGTAAATTTATGGATAGCATCCATGTTTATGCTGATACCGCTGATGGTAAACCTTGCTACTTTATAGAAACATCAGTTCAAGAAAAATTAAAAACCCATCAGTCTATTTCAATTTATCCTAATCCAGTTATTAGAGGAGGAGATTTTAGAATCAAAAATAGTGGAGTACTTTTATCCATCAAACTCCTTGATATTTTTGGGAAGGAAATAATATTCAAAAACGTGAAAGATGATGTTTTAGAACTTCCAGAATTCATCCCTTCTGGAATCTATTTTTTGAAAATGGAGAACTCGAAGGGAGAGACAAGTACTTTAAAGCTTTTTGTGAAATAAATTACTCAACCACCAGCTTCTGCACCTGCACACCTTTTTTGCTGTCTTTTATCATGATTAAATAAACGCCTTTTGGGTAGTTAGCAACAGAGATTGTTTCTTGACCTGAGAAATTATTTACTTCCTTTTTAAGTACCAATTGCCCAAGCATATTGTTGATAGAAATCTCTAATGATTGTGCTATATCACCCTCAATAGTAAAATCATTTTTGGTAGGGTTTGGGTAAAGCCTGAAATCCATTCTTCGGAAGGTATCTGCAATTACTGTATAGTTGATTGTTGGCTGTAGAAATATTACCCCACCGCGAGAAGTGCCTAAGAAAATTTGAATAGAATCTTTGGTGTAATTGTAGGCAGCAGGGCGGGTGTAAGTGCCAAAAGATTTGTTAGAATATTTGCCAAATGTATTATTATAAATAAGGGATTCTACTCTACTGAATTTGCCTGTTAAGTTAGCCCTTATATCAGGGAAAAACATAAGCACACCATGCCATGAACCGGACATCATATCCAGTTTACCATCATTGTCAAAATCCCCACAGATGGGGGAGGAAGAACCGTATGCTGAAGGCACAAGTGGGGTATCTGTCGGGCTATTATATTCTCTATAATACCAATTGGTTGTAGTATCCCCGAACTTGGCTGTAATTAGTTTAAAAGATGGCGTTCCACTAACTCCCTTGTTCTGATAATAAGAGAAAGTACCATCCAAATTTCCTATCACAATATCATTGAGGCTATCATTATTTATATCTGCAATGGCAGGGGTGCTTAGGTAGCCAACATCAATAGCATCAAGGTTTGCATCTACCAAAACAAAACTATCATTGCCTGTGGTTGCAATGTTTTTATAGTAGGCAATGGTGCCAGAGTTTTCACCCATTAGCATATCAGGTTTTCCATCTCCATTTAGGTCTCCAAAAGCTACGGTTAAAGTCCACCATTTTCTTTTACTGATGCCCATATAGTCATCGTTCACTTTTTTGAAAACAGGTTTTGCAACTGTTCCAATATTTTTATAAAGCACTAATTTATCTGCATTATGCCCATTTTGAGCATAGTCTCCTTGGGTAGCAATTACCATATCCATATCTCCATCATGGTCATAATCTAAAAAGGCAGGGGAGGCAGAAAGTCCGGCGGATAATACTTCATTTTGCAGAAAATCTTTTTGAACAAATTTGAAATCAGGTGCTTTATCAGAGCCGGTATTTTTAAAATACCACATGCTATTAAAGCTTACTACATTGCCTCCATCTTGCGCTGAGACCAATAAATCTCGTTTTCCGTCTCCATTAATATCTTCAAAAAAACTTTGGAGAAAGGTAGGCATAACAGGCCTTTTTACTTTGGATAAATACGTGGTGTCATAAGAGGAAATACTATCTGCTTTGGTGGATGAAGACTTGCCATTTTTCATTAAGATAAGATAATTTGAATATAAATCACCCTGTACCAAATCCATATCTCCATCACCATCTTCATCAAATATATTGAGTGAAAATGAACCATGTTTTTTATGGAATTTAAGAAATTTATTATCACAAAAATTCCATGCATCCTTAATATTAAGTATTGGTATATTGCCTCCGGCAGGTTCTTCAATTCTACCCCAACAGCCATCACAAAGAGCATAGTCCAGGCTATCATACTTATTATAATTTGTTCCGTATTTATCAAAAGAACGGCATCTATATAATTGTATTCTTGTTTGATAAATATCTATGGCCAATACATCAATATCACCATCACCATCTATATCTCCAATATAGGGTATATCACCCGGGGAGCAGTACAGATTATCTTTATTAAAATCTAAAAGAAGTCCTGTTATTTTTTTCCATCTTAGTTGCCCTGCTGTAGTGGTTATATTTTTATAAATTTCAACTCCAGCCCCTTCTTGTGAGTAGGCAAAAAAATCTTTTTTGCCATCATGATTATAATCCACTAAACGTACCCAAGCGCGGCATTGAGGGAAGAGTATTTCCAACTCTGGTGCATGTATAAATTTGAAATTTGGCTTGGCTAAATACACCAAATTCTTTCCATCAGAACGGTCAAAAACTACTACGTCTTCCACACCATCACCATCCACATCAATGGTATTAAATTGAGGATTGGCAAATCCGCCAGCCCACGCATTTTTTAGTGTGTCACCTTTATCAGAAATAACAAGGGGTGCGTTTTTACTTTCAAGGTAGGTGACTCTTTGCGCTGATAAATGGGCAGAGAGTCCAAGACAAAAAATTAAGGTTGCAGCTAAGTTGATTTTTTGCATAGTTTTGAAATTTAAAGTGAGAGGTTAGTTTTATGGCAATTGAAAAACTTTATCAAATTTATTTAAAGTTTCCGACTATTTGTACGGATACCCGAAAAATTTCTACGGGCTGCCTGTATTGGGCGTTGCGGGGGAGCAGTTTTGATGGAAATTCTTTTATACCCAATGCACTGGAATTGGGTGCAGCTTTTTGCATTACTGATGACGAAAAGTATAGAGAGAATCCCAATTGTTTTTATGTGGAGGATAGCCTTAAGGCTTTGCAGAAATTGGCAAACCATCACCGCAGGAATTTATCATTACCCATAATTGCCATTGCGGGTAGTAACGGAAAAACTACCACCAAAGAACTCACTGCTTTGGTGCTGGCGCAGAAGTTAAAAACATTTGCCACACCTGGCAATTTTAATAACCATATTGGGCTGCCTTTAAGTTTATTGATGCTAAATAAAACCCATGAAATAGCGGTGATAGAATTGGGCGCAAACCATCAAGGAGAGAATGCTTTTTTGTGCCAAATATGCGAACCTGATTTTGGAATAGTTACTAATATTGGTAAAGACCATCTTGAAGGTTTTGGTGGTATGGAAGGCGTAGAAAAAGCTAATGCGGAATTGTTTGATTCCCTCAGAGAAAATGTAGGAATTGCTTTTGTAAATGCGGATGATGAGGCAGTGGTTAGGAATACGGAGGAATTGGAGAAGGTTACTTATTCCGCACATTCCGATGCGGATTTTACAGGAAGTATTAAGGCTAAATTTCCTTTTATAACAGCAGTGGTGAGGGGGGAGACCTCACCTAAATCCTCTCCAAAGGAGAGGACTTTAAGCACCGGGGTTGCTTCAGAGCTTTTTCCCTTCTCCTTTGGAGAAGGTGTCCGAAGGACGGATGAGGTAATTATCTCCTCTCACCTTTTTGGTTCTTTTCATTTGTATAATATACTTGCTGCGTTGGCAATAGGCAGGTATTTTGGGGTGAGTTTGGCGGATTGTAAGAAGGCAATTGAGTCTTATATCCCTGCTAATAATCGTTCTCAGGTTTTAGAGGTAGGTACAAATACTTTTATTATGGATGCCTATAATGCCAACCCATCTTCTATGCAGGGGGCATTACAAGATTTTATGCAATACCCCGCCGAAAACAGAATTTTGGTACTGGGAGAAATGCTGGAAATGGGCGATGAAAGTTTTGCAGAGCATCAACAAATTATAGAAATGATAAACCCTAATCTCTTTAAAGAAATAGTGCTGGTGGGTAAAGAATTTTTAAAACATCAACCCCAATTAAAAGCAAATTATTTTAAAGATATTGATGAAGCCCGCACATGGTACAAAACCCAAAACTGGCAAAATGCAGTAGTGTATATGAAGGGCAGCCGTGGCTGCAAACTGGAGAGGCTGCTGGAGTGAAGAAGTGAAGAATTGGAATGTAATTTTAGAAAGATTTTTTTATATTTATACACCTAAGTTCGGGGAAGACTGCGTGGTGAAAAATTTTTGAAGTGCCAGTAATGACGGCAGATTAAAAATACTTATAATAAGGGGGGGGAAGTGAGAAGAGCAGGTTTATTGTGCAACATATATTCGCCCATAATAGTAATGAGATTTGCCTCTTTTATCAATGACATCAAGGTTATAAATATAGATGCCATCCTCTACTTTTTTATCATGAAATGTCCCATTCCACCATTTATTTGTTGGAATAGAGAATGAATAAATTTCTTCACCCCAGCGCGTAAAAATTTTTCCTTCTATGCTTTTCATAGATGTTATTTGAGGCTCAAATAAATCATTTAAACCGTCTGAATTTGGTGTAAAAATATCCGGGATATAAATTGAGTAAGGCTCATAAACATCTATTGAAGAGGTTGCAGTGTCACTGCAAAATGGATTAGAGGCAATAAGGGTAGGGTGATATAATCCCGATTGTTTATAAATGAAATTAGCATCAATAGTATTTGAAGAGGAAATAGAATCCCCAAACATCCAAATATATTTATTTGCATTTTTTGAATTGTTAGTGAAATGAACATCAAGAGGAAATAACCCCTGAACTTTCGAAAGAGTAAACCCAGCCTTTGGTTTTGGATAAACAGTTACTCGAATAGTATCTGAAATATTAGGACATTTCTTATTTTTTGTTGAAACAATATAATCTGTCGTGACCATTGGTAATACTTTTATTTGAGGGGTT
>JAPLCZ010000242.1 GCA_026391915.1 Bacteroidota bacterium | reverse complement strand
CATTTGCTTTAAAGAAAACTGCCCGGAAAAATATGCTAAGTTGGGCCCAGGGCATATGGTAACAGCAGTAAGTTTATGTGGGGGTTTCAAATGATTTTTGAGTAAAGCGGAAACTGCAAGCCCTTCGCAAAGGCAATCTTTTTCTATTACAGAATTATACTTTTGTTGGTATAAATTTTCCGGCAAATGCTCCCTTTTAAGTTGAGCAATTTTTAGGTTTTGATATTGGCGTGATGCAGTGCAAATAGGCTCTTTGGTAAACTCTGTATTGCTGGATAATGCTTTTTTATAACAAGGGCTGCCGGGTCTTCCTTTTTCTATTCGCTTAAGTCTTTGTACCTCTGATGTGCTTTTTTTAAAGTTATTAAAGGGAACACCCAAGGGTGAGGAATTGCTAAGATAATAATCCTCTTTTTTTGCTGTGGCAAGGTTATGCAAAGTTTCATCATCCACATTAGTTGCTTCTGGCACTAATAGGAATGGACTCCCCCAGCCAGTGCTATCAGCATGATAATAATCCAATAAAAATTGATTTTCGTGGGCAGTGCCTATACCACCTTGTACCGAAATTTTTAACTCAGGTATTATCTTGAAAGTATGAATTGCTTTTGCTGATAAGGCAGCGTTACACATCTCTAAGAGTTCATCAAAAAGAGCAGTTCTGTTGGTTTTAAATTCTTCTAATATTGGCCCTAATAAAAGCCCATCAGTAGCAAAGGCATGGCCTCCACAATTCAACCCCGATTCAATTCTGAATTCAGAAATCCATAATCCTTTTTTTGCCAATAATTTCCCTTGGGTAAGTGCAGAACGGTAGTCACTTACTTTTAAGATTAATTTCTTTTTAAGCTCACTATTGGCATCAGGGAAAAAATCAGAGAAGGACTCTATATATGCATAGAGGCGAGGATTATACCCTGCAGAAAACACCACAGAAGAATTCAAATTACTCTTGGCAAAACCCCTGAAAGCAGCAAGGGCATCAGAGTTTTCATTGATGATAGGTTCACCATCATCAGTATATTTAACTCTATCAACCTTACTCATAATATTTACATCAATATCACCCGAAATAATTTGCGTTCTTAGCCCTCTTTGCAAAATAGATTTAGCGTTCCCCTCTTCTAGTTCCATCATCCCCTTAAACATTTTTTTAAGGTATGATGTCTCTGGCAGAAGCTCAAAATACTTTACAATATCAGAGCCCTCTGCAAAAGGTAGCTCACGCAATTTTTCAGTTTGTTCATCTACTAATTTATGGATAAGATTAAGGTAGGCCGTTATCCTCCTTGCACGGAAATCTTCCTCTGTATTAGCAATGGCTGTGTATGATATACCAGCTTGTTCTGAATGGAACTTCCTCATCTGTTCTATCAATTCATCTTCAATAATAGAAACAACAGAAGAGATACCATACCGCGCCACTTTTAGCGGTGTATCAATAGTAAAACTTAGTCCCATTACGGGAATGTGGAAATTGTGAGTGGATGCTCTTTTCATGGATTAAAATTCTTCCACAAAGTTTGCGAGAATTCATGACCATAAAAGATGATTTTAATCATGGTTCAAGGATTAAGTTTTGCTACCAAGATTTCTATGCTAATTATCATCAACTCATATGACCTAAATCATTTACTGTACTAAATTGGGTTGGGTACTTTGTGGTGTAATTAAAAGAACAAAACTAAAATACACTCAAATGAAAAAGTACTTATTTATTATGTTGTTGGCTACCGCAGCTTTTGTAGCTACCTCTTGCAATCAGGAGGTTAAATCGGAAAATAATGAAACAGAAACAACAACTTCCACAGACCAAGCGGGCTCTAAAAGTATTGCAGATGTAAAAGATGATGGTTCGCAAAAGAATGTGGTGCAGGTTGCTGTTGGCTCAAAAGACCACACCACGTTGGTCAAGGCAGTGCAGGCGGCAGACCTTGTAACCTCACTTGCTAACCAAGGACCTTTTACAGTTTTTGCACCAGTTAATGCCGCCTTTGATAAACTCCCGAAAGGTACAGTGGAGGACTTATTAAAGCCAGAAAACAAAGCCAAACTTGCAGATATTCTGCAATATCATGTTTGCGTAAGTTCTTTTAAAGTGGAGAATTTGCATGATGGGCAAAACCTTGGAATGGTGAATGGTGGCAATGCAAAAATCACAGTGAAGGATGGCAAAACTTATATCAATGGCTCACAGATCTTAGCCTCTGTTCCGGCATCAAATGGTATTGTGCATGTAATAGGTGATGTGCTTTTACCACCATCAAAATAGAACTTTCATAGGTTGATATTTTTAGGTAAGGCTGGCAATTGTTTAGTGCAATTGCCAGCTTTTTGTTCCAATAAATTCTTAATAATTCAATGCATAAAACTAATTTCACGGCTTCAAAATTTGTGATGAATACAGAACAACGAAACCACCTGCCTCAGGAACTTTTTGAGCATGCCACTGAGAGCATAATAGTAATAGCAAAATCAGGAGAAATACAAGAAGTAAACCCAGCCACTGAAAGATTATTTGGCTACAATAAAGAGGAACTTATAGGCAAAACCATTGAGTGCCTGATGCCAGATAGGCTCACAAAAAGGCATGAACAGCATCGTGAAAATTATAACCATAATCCGCACCCACGCAGCATGGGAATTGGGATGGATTTGTATGCCAAGAAAAAAGACGGAACTGAGTTCCCGGTAGAGATTAGCCTTAGCCCTTTTGAAAGCGGAGGTCAAAAATTTGTGATTGGATTTGTGATAGATATTACTAAAAGGAAATTAGCAGAGCAGGGAATACTAGAACAAAAAAAGAGTCTTGAACTTTTAGCAGAGGAACTAAAAACCAACAATGCAAAACTGGAATCTAAGGTGCAAGATAGAACCAAAGTTTTACAAGAGGCGCTTACCGAAATTGAAAAGTCAAGGGCTGATTTAGCAGAAGCTTTGGAAAAAGAAAAAGAGTTGAATGAGATGAAATCAAGGTTTCTTTCTATGGCATCCCATGAGTTCCGCACTCCCCTTACTACCATACTTTCTTCTGCCTCTTTAATCCCAGAATACCCAGCTACAGAACAACAGGATAAGCGCGCCAAACATGTGGATAGGATTAAATCTGCCGTTAATAATATGAATGATATTTTGAGTGATTTTCTTTCCCTCAGTAAAATTGAAGAAGGCAAAGTGGTGGCAGATTTTAAAGAGGTAAATCTTAAAACTATTGCTACAGAAGTAGTGAATGAAATGAAAGGCATTTGCAAAGAAGGGCAACAAATAAACTATACCCATAGTGGTGAAGAAGAAATAAATAACGACCCTAAACTCACACGCAACATCCTGATTAATTTAATCTCGAATGCCATCAAGTTTTCTGATGAGAATAAAGAGATAACGCTAACAACTTCCTCTGATAAAAATGCTGTAACCATTTCTATAAAAGACCAGGGCATTGGCATCAGCAAGGAGGATAAAGAGCATTTGTTTGAAAGATTTTTCAGAGGGCAAAATGCATCCAACATACAAGGCACCGGCTTAGGGTTAAACATTGTAGCCAAATATGTAGAGCTGATGAATGGCTATCTGGAAATGGAAAGTGAACTGGATGTAGGCACTACTTTTACCATCACCTTTAAGAAAAATAATAATTAAAACCATTACCCATGCAACATATTTTATTGATTGAGGACAACAAAGAAGTAAGAGAAAATACCGCTGAGATTCTTGAACTCTCAGGCTACAAAATAACCACTGCCTCCGATGGCAAAAAAGGTGTGGAGGAGGTGAATAAAAGTAAACCCGATTTAATTATTTGTGACATCATGATGCCGGTGTTGGATGGTTATGGCGTATTGCATATGCTGAATAGGAATGAGGAAACTACCAACATCCCTTTTATATTTCTCACTGCAAAAACTGAACGTAGCGAGGTACGCAAAGGAATGGAAATGGGCGCGGATGATTACATCACCAAACCCTTTGATAAAATTGAATTGCTTAATGCTGTGGAGAGCCGCCTTAAAAAAGCGGAAAGCATAAAAAGAGAATATCAAAAGGATATTGAAGGTCTCACAGAATTTATTGGAGATATTGCAGGCAGAGATGCCATGCTTAAATTTATTGAAGACAAAAAGACCAGCACTTATAAAAAGAAAGATATTATTTACAGGGATAGAGGAGTGCCCCGTGGCATCTATTACATAAATGAGGGCAGGGTAAAAATTTATAAAATCCATGACAACGGTAAAGAGTTAATTACCGAATTATTAAAGCAAGGTGAGTTCTTTGGATACACCTCTTTGCTGGAGGGGAAAGACTACGCTGAAAGTGCAGAAACCCTTGAAGATTCTGAGATTACTTTTATCCCCAGAGAAGATTTTTTTAACCTAGTTTATAACAACCGCGAGGTGGCTAAAAAATTCATCCATATCCTCACCAAAAATATAGCAGATAGGCAAGAGCAATTGCTGGAATTGGCGTATAGCTCAGTGCGCAAACGGGTGGCAGAATCTCTTTTGCTGCTACAGAAAAAATATATGGATGAAGGGCAACAGCAATTTAGCATTGCCATCTCCAGAGAAGATTTAGCCAACGTTGTGGGCACCGCCACAGAATCTTTAATAAGAACCCTTAGTGATTTTAAAGGAGAAAAACTGAT
>JAPLCZ010000264.1 GCA_026391915.1 Bacteroidota bacterium | reverse complement strand
TCTTGCCCCTCTCCTTTGGAGAGGGGTTGGGGTGAGGTTTACAAAGGCAATGAGGCTAATTCATTCAAATAAAAACAAGACAACCCTACTTCTTTAGCGGCTCCCACTGCCCGTATAGGATAACTAGGGTAAGTACAATACCCACCACAATCAATAAGAATAAGATAAGAAAGCTACCCATCACACGGCTACCAACAATATTAAAATCACCGTAGAATTTCCTCAGCTCAGTAGGAGAAAACCTACCCAAATGTTTTAGCCAAACAAAGCTCAGCCCTACTCTTTCTACAAACGTCATATTAGCAATTACTACCCGCAAAATTCCGTGTTTTTAATTTATGAATGGGACAAAAGTATGTTTTAATAAAAAGCAGATTCTAATTATTAAGGGGATAAACTTACAAAGAGGTATTATGCCATCTTACAAATGATGATTAATTTTGAATGTGATTTAAGCAAAGCCTATTGAAAAAGTTAATTGTAATTTGTTTTTTAGCTATATGCCAATTGGCGGTTGCCGGCGGGGGGAGTGTGGTTAGTAATCATATACCCAAAACAGTATATGGGTTTATTGAAAATAAAGGGCAGATTTACAATCAGGATTTTACTCCCAACTCTGAGGTGAAATACTTATTAAATTCTGAGGGTTTAAATGTGCAATTAAAAAAGAATAGCTTCAGTTATGATACCTATGTGTTAGAAAATGGGGTGTTGCAATTTCACAGGATAGATGTTGTACTGATTGGGGCTAATACTAACCCGGAAATCATTCCTCAAAACATTGGGAGGGATTATCTGAATTACTATAATGCTGTTGGGGGTGTGACAAAAGTTAATCATTTTAGTAAGGTGATGTATAAAGATATTTATAATGGGATTGACTTAGAATTTATTGCTTCATATAACAAATCAACACCATTCAAATATAATTTTATAGTGCATAAGGGTGCAGATGTAGCTCAAATAAAAATTGAATATAAAGGAACTTTAAAAACTAAACTCAATGATGGCAAAATAGAACTTACCCTATCAAATGGGTTGCTGAGTGAAAGTATTCCTAAGAGTTTTTTAGAAGAAACTAAGGAAGCTGTAAATGTTGAGTATCTACTTACAAATAACGCCAAAGAGAAAATAGTATCATTCATTACGTCCAACTTTGACAAAACAAAAACCCTTATAATAGATCCATCTCCCAGCATTATTTGGAGCACATATTATGGCGGTGCTTTGGAAGATTATGGGCAAGATGTAGTTGCCTTAGATTCTGGTAATTTATTGATAACAGGATATACAACCTCTACAAATGCAATTGCCACTTCCGGGGCTTATCAAACAAAATCGGGATTAAATACAGATGCCTTTATTGTGAAACTAAATGGAAAAGGAATCCGCCAATGGGCCACTTATTATGGCGGCAGTAATGAGGATAAAGGTTTTGCAATAGCCAAAGATGATTCAGATAATATCGTTATTACCGGTAGGACAAGTTCTACAAATGCTGTGGCTACTTTGGGGGCACACCAAATAAAGTTGGGCGGCAGTTATGATGCCTTTATTGCTAAATTTAATACAACAGGTCAATTAAAATGGGGCACATATTATGGCGGTGCAGATACCGATATCGGTGCAGATGCCATCGCTGATGACTCAGGAAATGTTTATGCTACCGGGGTTTCAAAATCAACCAATAGTATTGCTACAAAAGGTGCACACCAAGATACTGTTGGCGGAAAGGAAGATGCGTATTTGGTTAAATTTAATGGCAATGGCATCAGGCAATGGGCTACCTATAATGGGGGTGAGGCTTATGACGAAGGAGAAAGCATAAGCAAAGATAAATTCGGTAACATCTACATTTCGGGTAAAACAGCCTCTACAAAAAATATCTCTACTTCTTGGGTTTACCAAACAGCACTTGCAGGATATTACGATGTCTTTCTAAGTAAATTTGATAAATCCGGCATTCGTATTTGGGGCACTTATTATGGCGGTAAACTCGCTGATTATGGTCTTGCAAATACAACCGATGATTCAGGGAATATTTATGTTACTGGGCAAACCCTTTCCACAACAAAGATGGCTACAAAAGGAATTTATCAGGATTCATTAGCTGGTGGGCGAGATGCCTTTTTGGTTAAATTCAATACCAAAGGCAATATAGTTTGGGGTACTTATTATGGTGGTAAAGATGATGATTTAGGGCATAACATTATCAGCTATAAAAATAATTTATACATAATAGGATGGACTAATTCTTCCACAGGGATTTCTACCAATGGCAGCTACCAAAATACAATAGGCGGTAACACTGATGCCTTTCTTTTAGGTTTTAATGACGAAGGCAAAAGACAATGGGGCTCTTATTTGGGTGGCAAAGGAAATGACTTTGCCTA
>JAPLCZ010000300.1 GCA_026391915.1 Bacteroidota bacterium | reverse complement strand
ATACTCCATAATAGGTTGAGCTATCCAGAATGTTATGTATAAATTCATTTTTCTTTTCTGATTTTTTACCTCCATCCCAATAGATTTTATAATAGCCATTTAGAATATAATTGTTATAGAAAGTATTTACAGAATCTATCCCTGTTGCAGAGTAAATAACATAACACAAAGAAGCAGTTTTTGCTGCCTTTACAATACAATTAGAAACCTTATTATGATGGGCGCTTCCGGTAACCTCTATCCCATAATTATTAGTACCCCCGGACTTTTGGACAGTGATTTTATTAAAATTTATATAGCTACATCCGTTAAGGCGAAGAGTATATAAATCAGCAGTCGCCCCTGCCCCATAATCAAGAATCACTTTACTACTATCCCCACTTGCAGATTCAAAGGTTACGGTATTTGTTTTTGATGTACCTTTAATGGTATCAATACTAACTCTTTCGTTATATATACCATTAGCAATTGAGAAAACTACAGCACCATTAACGCCACTATCTTTAAGCATTTTTGCAGCAGCTTTAAAGGTGGTAAAATTCTTTGTCCCACTACCTGAGGGGTTGATGGTGTAAGTGCCGTTAAGTTGCGCAAATAAAGAATTGAAGGCGCATAAAAACACTAAAACTATTAGGTGCAGTTTCTTTTTCATGGCGGTAATTTTATATCAAAGATAGAAAGATTATTTGTAAAATTAGGAGTCCATTTTTTGTTATCCTATTCCCAATTCTACCTCTTTAGTTCCCCCCCCCCTCAAAAACCAAAAAAGGGGCATTATCAAATGCCCCTTTTTTTATAATTATTGAGTTAATAAAGCCTATCTCAGCAAGCTTATATTCCCCGTATATTTATATTTCTTCCCTACAAAAGAGGTTACATGTAATACATAAACATACACATCCTCTTGGCATTGGTTGCCATGGAAGGTACCATCCCAACCTTTGGTTTTGTCGGTGGTTTCGTAGAGGAGTTCTCCCCATCTGCTGAAGATTTGAAGTTGGTAGCTGCCTACATCGGTTACTACCGGTGCAAATCTTTCATTGACCACTGTTCTATCATTAAACAATTGGTTTGGGGTAAATGCATTGGGTATGTAAACAATTATCTCTGGGCGGATATTGATGTAGTTAGCTATCATGCTATCATCTTTACATCCGTATTGGTTGGTGGCTATCAGCTTTACGGTATAGATGCCGGTATCTTCATAATTATGGATTGGGTTTTCATCTTTTGAGTTGGTGCCATCTCCAAAATTCCACAACCATTTCATTTGTTGGGTGCGGGGGTTGGTATAGTTTTCAAACTCAATTCTTGGTAATGAGATTGTGGTAAAGGTTGGCTTGGCTGCAAAGGATGCAATTGGGGTTTCTCTTACGGTGATGTAGTTGTTATAAGTTACTGTATTGCTGCAACGGCTGCCTTTTACATCATTGCTATAAGCGGTGAGTTTTACGGTATAAGTGCCGGGTTGCAGATAGGTATGCACTGGGTTAGGGTCTGTGCTAGCGGTGAGGGTTGTTCCATCTCCAAAATCCCAATCCCATTGGTCTATCCATCCTTCGCTTACGTCGCTGCTATCACGGAAGTAAACAGTTAGGGGTTGGCAACCTATTCTTGGTGTGCCTCCAAATTTTGCTACTGGTTGCGGGCGGATTTTATAGTCTGCATTTACCACTGCATCTGGGCAGGTGGAGTTGTTGTATTTAATGGCAGTTACGGTTACTCTAAATGCGCCTGCTGTTTGTTGACTTGTGCCGGGGACAAAGGTAGTAGTGAGGCTATTGGGG
>JAPLCZ010000019.1 GCA_026391915.1 Bacteroidota bacterium | reverse complement strand
ACCAAAGCCAATCCTAAAAATGCAGTTTCAGGTAATGAGTCTGCTTATTGGAATACGACAAAATGGTTGGTACAGAGCGGTACAAAATATCAAACTACTTATGATGCTATGAACCGAATGACCATTAACATTCGCCTTGATTGGAACAAAAGTTTAAGCAGATATGAAAATGCTCAAAAAGATGTATTCTCAGATTTCGGTACTTTTATTACCGGAGTAAAAGAGGTACAGGAACACTCCTCTTTTCGTATTTATCCTAACCCTGTTTTAAATACAGTTTACATAAAAACAAACAACATAGAAAACGATACAAAAATTATTATCACTGATATTACGGGTAGAGAGATTATGAATACCTCTTCTGTCTCTGCCATTGATGTTTCAGGTTTAAGGAGTGGGGTTTATTTTATGACCGTAAAAACCCTTAATAGCATTCACCAAACTAAGTTTATTAAGCACTAGATTTTAACCACTAAGTTCACGAAGACTTTTCACAAAAGGCACAAAGAAAATTTTCTTTGTGCCTTTTGTATTTTTCTCTATTCGTTATTCACTCTCCTCTTTTACTTTTGCTGCAATGTCCTCAACTCAACATATTCCCGCGGCATCAGGCAGACTCCTTTTGTCAGAGCCATTTTTGCATGACCCAAACTTTAACCGCACTGTTATTTTATTGTGCGACCATTCTGAAAAAGGTAGTTTCGGTTTTATTATCAACAGGCAAATGGAATTTGTAATTCAGGATGTGATGATAATTTCAACTGACCTAGAAGTGCCGCTATATACTGGCGGCCCAGTGGAGGGCAACACTTTGCACTTTATCCATAGAGATGAAAGTTTGGCTGATAGCGCCATCAAAATTATGGATGGATTGTATTGGGGCGGTGATTTTAATACTGTTATCACCAAGATTGAAAATAATACTTTGCCTGTAGATGACTACCGCTTTTTTATTGGCTATAGCGGTTGGGGTGAGGAGCAATTGAAAGCAGAGATTGATGAAAAAACCTGGATAGTTGCTAATGCCACTCCGCAGATTATTTTTGAGAAAGACAACGAAACTATGTGGAAAAGCATTCTTGTTAACATGGGTGGTTTGTATAAGGCGCTTTCCAATTCTCCCGATGACCCACAGATGAATTAACTATAAAATAAAAAGGCATCCATTGGATGCCTTTTTATTTTATAAATTTATATATAGTTTCTTAGTTAAAACTTTCGGCGTCCAACTCTTTCTTTTTATGGAAGTCCACCACAATTGGTGTTGCCACAAAGATGGAAGAATAAGTACCCACAATAATACCCACAAGCATTGCGAAGGAGAAGCCTTTAATTACCTGACCACCGAAAATAAACAAAATCAAAACAATCATAAACACTGTGAAAGAAGTAATCACAGTTCTGCTAAGTGTTTTGTTAATCGCAGTGTTGATGGTAGGAATCATAGCAGCCTTTTTATTATTGTTGAGGTATTCACGGATACGGTCAAATACTACCACGGTATCATTCATTGAATAGCACGCAATGGTAAGCAGTGCTGCTATAATTGATTGGTCAACATTCATTGAGAAAGGCATTACATCCTTAAACAAAGAGAAGAAGGTAAGCACAAAGAAGATATCATGCGCAAGAGCCACAGTAGCACCCAAGGCAAACTGCCATCTCCTAAACCTCACAATCATATAGATAAAGATTACCAAAAGAGAGAAGAAAATAGAACCAAAGGCAGAATTTTTAACCTCTGTTGCTATGGTAGAACCTACCACTTCCTCTCTAAGAATTTTAGGCTCATATCCAGCACCCAATTTCTCCATTCCTTTTAGCATTACAGCCTTCACCTGAGAGTTTACAGAGTCTCCATTTTCAGTTACTTTGTAATCAGTAATAATATCCAATTTGTAATCGGAACCATAAGTTTTTACTTCCGGCGCGCTACCAAATGCAGTAGTTAACCCTGACCTGATATCAACAATTTTGTCATTCACAGGTTTCTTAAATTCTACAACATAGCTTCTTCCTCCTTTAAAATCAACACCGAAGTTTAAGCCATTTACAAAGAGAGAACCTATACCAATGGCAATGGTAATCCCTGAGATTATATAAAATATTTTACGTTTTCCTACGAAATCATAATTGATGTTACGGAGGAAATGCAAAGTAACAGGATTACCAAAATTGATTTTGCTGTCTTTCTCAAGAAGCCAATCAAAAATTAATCTTGTAATTAAGATAGAACAGAACAAAGTGGTGAGGATACCAATTACCAATACTACTGCGAAACCGTAGATAGGTCCTTGTCCAAATGCAAGAAGAATGATACCTATAAGTAAGGTTACTAAATTCGCATCTATAATGGATGACATTGCCGCTTTGAAACCTTCTGCAATGGCTAGCTTAAGGCTTTTACCGTCTTCCATCTCATCACGTATACGTTCATAGATAAGTACGTTGGCATCCACTGCCATAGCAAGTGTAAGTACTATACCCGCCATACCCGGAAGTGTAAGTGCTGCGCCTAAAGAGGCAAGCACCCCAATGATAAAGAATAAGTTTACAAGCAAAGCAAGATTGGCAACCCAACCACTTCTGTTGTAATATAAAATCATGAAGACAATGATACAGATAAAACCAACTAACAAACTTCTAAGCCCGCTGTTGATGGCATCCTGGCCTAAAGAAGGACCAACAATCGCCTCTTCAATAATTTGTACTCTCACGGGGAGTTTACCTGCTTTAAGAATGTTTGCAAGGTCGCCAGCCTCCTCTGCAGTGAAGTTTCCAGTAATCTGAGAACGGCCTCCTGTAATCGGGTTGATAACACGAGGTGCAGAATAGACTACATCATCCAACACAATAGCTACAAATTTTCCTTGATTCTCTGTAGTTACTTTTGCCCACTCCTGTGCACCTTTGGTATTCATTTGCATGCTTACCTCATAGCTGTTGGTTTGGCGGTCAATATCTTTTTTAGCATCGGTAATTACCTCTCCAGTTATAACTGCTTCCTGCCCAGTAAGTCCTGTTTTGCGCAATGCTATAAGGGTAATTTCTTCGATAGCTTTATCTGTTGGTTTTGTTGACCACATAAATTTTACTTCAGTTGGAAGTATGCTACGAATTTCTTCTTTAGCAAGAACTGAATTTACTTTTGAAGTATCTGCAATCTTAACATAACCTACCACTGGGGAATTATACATTCCCTCATTCACTTGACCTGCTGCACTTAAAAGCAAAGCAAGAAGTGGTTGTTCTTTTGGTTTTTCTTTCTCCTTGCCCTTCTTATCATCCTTTTTAGCTACAGTATCTGTTTTACCTTTTGCGGTATCTTTTGTAGTCTTAGTTTCAGTTTTAGCAACTGTTTCTTTTTTGGTAGTATCCGCCTTACTGTATTTACTGCTATCTGCATTTTTATCATTTAAGTGCAGTAAAGTATAATACTCTTTGTCTGCTTCCGTTAAGAAAGAGCCCAACTCACCAAGAGTATAAGTTTCATAAAACTCAAGCTTTGCAGAACCTTGTAAGTATTTACGTACACGTTCAGGGTCATCAGCTCCGGGAAGCTCAACAGTGATACGCCCAGCATTAGGGTCAAAACTGATATTGGGTTGGCTTACCCCAAACTTATCTATCCTAGTTTGGATGATTTTATAAGTTCTGTCAATGGCACTCTTAGATTCTTTACGCAAGAAGCTAAGAACATCCTCATTGCTAGAACTAAATGTAATACTCTCCTTATTATCTAAGGTTGCAAAATATTGAGAAAGCCTCACATTAGGGTTGATGGCTTTTATCTCATCATAAAATAAATCAATATAACCACGTGTGCTGGTGGCTTGCTTTTTCTTGGCAATGTTGATGGCTTTATTAAATGTGGCATCAGGGTTGGCACCTGAGAGTTGTTGTAGTAACTCATTCATAGCTACCTCAAGGGTAACGTGCATACCACCTCTTAAATCCAATCCCATATTCAGAGACCTTTCTTTTACATCCTGATAATTGTACTTGCGCACAAACAAGTTGAGGATAGGTTTTCTGCCTACAGAATCAATATAGTGGCGTTTTTTAACGAGGTCGCCATTGGCAAACTTCTCAGCTTTTTTATCCCAGGTATTGGCAATAAAAGTGAATGACAACTGGAAGATACATACAACAGCAAG
>JAPLCZ010000234.1 GCA_026391915.1 Bacteroidota bacterium | reverse complement strand
CAAGCGGGAATAGCTCAGTTGGTAGAGCACAACTTTCCCAAAGTTGAGGCCGCGGGTTCAAGTCCCGTTTCCCGCTTTTTTTCTTAAAAAATGAACAACAGTTCAGATGATTTTGCTGAAAATATTTTTCAGTATCTATGTCAACTTATAAAAAAATATATAGCCACATAGAATCATAGTTTTTCTATGTAACTATGTGGTTAATTTTTAAATTAGAAAGACAACATTAGTATATGAATTCTCCCAACCACAAATGGAAAAACAGATTAAAGAATACTGCAATAGTATTAATAAGCATTGCGTTTTCTGTATTGCTTTGTGAGAGTTTGGTGCGTTGGTTTGCCCCGCAACAATTGGTAATGGTGGATAAAGACTTATGGATTCCTGATAATAAACTGGGATGGAAACACGCCCCCAACATTAACAAAAAAGTAAACACAGGAGAGCATGAAGTAACCTTTAGAACAGATAAGGAAGGTTACAGGCTTTGCCGCCACAGCAAAAAGGGAAAATATAAAATCCTTGTTATAGGAGATTCTTTTTTGGAAGGACTTAGTATAGATGAAGACTCCTTATCATCTTGTAATATTTTAGAAGCCCAAAGAAATCGTTGGTTTGAAATTGTAAACCATCCAGAAGAGATAGTTAACACTGCATGTTCAGGATATTCACCAAATCAATACTATTTAAAAGCCAGAGAAGAATTATCAAAAAACAAATACGAATATGCATTGCTCTTTTTTTTTGTTGGCAATGATTTTTTAGAGAAGCACGATACAGTTTTTAAAGCTGGTAGCCCTAATGGCAATCATAGCAAATTTTCTTTTCCAAAACACTTTTCTTTGGCAGCAATAAAAGATGCATGGCTCTATCCCATTAACGAAAGTCTTGAACAATATTCTCAACTTTACATCCTATTCAGGAGGAGTGTGAGTGTGCTATTAGCTAAGTGTGGATTGACACCATATTACTTCCCTAAAGCATTATTAAAGTCTTCTGAAAACTCTCCCATGTGGGAGAACACCTTCAAGATAGTGATGAAAACTGACTCGTTATTTAGAACTTACAATACACCTTACTCATTAATTTTAATTCCACACATTCTGCAAGTTCATGATGATGAATTAGAGAAATACACAAAGATATTTTCTATCCAAAAGAAAGATTATGATATTTATTTACCCAGCAAAAAATTCGTAACTAAATGTAGAGAGAATAATATTTTCATTACCGACCCATTAGATAAAATGAGGAAAGTTGCTAAAACAAAAAGACTTTATGGTAGAATTGATCAACACCTTAACAATTCAGGTCATAAAGAACTTGCAAGGATATATCGTGAGCAGTTTGAAAGCATTAACTAAACTAAATGTTAATTATTTCCTTCCATAAAACCTTCTCCCTTGACCTTCGTGCTTTAGCTTTCATGCGTATTGCAGTTGGGCTTTTAATCCTGCTTGACCTTGGGATTAGGCTTGGGGATTTGCAGGCTTTCTTTACGGATTATGGAGCATTCCCCTTACAAGCAATGCGGGATTATGATAATAATCCTTTTCATTGGAGTATCCATAGTTGGAGTGGGGAGGCTTGGTGGCAGATAATTTTATTTGCCGCGGCTGGCATTGCTGCTTTGGCGTTAAGCATGGGTTTTAAAATCAGAATTGCAACCATCCTCTCATGGCTCTTGATGGTTTCTCTGCATAACCGCAACCCTATGATTCTACAATCTGGTGATGATTTGCTTCGCATCCTTTTGTTTTGGGGAATCTTTTTACCTTGGGATAAAAGGTATTCTTTTGACAGCAGGAAGGATGATATTTCTACCCAAGACAATTCCTATTTCGGGCTGGCTGGTGTGGGATATATTCTACTTTTTTTCTCACTTTATTTTTTCTCAGGCATCCAAAAAAGCAGTGCTGAATGGTTGAGTGATGGCACGGCTATATACTACGCCCTCAGTATTGACCAGATGGTTTTGCCTCTTGGAAAAATGATTTATCATTACCCAACATTCTTAAAAATTCTCACCCATTTGGTGTGGGGGATTGAAGTCCTGATTCCATTTCTTTTAATCTCTCCTTACAAAACAAAACAGCTGCGGTTGGTGGCAATTATTATTTTCTGCATCACTCAAATTTGTTTTGGTTTTACGCTTTATGTGGGCTTGTTTTTCTTAATTTCCATAGTGGCAAGTATTGGATTAATTCCATTTGATTTTACTCAGCACACAACTCCTGAAATAATAATTGAAAGCCCCAAACCTACTCTCCTAGAAAATACAAAATCCTACTTCCTTACCATTGCTATAGCCTTTTCTTTTCTTTGGAATATTGCTGACCTCAACTATAGCCCTGTGGAAATGGTAGAAGAAGTTAAATACCCCGCCTACGCCCTGAGGCTTGAACAAAACTGGCGGATGTTTGCCCCGGCGGTTTATAAAAATGATGGGTGGTTCATCTTTGCTGCAGTTACCCAAAAGGGTGATACCATTGACCTCAACCGAAATGGTGCGCCCATCAATTATCAAAAACCTGAGAATATTGTTTCCATGTTTCCATCAGATAGGTGGCGGAAATTTTCGGAGAATTTAACCTTTGACTGGAACAAACAGGTGCGCCCTTTTTATTGCAAATACATCCTTGATAAATGGTATGAGGACAAAAGCAAAACATCCAAGCCTGAGAAAATCATAAGCCTCTCCATTATCTATATGGAGGAATTTACTTTGCCAGATTATAAACCAGTAACTCCTGTAAAAAAGGTTTTATGGACGAGGAAGAATTTATATAGGTAAAGTACCTGCCACCACAACTGTTCGGAAGATTGAAAAGGGTGTCACCCTGAGCTTGCCGAAGGGTGGAATAACATGGTTAGGCAAGCTCACCATGACATTACCCAGTGCCAAGGTTGGTTACTTTTAAACTACCCCTCACTCTTCTTCTCTTCTTGCTTAAAAGCCCAATAAGAATACCCAAGAGGATAGAGTACCATCACAGCAATTAAGCCTAAAATAACATGAGGTTGGTAATCTACCGGCACCATAAAAGCAAGGGTTGCCATTGCCAGCCCACCCCAAAACCAAAGCTTGCCCCCTACCCTATGGGTCTTCTGCCACACCACATCATTTTGCAATGTCCACGGCGTGCGGATGCCCACAAAATAATTAGGTTTTACTGCCTGAATGTAGTTTCCCATCAAAGCAAAAAAGAGCCCTAATATTAAATAAATTGCCGCTACCTGTACCGTGGTGCTAAGTGCAGAATAAATAATAAAAACACTAATTGCCGCCATAAACAGTTGAAGAAGAACACGCAGTTTTGTATAAATGGATTGCTCTAAACTTATGTTCTTTTTAGAGTCAATTTTAGGTAGAAAAAGCATGAGTAGATATGTGCCCACATTCATTGCAAGTAGGATAAAAACAAAGCTCTGTTTACTGCTAAAGCCATTGGGTTTGCCATCTAAGCCAAAATGGGTAGGCACTTCTGCTGGCAGTTTGGCATAAGTAGTTGCCAAATAAATTAGGGGCAAAACAGCTATTGCCCATAGCATCATTTCAATTTTTAAATTTAAGTTTTTCATTTTTTATTGGTTTTTATTTTTTTGTTAATGGAAGTAAGCCAATCTATAATTTCATCAAGCACCGTCATGTTAAGCGAGTAATAAATAAACTGTCCTTTTTTTAAGTTCAGCACTAAATCCGCCTGCTTTAAAATATCCAAATGGTGAGAGATACTTGGCTTGGTCATATCAAATTTATCTGCTATTTCTCCCGCAGTGAGGTCGCCCTTTTTTAGGAGGTTTATAATCTCCCTGCGAGTAGGGTCATTAAGGGCTTTAAAGATGGCATTCACTTTTATTAGGCGTTTGTATATTTAGGCAAATGTCTAAATACTTTTTGGGATATGGAAATTTATTTTTTTGATTCTATTTAAGTCAATAAATTTTCTACTTCCAAACCAACAACACCAACCCCCCAATTATCATTGCGGCGGCGGTGAATATCTTCCAAGTAAACGGCTCTTTCAAAAGCCAAAAAGCTAAGAGGAGGGTAACCACAATACTCCCTTTATCAATGGTGGCAACAACAGATACGTTGCCTTCTTTCATGGCGCGGTAATAAAATATCCATGAGATAGTAGTGGTAACCCCAGAGAGGCAAAGAAATAAAATATCTTTGGTAGTAAGCGCACTGAAATGGTAATCATGTTTAAAGAAAAATAGATTGAGCCATACCAACCCAAATATGGCAGAAGTGCGCACCGCAAGGGCAGCATCCGCACTTACATTCTTCATCCCAAACTTTGCAATTACGGAGGTAAGCCCCGCAAAAAGCATTGAGATGAAAGCATAATAAATCCATTTTTCCATGAGGCATTTTTTTTATTTAATTCTACAGTTTTCCCCTACTCTATCCCCATATATTTATGAGTTTGCAGGCACATCTGCCATTGCGGGTGTTGCTTAATGTAGGCTATCATTAGGGGCAGCATTTCTTTTTCTTTACTCCACTCAGGTTGCAAAAAGAGTTTGCAGTTGGGGTTTACTTTAGCGGCATGTGCCTCTGCCCAATCAAAATCAGTTTTATTATAGATGATAATTTTTAATTCATCAGCCTTGGCGTAGAACTCCTCAAGGGGTGCTTTAAATTTCTTAGGAGAGAAACAAATCCAGTCCCAATTGCCACTTATTGGGTGTGTGCCGCTGGTTTCTATATGGGTTTTAAAACCCGCATTCTGCAATGCATTGGTGAGGGCATTTAGGTTATGCATCAAAGGCTCACCCCCTGTTATTACTGCCATACGTGATGGAAGTTCTGCCGCCGCAGCGGTAATCTTTTCAATACTTATTTGCGGATGAATTGCAGCATCCCAAGAGTCTTTTACATCACACCAAACGCAACCCACATCGCAGCCGCCAAGCCTTATAAAGTATGATGCCCGCCCAGTGTGTGCGCCTTCTCCCTGCAAGGTATAAAAGGCCTCCATTACGGGTAATGTTTGGGGGGTATTATTCACCTCTTTTGTAGGTATCTAAAGTGTTTAAAAGCAGGGCGGCAATAGTCATAGGCCCTACCCCACCCGGCACAGGACTTATATAAGAACATTTGTCTTTTACGCTATCAAAATCCACATCTCCCA
This sequence comes from Bacteroidota bacterium, assembly GCA_026391915.1. Classification (GTDB taxonomy): domain Bacteria; phylum Bacteroidota; class Bacteroidia; order CAILMK01; family CAILMK01; genus JAPLCZ01. Next base: position 3,829 of record JAPLCZ010000234.1, on the reverse strand, counting down.
CCAACCTAAATCCTGATTTTTTAGTAGCATCTTCAATGCGGTTGGTGCCCACATCCACTATCACCACGCCATCTTTTACCATATCTGCTTTTAGCATTTGCGGTATGCCTACGGCGGCAATAATAATATCAGCATTGCGTGTAAAACTACTGAGGTCTTTGGTTTTGCTGTGGCAAATGGTAACTGTGGCGTTGCCGGGGTAATCATTTCTTGCCATCAAAATACTCATAGGCGAACCCACAATATGGCTTCTGCCAATCACCACGCAATGTTTGCCAGCGGTTTCTATTTTGTATTCTTCTAAAAGCTTCAAAATACCATAAGGCGTGGCGGGCAAAGTGCAGGGTAATCCCTTCGCCATCCTCCCAATATTGGTGGGGTGAAATCCATCCACATCTTTGCGATAATCTACCGTTTCCACCACCTTAGTTTCGTTGATATGTTTGGGCAATGGGAGTTGCACCAATAGCCCGTCAATGCTGCTGTCTGCGTTTATTTCGTTTATTTTTTGGAGGAGTTCTGCCTCAGTAATGCTGGCATCATATCTATACAAAGTAGATTGGAATCCTACTTCCTCGCATGATTTTATTTTGGCTGCCACATAGGTTTCGCTGGCGGGGTTTGCGCCAATAAGTATGGCTACCAAATGGGGGGCTCTTTTGCCAGTGGAGGTGAGTGAATCAACCTCTGTTTTGATGTGTGTTTTTAGTTTTGTAGAGAGGGATTTGCCATCAAGTAATTGCATGAAATAAGGGGTAAGTTTTGTTGGGCAAAGTTCCGACAATAACTATGAATTATGAACTATGAGTTATGAGTTATAAAAGCCAGACGTGGCGAGTTATAATGAAGTTTTTTTCTTCCGTCACTTTTTCCTTGATGAAAAAGTAACCAAAAAATCAAGACAAAAAAATGCTTCCACGCTAAAGCCATTGCGCACCCCCGCTTTTTTGTCAGCCCAACGCGCCTGCATTGCACCCACTTTATCTAAAATTGAAACTAAAAAGAAGCAAAAAGTCCTCTACTCTAGAGAGGATTTAGGTGAGGTTAAATAATACCTTTGCCCCACCATTATGCTACCCCATAAAATAGATATTAACGATTATGATTACCCATTGCCGGAGGCGCAAATTGCTACCCACCCTTTAGCAGAACGGGATGCCGCAAAACTTTTGGTGGTGAGGGGTGGTGAAACTATCCATTCTACTTTTAAATCTTTAGCGGATTACCTCCCTGCGGATTGCTTGCTTATCCGCAATGATACCCGTGTGGTGCAAGCGCGTTTGCTTTTTAAAAGAAAGACAGAAGGGGTAATTGAAGTATTTTGTTTGAAGCCTTTAGCACCGCATACAGAAATTAATCAGGCAATGCAGCAAAGGGGGTATTGTGTGTGGCAATGCCTTGCCAAAAAGCTAAAGAAATGGGCAGTGGGCGAGGAGATTTATCTAAAAATTAATGACCTTAATCTTATTGCAGAATTGATTAGCAGAGATGGCAAATATGCCAATGTAAAATTCAGTTGGCAACCCGAAAACATGAGTTGGGTGGAGGTGTTAGATTTGGCAGGGAAGATTCCTTTGCCGCCATACATCCACCGCGATGCAGAGGAGAATGATAAAGAAGATTATCAAACAATATATGCTGTAAATAAGGGTGCTGTGGCAGCGCCAACAGCGGGTTTGCATTTTACCCCTGAGTTGATTTCTAAAATAAAAGATAAAGGGATTAGCATTGAAAATATAACACTGCATATAAGTGCGGGAACCTTCCAACCGGTAGAAGTTGAGAATGCTATAGAACACCCCATGCACACGGAGGAGTTGGTTTTTAACAAAGATTTTATGGAGAGAATGACAACCAATAAAAAGAGAATTATCCCTGCCGGCACTACTACTTTGCGTGCTTTGGAAAGCCTTTATTGGTTTGGGGTAATACTGGAAAATGATAGCAGTGCTGAGTTTTTTATTCCCTCACTTTTGCCCTATCAGTTCTTAAAGGTGGAAACTATTTCTTCTCAAAAATCTTTTAAAAATATATTGGACTGGATGGAGAAAAGAAATCTTGAAACCCTGATAGGGCATACAGAAATCTTCATCTTCCCCAGCTATGAATTTAAAGTTTGTGGTGGATTAATTACCAATTTCCATCAGCCAAAAAGCACGTTGCTTCTCTTAGTTTCTGCCATGATTGGGGATAGGTGGAAGACTATTTATCAGGAAGCTGTGAATAATAATTATAGATTCCTGAGCTATGGGGATGGGATGGTGATATTGGATGTATAAAATCTCTAACATTATCTCTGGTAGTTGAAAACTTATCTTTGCATTATGAAGACCATTCTAAAACGCATTACAAATGCTTATAATAAAAAGGACGGGATTGCAAATCCTGACCAGCGGGGGGAATTACTTCAAAAACCTAAGTTAGCATCGATTTTATGAAACAGACATTAACTATATTTCTGACAGTAATTATTCTAACCTCCTGTACGAATAATCAAAAGACCATTAGCGAAGCTCAAACACAAATAGACAGTTTGACGGTAGGTACAAATAATTCAACGGTAGGCACAAATAAACAGACCATTTCCGACACAATTGGTTTAGGTTATAATTATAATCTCCTAAAAGAAAAAACAATTAAAGAATTTATTCAAAAGCAAAATATCAAATTTGAAATACTCTCAGACACCGTAATTAATGATGAAAGAGGAATTGTAATTGGCAAAAAATTAATTTATAATGAATCTTTTGTTCAATGGATTAATGATAGTTCAATTTCCCGCCTTGAAATAAATAACCCAGAAATATCACTTAATTACGGAATCCACTGCGATATGAGTAAAGACGAATTAATAAAAAATCTAAAATTAAAACCATTTCATTTTGACACATTGACATTCGGGATAGGATTTCTTGAAAATCGTGTAGACTTCTATTTCTCAGGCGGAAAATTGAAAAGAATATATCTTGAGAATTTACCAGACTAAAACCTCTCCCGCCCCGGTTGGTGGCACACCAAACGGAATAAAAAAGTAAAAAAATAAGTGTTTGGTGTGCCACCAACCACGGCAAAAAACAAATTAAGGAAATTTTAAAAATGACATCTCAGAAAATAATCTTTTTTTACTTATTAGTTTTATGTATTTCGTGTAATACTGGAAAGAAGAAAAAATCAATGTTTAAGAAACATAAAGAGATGGAAATAAAATTTGAAAACTTCCTTACTAAGGAGGCTGTAATTAAGCAATTCGGTTATAACCCAAATATTCTTGATTCAAACAATATTCTTATCCTCATAAAAAACAAATCTGATAAATCAATTTTTATATTAGCAGATAGCTCATTCTTAATAAAGCCTGGTTTTTTTAAATTTTTCTCAAAAGAAAGAAAAGAGTGGATAGGTGCTTTTATTGATTGGGGGGCAACTGCTGATAAAGTTGAAATAAAACCGCATTCACAAAAAAGATTCGTTTACCCATTCAGTTTTAATAAATATACTATAGATTCTGCTGTTTTTGATTTTAATTATTTGACAAGTAAAGGTTCAACTTTTTATGTAAAAGTTGGATATAAAATTATTGATGGAAAATTTATTCCTATAGATTACGGTAAGGTTACAAATTAGCATATAAAAACCTCAAAAAGATAAAGCAAAAAGCCCCGAAAATCGGGGCTTTTTTATGGGGTAAATTTTTGGATTTTTAAACGTGGTTTAGGTTTATATCAAGTTTGAGGGGTTGTCCTTGGATAATATCTGCGTGGAGGGTGAGGGGGGTGTAGCCGGGGGCGGTGATTTTGATGGTGTAGTAGCCTTCGGGTAGGTGACCTGT
>JAPLCZ010000197.1 GCA_026391915.1 Bacteroidota bacterium | reverse complement strand
GGTTTTTTCTTTTGTGCCAGCACCACTTCTCTCCAAATAATATCAGATGCTAAAGCGCTGCCTCCAGGAGAATTTATCCTCAACACAATGGCTTTTATTTTATCATCTTCACGCGCTTTGCGGATGGTTTTTGAGAGTTTTTCAGAGCCAATGGAGTTCTCACTTCCTTCGCCTCCGGCAATTTCACCCACGGCATAAATCAAAGCAATTTTATCTTTACCACCACTGGTATTATGTTCTGCAATATTGGTGTATTCTGATGCATCCACAAACTCAATTTTATCTTTAGCCCCTTTTTTTAGTTTGGCTTGCAAGGCAGCTAAAACCTGGTCTTTGTAAGCAAGCTCATCTACCAATTTATACTTAACAGCATCCGCAGGGAAACGCACCAAAAGTTCATTAGAAATTTTGCGCAATTCATCACCAGAAATCTTTCTGCTGTCCGCAATTTTATTAATAAAATCATTAAAGCTTGAGTTGATAAAAGCGGTGAGTTGCTCTCTGTTGGCAGCACTCATATCCTTACGGTTGAACATCTCCCCCGCGCTTTTGTATTTGCCAGCACGGATGAGTTTCATATCCACATCAAGCTTATCAAATAGCCCCTTTAAGAACATCTGTTCACTATGAAATCCGGTAAAATCCATTGCCCCTTGTGGGTTGATAAAAACCTTATCAGCTACAGAGGCTAAGTAGTAGCTGTGTTGAGTATAAATCTCAGAATAGGCATAAATAAATTTGCCTGATTTTTTGAAATCAAGGAGTGCGTTGCGCACCTCATCCAAGGTTGGGTAGCTGTTAGAGGCTAATCCCAAATCCATATATATGCCTTTAATATTTTTATCAGTTTTTGCAGTGTTGATGCAATCCAAAATATCTTTTAAAGCCACTGGAGTTTTGAAATCATCACTCAAAGCAGCCAAACCTTCAAACGGGTTTCTCTTTGGTTGTTCAGGGATGGTATTATCAAAAGTGAGGCGCAGCACAGAGCCTTCTTCCACCTTCACTTCTTTTTTACCTGCGCTACTTGCAATGCCCGCAATTATGCCAATAAAAATTAAAATTATAAGAAAGATGCTGATAAAAAAGCCAAGGATATTGGCGAGTAAACTTTTTAAAAATCCCATGATGTTTTATTATTTAAGGGCAAAGCTAAGGGAAGCCAATTTGATAATGTGATGATTTGAAAATTTGAAAATGTTAAAGGCATCAAGATGTTTCATCAGTCAATTAGATGAAACTAAGAAATACCTTTGCAAAATGTTTTTCATTCTCTCTAAAATACTTGGGTTTATTGAGGCGCCATTGCTATGGGCAAGCGTACTTATGTTATGGGGTTTGATTTCTAAAAAAACTCTTCTTAAAAAGAGACTTCTTATCACCGGATTTGCAGTTCTGTTTTTTTTTAGCAACCCATTTATTTGTGCTGAGGTTAACCGCCTTTGGGAAGTACCTGAAACACCGGATTCCAAATTGAAAAAATATGAAGCAGGCATTCTGCTTATTGGTAATATCGCAATTGATGAACAAACAAACCACGCAGTATTTCAGTATGGCACGGATAGAATGATTCAAGCAATACATCTTTATAAAATTGGGGTGATAAAAAAGATAATTATTAGTGGCGGCACAGGCAGCCTCATCAGGAAAATACCTGTGGCAGATGTGGCTAAAAGCTATATGCTTGAAATGGGAATACCGGATAGCGATATGGTTGCAGAGTCCTTCTCTAAAAATACAAGGGAGAATGCTTTGGAAACCAAAAAGATTTTAATGAGGGATAGTATTAAAGGTAATCTGCTGCTGATAACCTCAGGCTCACACATGCGGAGGGCTTTAGGGTGTTATAAAAAGGTAGGCATTAGTGCCGACAATTATAGCACAGATGTAGTAAGAAACAAAAGGACTTTTTATCCTAATAAACTCCTGCAACCCAGTGCTGATTCTTTGCGCAAATGGCAAGACTTATTTCATGAGTGGTTAGGTTTTTTGATGTATAAAATACAAGGCTATATTTAATTTTAGTATGCAAAAGATTTTACTTTTTTTTGTTTTAGTGGTGATGATTTCCGCTTGCGGAAATCATCAGAAACTTACCACAGAAAAAGGTAAACCTTCTGAGATTAACAGATTAAATGCTAAGTATCATGACCAAACCGGCGTGGTAATACATGGAGGTAAAACATTGGCTTTATACACCACTATTGACCACCTAATAGGCACACCCTATTGTTGGGGAGGCACTACAAAAAAGTGCTTTGATTGCAGCGGATTTGTAAGCTTAGTTTATAAAGAAGTTTATGGAATTCCACTAGCCCGCACTGCAGATGTGCAATATGATGAGTGCCATAGAGTGCGAAAAAAAAGATTGAAAGAGGGCGACCTCGTTTTCTTCCATACAGAAAAGGGCTCCAGAAAAGTAACTCATGTAGGTATCTATTTAGGCAGCCAAAAATTTGTACATGCCTCAACCTCTAAAGGCGTTAGGATTGATAGCCTTGATGATGATTATTATCAAAAAACATGGAAGGGAGGAGGGAGGAAAAAGTAGAAGCTATACTTTTCAGAAACAAAAAAAGCAACCCTTTTTGAGTCGCTTTTTTATTGTTGCTTATTGAAAGAAACTATGGTCCTACCACAAGCGATGGGTCAGATAATAATACCGAAACAGAACTAGATGGGCAACATAAATTTGGATAACTCTGAACTGATTGTTGAACAATATGCTGACTATTATAATCCGTAAAAAAAACTTTAAATAGCTGAGCCGTAGAACAACCAGAAGGCAATACATAAGTTAATCCAGTACTTTGGGTATTTGCATAAACTATGGTACCCGAAGATGAAGCATCATAAAGATAATTGGAATAACAATCAATAAATTGTACGGAATCAATGGTAATATCACAATTGATTTTGTTATCCACATAAAAAGTTCCGTTTTGAGCATTTGCTTTAAATGAGAAAATGCTTATCAGTGTTACACTGATAAGCCATAAATTTCTTAAGATTTTTTTCATGTTTTTTTAATTTGATTATGCAAACCTATTAAAAAAAAAATGAAAATTCAAAATTTATTTTTATTTTTGAAAAAAATTATGCGCAGTCAGTTATCCAAAAACATTAGTACAATATTTTGTATTCTGTTACCCCTAATGATAAAGGCGCAGTTAGGTGGTGTGTATTATGTTGACCCTTCTAAAGCATCAGACAGTGTTCATTACAAAAGTATTTATGCAGTTGTACTTGACCTTGATTCCGGTAAAAGAAATGATGGCGGCAAAGCCAACGGTCCTGGGGTTGGCAATGCAGTGGTTATTAAAATTGCAGATGGTACCTATAAAGGCAGTTATGTGCTTAATGCTATAAGTGGAGTCTCTGCCTCCAATACCATAACCCTTATTTCCCAATCAGGCGATAGCAGCAAAGTCGTTTTAATGGACTCGGCTGGAAAGCCAGTTTTTTATATCTCTGAATCTTATATTTCCATTAAAAATATTAGCATTAAAATTGGAAGCAAAACTGTACTTGGTTTGGAATATGAAGGTTTCGCAAATAATAATTCTGTTGAAAATTGTTCCATTTCTGGAATTTCAGGTATAGGTTCTACACTTATTGGTTTTGGTGTAAAAGGAAGAGGCAGCGGTGTTTTTAACAATACCTTGATTAAAAATAATCTTATTATTTACGGGTTTAATGGGATTTTGTTCTGGGGACAGGGGGATACTGGAAATATCATTGACGGGAATCAGCTTTTAGGATTATATACTGCTATAGATTTAATTAGAGAGATAGACCCTGTGATTAAAAATAATTACATCACCTCTGCCTTTGTTTCGTTGGCTGGTGTAACATCCGGCGCACAAATCTTTAACAATAAATTTATTAAATGTTATATATATGCCGATTTAAGAGGAACTACAACAGGCAAAGATTTTTTGTTTGCTAATAATTATTATTTAGCCGATGTAAGCCCGTCACAATTTAATATAGCATACGGCAGCAACACATATAATTTTTATAATAATACCCTTATAGTAGCAGATAAGATATTCCCAGATTCCAATGGTAAAACTGGTTTTATATTTTCATTTATTTATGGAGGGCAAAATCTGAATCTAAAAAATAATTGTTTTGTAAATTTTAATAATTCACGTAAAAACACAGTCCTGCATTTACAAAATATGTCCTCTGCTACTGTTAACTCAGATTATAATAATTTTTATTGTACAGGAGGTAATATTATCAGAGACAGCGCTAACAATTATCTTGATTTAAAAACATGGCAAAAAGCCACTTCACTTGACTCTCATACCTTATCTGTTGACCCTTTATTTTGGCCAAAAGATAATTACCATATCACCAATGTTTTGCTTAATGGCAAAGGCATCCCCATCAAAGGAATTGGGAAAGATTTGGATAATGAAATGCGTGATACATTGCTCCCGGATATTGGTGCTGATGAGTTTTTTCCCTGCGCCAATGATGCTGGTATTATGCATATAGATAGCCCTGCCCTTGGCATTTGTGCAGGGAAAAGGGATGTATATGTAACCCTAAGAAATTATGGACTGAATGCTTTAACCTCTGTAACTATTAACTGGAAAATAAATGGAGTAGCGCAAACCCCTTATGCCTTTTCCTCTAGCTTGGCAATTAATGAAGACTCCGTTTTTAAGATAGGAAGTATCAATATTTCATCAGGAAAAATCTATTCCTTTTCTGCTAAAACATCAAATCCTAATGGGGTGAAAGATTGCGATACCACTAATGATTCTGCACAGCTTTTAAATATACAATCAGGCATGGGAGGAGTATATTCCATTGGGGGAACTAAGCCAGATTATACCACCTTTACTGCGGCGGTAGCAGACCTTACTGCTCACGGGTTATGCACTTCTGCAATATTTAATATGGCAGATGGAGTGTATAATGAAAGGGTTACCATCCCTGCTATTGGTGGAAGCTCACCAAATAAAACCATTATTTTCAAATCTGCCTCCGGCGATTCGTCTAAGGTGATTTTGCAATATGCTAATGTATTGCCTAATGAACCCTCCTACATTGTCGGCTTATTTGGGGCATCCTATATTGAAATAAATAAATTAACACTAAAAAGCACCTCAACTTCTGTTTCAAAACTCATATTGATTGGTGAACTTACCCATCATATCACCATATTAAAAAATAGACTTATAGGATTAAAATCAATCAATGTAGCTTCTATGATATTATTATCAAATTACAATTCAAATATTGTCATAAAAAATAATGATTTCAGATTTGCAAATACAGGCATCTCGTTTAGATATGATTACTCTTGTTTGGTTCAGGGTAACAGAATGGATTCTATAAACAGCATCGGAATTCTGGTTTCATTTCCTATGAATATAAAAATAATTGATAATAGAATTAATGTTGGTGGAAATTCACTTGGAGTTTCAGGAATAATTATTTCAAGTAATAAAGGTTATACAGAGGTAAGTGGAAATATAATTTCGCTGTTAGGAAATACAAATAGTGGTAATGTTTTCAAACATGGCATCTACATCAATTATTTCTCTCAGGCAACTACAGACTCAACAGTAATTACCAATAATTTTTTAAGTAATATTAATGGAAGATGCAAGGGCATAAGCTTAAATGGCAACCATGCGTTAAAAGTTTTCCATAACAGCATCAGCATAGATAAAACTTCGGATACCGGTTCCTTTGCCATCTACCCTTCTGGCACATTTTCAAGCTCAAACGGTAACTTTATTTACAATAATAATCTTAGCAATAAAGCCAACCCAAAAAATATTATTTACACCAAATTTTATAAAAACATTTCTGATGAAGACTACAACAATTTCGGAGATACCGCATCCCTCAACTACTGGCGCAAGACCACTGGGATGGGTAAACATTCCGTAGGGGTTAACCCGCGTTTTAAATCCAATACAGACCTGCACTGCAAGCAGTTTTTACTCAAGAATAAAGGGCTGCATATAGCAGGCATCAGTACCGATATAGATGGAGATTTGCGGGATACTGCCAAACCTGATATTGGCGCAGATGAGTTTACTTTATTCAATAATGATGTGGGAGTTAGCGATATAATAAGCCCGGACAAATCCAGTTGCGGTGATTCATTTACCAATGTTAGCTTAGTAATTTCTAACTACGGAAAAAATGCAGTTGGCAATTATCCTGTAAAAATAAAAGTAAATGGCGGCAGTGTTTTATCAATCGTTATTAAAGATACATTGCGTGCCGGATATGATACCCTAATTAGTTTCTCCAAAACTTTTAATACCTATGCAGGAGGCAAGTATTTAATACAAGCATTTACAGATTTATCCGCTGACCCAGACCGCAGTGATGACACCTTTTCTAAAACCTATTTTGCCTTTCCTTATACCCAAATTAGCAGCATAAAAACATACCCAATTTGTGGTGCTAATAAAGTAACTTTTGTTGCCACTTCACCCAACAAAGACTCCATCAGTTGGTATGATGCTGCGACTGGTGGTAATCTATTGCATACAGGAAATAGCTTCACCACACCAACATTATCTGCCACCAAAACTTATTGGGTGCAACCTGATGCAGGGCATAGCAAAGCAGCTCCTGTTGATGTGTACATAGGCAACCGTAGCGGTATTTCTGTGCTCAATAATTTCGGGTTGCGGTTTGATGCGCTGCATGATATTACTATTGATACCCTAAGAATTTATCCCATGAACAAAGGGCTGGTAAAACTCAGTGTGCTGGACAGTGCCGCAAACATCATAGCCCAATGGGCTGATACTGTTACCCCCAGTACCATAACCTTTGATACATTTATCTCCCCAAAACTTTATGTGCCGCAAGGAAAAAATTACAGGATAATATTGGATGGCAGTATATGCGGCGGATTTTTTTACAATACCTCAGGATGTAAATATCCGTACCTTGATTCCACCAAAAAATTACTCCTGATTACTTCTGCTGCCAATGGAGATACTTCCATTTATCCACCTTTATACGATTGGAAAATATCAGACAGGCCATCCTGCATTTCACCACGAATAAAAGTAACGGCAACTCCCAGCACAGGTGCAAAACCAAAAGCAGATTTTACCACCCAAAACAATAGTTGCATGGGTGATATTTCCACCATAAAAGATAATAGCAGCATAACATCTGGCAGCATTGCCAAATGGGAATATGAGTTTGGAGATGGGAAAAATACAACCTCAAAAATACAAGGTGATACCACACATTATTTTTCTAAAAATGGCAGTTATAAAATCACCCAAACCATCACCTCCTCAGGCGGGTGTTTTGATACCCTCAGCAAAACAATCAACGTAAATAATCTGCCTGATGACTCCTTCACTTTAAAACTAATTAGTGCTGCAGCCACAGAACTAAAAGCCAAGGACACCACCTTGAAAAAATACTATTGGCAGTACCCAGACGGCACAAAAGACAGTACCTCTGGTTTTAAATCTACTCACAGTTTCAGTAAAAATATCAGTGGTTATTTTCACTTAAAAGTAAAAGATAAAAATGATTGCATCAGTGAAGATTCTCTCTTTGCTGCCATCACTTCTTTGGCGGAAAATACCCAAGAAAATAGAATTGAGATTGCACCCAATCCGTTTAGAGAAAGCACCAATATTTCTTATTTCTTAACCTCAGAAAACAAAGTAAAAATTTCTGTGATGGATGCCTTGGAAAGAACAGTCTTAACGCTTATAAATTCCAATCAAACTGCCGGAGAGCATAGCCTAAACTTTACTGTACCAAGTGCAGGAGTTTACTTTCTCCATATTACTATTGGGGATGAGGTAATGGTGAAAAGAGTGGTAAGGGTGTGGTAGGGGAAATCCTGCTATATTTCTTATACACAAAATACATTTGTATTTAAATTTCCCCCTCCCCTAT
>JAPLCZ010000105.1 GCA_026391915.1 Bacteroidota bacterium | reverse complement strand
AAACATAATGGTTTTTGGAAGTGCATGGATACCCTGCGTGATTGCATTGACCTCAATGAAATGTGGGAGGCAAAACCTGAATGGAAACTTTGGAATGATTAATAAATTACAGGAAACGTATCGCGGCAAAAAAGTATTCCTCACCGGCCACACAGGCTTTAAAGGAAGCTGGATGCTGATGACTTTAGACCACTTTGGCGCTGCCATTACGGGCTATGCCTTAGCTCCGGAATCAACACCAAATTTGTATGATTTATTGGATGGTGACAGCCTTTGTAATTCCGTTATTGCGGATATAAGAGACTTAGAAACGCTAAAAAAATCTATTGCAGATGCGCAGCCCGATTTTATTATTCATATGGCAGCTCAGGCCTTGGTAAGGCGCAGTTATGATGAGCCTGTGGATACTTTTGACGTGAATTTAATGGGCACAGTAAATCTGTTGGAAGCTGCAAGACACCTAACCAAGCCATGCCAGATTATTATTATCACTACAGATAAAGTTTATGAAAATGCAGAGGAATGGCATCCCTATGCAGAGGACGAAAAGCTTGGCGGCTATGACCCTTATAGCGCCTCAAAAGCCTGTGCAGAGATTGCCACTTCTTCCTACCGCCGTTCATTTTTTCATCCAATAAATTATGCAAAACATAACAAAAGCCTTAGCAGTGTAAGGGCAGGAAATGTGATTGGTGGAGGCGATTGGGCTATGGATAGAATCATCCCCGATTTGGTGCGGGCAATGGAAAAAGGAGAAGAGTTAGTGGTAAGAAATCCAGACTCATTCCGCCCATGGCAACATGTGCTGGAACCTGTTTGTGGTTACCTTTTTCTGGGTGCAAAGATGTTGGAGAACCCAACTCAATTTGCATCTGCCTATAATTTTGGTCCGCAAACGGATGATACTTTAAGTGTAAAAGATTTGGTAGAGGAAGCCCTGAAAGTTTGGGGTGAAGGAACATACCGAATAGAAAGAAATCCTGATGCGCCACACGAAGCTAACCTCTTGCAATTAGATATTTCCAAAGCTGGAAATGAGATTGGTTGGCAACCCAAAATGAATTCTCGTCAGGCAATTGACGCCACTATTAGCTGGTATAAAAACTATGAGGAGAACCCTGCAGAATACACCATCATGCAAATTGAAAATTATTTAAATAGCTAAGTGGAATTTATCCCAACAACTATAGAAGGGGCTTACCTCATCAAACCATTTTTTCATAAGGATGAGAGAGGAACTTTTGTAAAAACTTTCCATGAAGAAGAATTTAAAAAGCAAGGATTAGAGAATGAATTTAAAGTATTTAAATGAAATTAAAGAAAGTTTCTACTCCGAATCTGTGAAAGGTGTAGTACGCGGAATGCATTTTCAATTACCACCTTATCACCACGCCAAATTAGTTTTTTGTATGAGTGGGGAAGTGACGGATGTTATCCTTGACCTCCGAAAAAACGCTGCTACTTTTGGGAAGTTTGAAGCTTTTAATCTCTCTGCCGAAAACAAAAATATGCTTTACCTGCCGCATGGTTGTGCCCATGGATTTTCCGCAATAAGTGATGTGGCTACGCTGTTTTATTTTGTGAGTTCAGTCCACAACCCAGCGGCGGATACCGGCATACTCTATAATTCTTTTGGGTATGATTGGGGGATAGAAAACCCCATCATTTCTCCCCGTGATGCCTCCTTCCCAAAGCTAATGGATTTTGTAAGTCCCTTTTAAAAACCTTCGTTTCCATTCTTATTTAAAGGTTTTTGGTTGATACTGAAAAGCCTAAGTAAAACTTTGGTTTATGAAAAGTGCTGTTAATCAAAAAATAGTTTCTAACTTTCACCCTTAAAACTCAAACCAAAAAAAAATATTTATTTGAAATGAAAACTTCTACACTTCTAAAATTTTTAATCCCGGGAGTATTATTCTTAGGGATTGTCACGCAATGGCGTGAGGCGTTTACCTATGGTAATTCAAAACCCCCTGCTGGATACACCATGGCATCAGGTGAGGGAAATTGTACCAGTTGCCATAGTGGTTCTGTAAAAACAAACTCATCTTCAATTACATTTGTCAATAAAGGAGCCTCCTCCTATTATGATCCTGGGGTTGCAGATACTTTTACCCTTACTGGTACTGTAAGTGGAATCAAAGTATGGGGATTTGAAGTTACAGTTCTTGATAGTGCCACCAAAAAATATATTGGTACTCTTGGTACAGTTACTAGTGGTACAAGTATTATTAGCACCACCATTTCTGGGGGTAAAAGAGAATATGTTGTTCATGATAAAAAAGTTTCTGGTTCAGGAACATACTCTTGGGATATTGAGTGGACTCCACCATCCAGCTATTCTGGAACCGCGATATTCTATACTACCATTAATGCAGCTAATGGTGACGGTGCAGATACCAAAGACCTTATCCATGTTAAAAATTTCAAATATAAAAAGAGACCTTCTGGTGTAGCACCTCTTTGCGGATTCAAAGTTTCACCATCTTCTATGTTAGCTTGTGTAGGAGATACAGTAACGCTTACAGATACCTCGCTTAACTCACCTACCAACTATAAGTGGACAATACAAAATGGAACACCCTCTACGGCATCTACCAAAATTGTTAAAACAGTTTTTAGCAAAGCAGGCACTGATACTATTTCACTTGTTTCTTCAAATGCAAATGGCACTTCTGCCCCTGTTAAAAAAATTATCACTGTTTTGGCATCTCCTTATGATTCTTTAACTGCTGCGGGTGGCAAAATAAATTTTTGTGTTGGTGATTCAGTAATGATTACAGCGGCTTATGGCAGCAAATACAAATGGAGCACAGGCGAAACTACTCGTTCCATCTATGCTAAAACTTCTAATAATTATTCTTGCATAGTTAGTAATGCAGCAGGTTGCAGCAGACAAAGTGTAACCATTAAAATTACTGTGAGTCCACTCCCAACGGTTAGTCTTACCTCTACCAAGGATAGCATTTGCCTCGGTGGCTCAGTAACTTTTAACGCCACTACAGGGCATAGCAATTATGAGTTCTTTAATGGCAGCACCTCAGTGCAAAATGGCACTTCAAGTTCTTATACCCCTACCGCATTAACTGCAGGAAATTCTATAACAGTTGTGGCTACCAATAGCGGTAGTTGCGCAAGCAAACCAAGCAATGCAATAACTGTAAAAATTATGGCAGCGCCTATAGTTGCTTTAACTCATGGCAAGGGATCTAATACATATTGTAAAGGTGAAACAGTTACCCTTACAGCTACTGCAGGACATAGCAATTATGACTTCTTGCAAAACTCAAAAAATATTTATTCAGGCACTAAAAACATTTATAGTTTTAATGCCAATACTTTGGGGACAAATGATATTATTTCCACGCTTGTTACTGGCACTAATGGGTGTACCAATATTGCCTCAATTAAATTGAGTTATGCTGCCCCAATCAACATTGGCTTTAGCACAACCATCAATAAAACTTCAGTTACATTTGATGATACAACTAACTCAACTTCCCGTGCTTGGGATTTTGGAGATGGAGGAAGTGATACTAAAAAAACCGCAACGCACACCTTTGCTAATAACAAAAAATTTAAGGTAACATTAACTACTAAAAATGCAGGAGGTTGCACAGATACGCTTTCTAAATTCTTCTCTTTCACTGCAATTGGAGAAGACATTGTGCATAGTGGCAACATCAGCGTTTATCCTAATCCTGCTTATAACAGAATCATTATCCAAACTAATAATGTTAAAAATGAAAGAGCAGAGTTGGTATTAATGGATATGAAAGGTGCTATTGCACTTCGCCAAAGTGTTGAGTTCTTTAATGGTGAAAACAAAATAGAATTGCCATTGGATAACTTAAACAGTGGTGTGTATATTTTACAAATTATCACCAGTGAAACGGTGAATACAATTCGTGTTTCAAAATCAGGAAACTAATTGATAGAATAAATAAAACTTCATAAAAAAGCCCCGAAGAAATTCGGGGCTTTTTTTATTTAAATTAGGATTGGTTCTTTTAAAGATTTTTATTGAGTCTTTTAATTTCCCTATCAAAGTCTGATTCATAATCTTTGTCTTGGATTACGCGGTATATTTCAAACTCAGTTTCTGCTTTTAGTTTGGCTTCAAGCATTGTTACTTTTCCTTTGTCTTTTAGAATAGGATAATTGGAAAGTTGCAAAAACCCTGTGAGAAATTTACTCCAATCTTTCATATACATTAGTTGTAGCCGGGTGGCATTATTCTCTGCCAAATCCAGATAAGCAGAGACAATCCGGTTAAGTTCTGAGATGTGCGCTTCATTCAAATAATTTTTTGCCACCACAACATCAGTCTTTAAAATTTTTCCTGCCGGTGCATCCTTCCAGGTTTTTAAACCCATATATAATTTCTTAGCATCCGCTTCGGTGTAAATTATTTCTGCTGCGGTTTTTCCTGTAATTGCCCAATGCAATTTGTTTTGTACTGATGCAAAAAAATCTTTGGTAATATCATCGCCATTGTTATAATCAACACTTAAGGCATAGAGGTCTGTGATTTTTTGATAGAATCTCCTCTCACTTGCCCTAATCTCTCTGATGCGTTCCAACAACTCATCAAAATAATCTTTGCCAAAAGATTTACCTTGTTTCAACCTTTCATCATCAAGTATAAAACCCTTGGTGATAAACTCTTTTAAGGTATTGGTTGCCCATATCCTGAACTGTGTTGCTTGTGTGGAATTAACTCTGTAGCCTACTGCCAAAATTGCCTCAAGGCGGTAGTATTCAACTTTTCTTTTTACATCCCTGCCACCTTCTCTTTGAACTGTTTCCAAAATGGAAACAGTTGATTCTTTCTTT
>JAPLCZ010000088.1 GCA_026391915.1 Bacteroidota bacterium | reverse complement strand
CATCACTCATATTGACTTTGCCTTGGCGCACAGATTTTATTTCGGTGCCGGTTAGCATCATGCCGGCTACATATTTCTCTACTAAGAAAAATTCATATTCCGCTTTTTTGTTGACGATGTTTAGTTCCTGTTTCATCAATTTTATTTTGTGGGTATTGATGAAAATATGCGTTCTATTTATTCCTTCTTCAGAATCTTTTGTCCTGCTTCGCCAGTTGCTATTAGGCGGCCTGCAACTGTGGCTTTATAGCTGCAAATAATTTCATTGCCAATAATGGATTTTACAGTGGCTTCAATCACTACTTCCTCACCAATCATGGCGGGAGATTTATGGATAACACTCACGCTGGTGCCAATACCTTCTTCATCACTTTCCCTCATCTCTAAAACAAATAAACGGCAAGCCCATTCGGCATCTTTTGCCACGGCAAAAGTGGCGTAAACAGGATGCACTTCACCGGCATCAAAGGTGGCGGTTTCTTGTGAGCTAACTGTTTTTTTGTAAATTTTTGTGTCCCCTACTGCGAAGATATTTTGCATGCTATTTTACTACCAGCAAAGGTACATCAATGCGGTGACGTACCGTATTGATGGTTTCGCCAAATAGCATATCGCTAAGGCCAGTGTGCCCATGGGCAGCCATCACCACAAGGTCAGATTTATTGGCATTGATGATTTCAGGAATTAATTTTCCACGCCTCCCATAACCCACTTCAAAAGTGGCATTGAAGCCTTGGAGAGATAGCATCTCCACATATTTTTTAAGGAAAGAAGTATCCGATTTTGATTCCATATCACCACCCTCTTCTTCCATCAAAATGGCATTAGGTGTTTCTACAATATGGATTAAAAGATAGTCCGCGGATTTGTTCCCCTGAGAGGTGGCATGTTCAATAGCTTTAACATCATAAGATGAAAAATCAACTGTAATTGCAATGCGTTTATAGATAGGATTTCCAAGTACACCCAACTCCTGCACTCCTGCGTGTGGGGTTTTGATTTTCTTAGTACCCATCCCTTTTATGTAAGGGTGAATGGTAACATAAACCAATAGCCCAGCAACAAAAACTGTAAGCAGAATTACTAAAAATTTAAGGTAAGGATTTGGGTTGCCATTGGCGAACCAATCACCTAGTGTATCAAACACTAATTTGATATTAAAAACTATAATGATGGCAGAGAAAAACCATGCAACAATTTGCCATTTTTTATTCACTACAAAAATGCCCATTCTCTTTTTATCACTCACAAAATGGATAAGTGGAATAATAGCAAAAGCCAATTGCAAGCTCAGTATCACCTGGCTTAAAATCAGTAATCGCCCAGTGGCAGATTCCCCAAAATAGAGCACAGCAAAAAAAGCAGGAATCACTGCCAGCAATCTTGTAATGGCTCTACGCAGCCACATGGGTAGGCGGATATTTAAATATCCTTCCATAATAATTTGCCCTGCCAAAGTGCCTGTAATAGTAGAGCTTTGCCCAGAGGCAATCAATGCTACGGCAAATAAAATTGGGGCTAGTGTCCCCAATAAAGGCGCTAGGAGTTTGTGTGCATCTTCTATATCCGCAATGTTGGTATATCCATTTTTGAAGAAGGCTGCGGCACCCAAAATAAGGATGGAAGCATTCACCAAAAAAGCAATGTTTAATGCAATGGCAGAGTCCCAAAAATTGTATTTAATAGCCTGCCTTAAATCCTTTTCATTTCTGCTAACAATGCGTGTTTGCACTAAAGCAGAATGCAGATAAAGATTATGCGGCATTACCGTAGCACCAATAATCCCGATAGCAATATATAAGGCTTTTTCATCAGGGATGCCGGGGATAAAACCCACAATAATCTCTGATGGATTTGGGTGGGCAAAAAGTAACTCTGCAAAAAATGAAAGCCCAATGATGGTTATCAAACTGATGATAAAAACCTCCATCTTCCGCATCCCTAATCTTTGCAGAAAGAGTAGTAAAAAGGTATCAAGAATGGTAATAGCAACGCCCCATAAAATGGGTAAATGAAAAAGGAGTTTTAATCCTATTGCCATGCCCAACACCTCTGCTAAATCGCAGGCGGCAATGGCAATTTCAGCCAAAACATAAAGGGATAAATTTACAGCACGTGGGTAAGATTCGCGGTTGGCTTGGGCGAGGTCTCTGCCACTTACCAAGCCTAATCTTGCACTAAAGCTTTGCAGCAAAAGTGCAATGATATTACTCATTAAAAGTACCCAAATAAGTTTATAGCCATATGCACTACCACCTGCTAAGTCAGTTGCCCAATTGCCCGGGTCCATATAGCCAACACTTACCAAATAGGCAGGCCCAAAGAAGGCAAGAATCTTTTTCCAAACGCCACCTTGTTTTGCTGTTTCTATTGTTCCATGTACCTCTGAAAGTGATTTTTCCATAGCAGTTAGAAAATAACGATGCAAAGATAGTATGACGTTTAGTTAAATGGAAAAATATTTTTAGATGAGTCTAAAAATAAACCGGGTCCTTTATAGTATCAAATGACAGAACTCTTTTTTTGACCTCACCCCAACCCCTCTCCAAAGGAGAAGGGTAAGAGCTACCCCAAAATAAGTTAGTTGCATTTTCAATTGCATTGTGGTTATATTTGCCCAATAAAATAAACCTTATGAGTGAACTGAATAAATTTGTAAGTGATGCATCATCACAAATGGATAAAGCCATCAACCATTATGGAGATGAGCTCCATAAAATACGCGCTGGTAAAGCTTCCCCTGCTATGTTGGATGGGCTTTTTGTAGATTATTATGGCGTAAATACCCCTATGGCGCAAGTTGGGAATATCAGCACGCCTGATGCAAAAACTTTAGTAATTCAACCATGGGATAAAGGTTTGATTACTGGAATTGAAAAGGCAATTGCCAACTCTAATCTTGGATTTAATCCGCAGAATGATGGCACCCTTGTGCGCATTACCATTCCACCACTCACAGAAGAACGTCGCACCCAATTGGTGAAGCAGGCAAAGCAAGAAACTGAATCTGCAAAAGTAGCGGTGCGCAACATCCGTAAAGATGTAAATGATAATATTAAGAAGGCTGTTAAAGATGGCATCCCTGAAGATGAAGGCAAAACCGCAGAAGGGAAGATTCAGGAATTAACAGATAAATCTATTGTGAGAATTGATGACCTCCTCAAAATAAAAGAGAAGGAAATAATGACTGTTTAGAGTTTCTAAAACATTTTTTAACCTCATCCGTCCTTCGGACACCTTCTCCAAAGGAGAAGGGAGCTGCCTCCAAAGTTATATTAGTTGTAGATTAGCAGAGGGTAAAGTCCTCTCCTTTGGAGAGGATTTAGGTGAGGTTATCATGACGAAACGAATCCAATAAATAATTCAAACTACTTTTGAAAAAAGCACTCAGTTTCCTCTTCACATTTGTTCTGATTTTTGTTTACTCCTCCTGCAAAAAAGAGTATGTAACAGATTGCTTTAAAGGAACAGGAGAAGAAGCAACTGAAACCCGAAACCTCATAGGCTTCAACAAAATTTCTGTTTATAATAATCTGAATCTTGTGCTGATTCAGGACACCGCAAAGGATGGGTTGATTCTGCTAAAAGGTGGTAAGAATTTGTTGCCTTCCATCAAAGCTTATATAAAAGATAGCACCTTAATTTTAGAGGATAATAACCACTGTAATTTCTCAAGAAGTTTTAAAAATAAACTAACTGTTGAGGTTCATTTTGCTGCGTTGAAAAAACTTATAGTGAATGATAATGCTTATGTCTCCAACACTAAGAAAATATATTTTGATGAGCTTGATATCCGCCACCTTGGGATGGGGGAGGTAAATATGAATTTGCACTGTGGCTTTTTAAGAACGTGGCAGGGCAATGCAGGGGGTATAACATTAGAAGGTTGGTCAGCAGTTTATGTTTGTAGTATTGAAGATGTAGGCCCCGTTGACGCCAGCAAAATGCAGGGAGATTATACCTATGTTTTTCATTGGGGGACTAATGATGTGCATGTAAAACCCTACAAAGAATTTGGGGCAATGCTGTATGGCAGAGGCAATATTTATTACAACCAAGAACCTCTGAAAAAAGATATTCAAGTTAAAGGCGGCAGCGGAAGATTTATTAAAGAATAATTCAAGAAAATAGTTTTAGTTTTGAACCGCAGTGTTTCCACCAATCTCAGTAATTGATAGTATAAGAAATGAACTCCCTGATTTGCTTTCGGGGGATGCGCCTGCTATTACACCTATGCAGGGAAATTGCCACCCTGCGGCTAAAATAAGGGCGGATAAAGGCTCTTATTTTTTGAAGTGGAACAACCTCAGCAAAGGAAATTATTTTTATAAAGAAGCAAAAGGATTAAAGAAAATTGCTGCATCATCTTCTCTTGCAACTCCGGAAATTTTAATGCAAAATAATACTGACGATGGCTATAGTTTTTTGCTTTTAAGATGGATTGACACCGGCTACGAAAATGAAATTTGCTGGGAAAAATTAGGGAGTGGTTTAGCTTCTCTTCATAAAAAAACATCTAAGTTCTTTGGGCTTGATGATGACAATTTTATTGGTACTTTACCGCAATCCAATATTAAAAACACTTCTTGGAATGAGTTCTTTTTTAACGAAAGACTGATGAAACAAATAGAGATTTCTGCCAGTGCAGGGAAAGAAGTTTCATTCATCAATAAGAAGCTAGGAAGCCTCTATAAAAAGTTAGGGGAAATCTTTCCGGATGAACCCGCCGCATTGCTGCATGGGGATTTATGGAGTGGAAATGTGATTGCCTCATCAGAAGAAATCCCTTACATAATTGACCCCGCTATTTACTATGGCAACCGCGAAATGGAAATTGCTTTTACTACCCTTTTCGGTGGCTTCCATTGGAAGTTTTACCAATCTTATAACGAAGCATATCCTTTGGAAAAAGGCTTTGAAGCCCGTGAGGACATCTACAATCTTTACCCGCTTTTGGTACACTGGAATATGTTTGGGGGTGAGTTTTACAACAGTATTAAGTCTACACTTTCCAGATTTTAAATTCTTATTTTAGCGGTATAATAATTTCTTATTTGTTGCGTTAATATCCTTAAATCAAAACTGCTAAAACTATGACACAACGCAAACTCATTCTACTCTGCTCTGTTTTATTTTTTATTACCGATACTTCCTTTGCTCAGATGGGAAAAATGTTAAACATTTGGGGCGGTGGGCAACAAACATGGATTCTCAACCGCGATGATTCTGGTTGGCCTCTTTTCTCCAATAATCAGACTGATACTAAACGCCCAGGCTTTGGGGTAGAGTACATTGATAATTTTGATTTCAGATTTGGGTATTCTGTGGGGCTAACTTATAGCCAACAAGGGCAGATGTATAAAGGGGTTTATACCATAGATACTGCTACTAAGAAAACAGCTCCCTTTACCTCCCATGCATATCTTGATTACATAAAACTCCCTCTTATTTTCCGGTTCAATACTTCCATGGATGATGACCAGTATTTTAACATTTGTATTTATGGGGGGATGCAGTTTGCTTACCTAATAAATACCAATGTGCAAACTGACCCAACAGATAGTGCAATGCCATCCAATTTTAAATACAGAAAGCTTTTTAACCCATATGATATTACCATGATTGGTGGCTTGCAGATTAATGTTTACCCCTCCCCAAAATGGGGCTTTAGTGCAGGCTTTAGGTATGATAGGGGCTTTGTAAATGTTGAAAATAAAAACTATGATTTCAGGGCACAAAAACTACCTGCCTCTCTCTATTTCCCCATAAGTTTAAGGAAAGATATTACCCCCTCTGTAGATGATGCATATACCCGTGACAAAACCACCAACTCGACCATCAATATTTATGTGAGTCTCATCATCCCACTTAAAGATTTTGAAAGGGTAAATAATACTCCTTTTTTAGAGGACAATAATAATAGCGATGATGGGTTGCAGGTGAAATAACCCCCAACCCCCTGAAGGGGGCTTTAACATTCAATATATTTATAAGCGCATCGGAGAGGAAGTCCCCTTTAGGGGATTTAGGGGTTTCCCTTTTTTAATCCCCTAACTTTGCACCACTATTTTATATGAAAGCTGCAAAGAAAAATATCCGTCACCTCACTCAGGAAGACATTGCCATAGAACTTGAAAATTTGGGCGAACCCAACTTCCGCGCTAAGCAAGTGTGGCAATGGATATGGCAAAAAAATGCCAATGGTTTTGAGGACATGACCAACCTTGCCAAACCTTTGCGTGAGAAATTAGCTGCTAATTTTATTTTCTATAAAATGAAAACTGCCACGCAACAAATTAGTACGGATGGTACTATAAAGGCAGGTTTTAGGTTGTATGATGGTGAGTTGGTAGAGGGTGTTCTCATCCCCCAAGAAGACAGGATGACGGCCTGTATTTCTTCTCAAGTGGGTTGCAGTTTAACTTGTTCTTTTTGCGCCACCGCAAAGCTTGACCGCAAACGCAATCTCCATTTTGATGAGATATATGATCAGGTTGCTATCATCAACCACGAAGCAGAAAAAAAATATAATAAGCACCTTACCAATATTGTTTTTATGGGGATGGGAGAGCCTCTGCTCAATTACCCCAATGTGATAAAAGCCATTGAACGCATCACCGCAGAAGACGGATTAGGGATAGCGCCAAAACGCATTACCGTTTCCACCGCCGGTATTGCTAAAATGATTAAAAAACTGGGTGATGATAAAGTGAAATTCAATCTTGCACTTAGCCTCCATGCTGCCAATGACCAAAAACGAAGCAAGATTATGCCTATTAATGACACCAATTCTTTGGAGATTTTAAAGGAAGCCCTCATCTATTTTCATAGCAAAACCCAAACACGGATTACCTTTGAATATGTGATGTTGGGTGGCTTTAATGACACCCCTGAGGACGCTAAAGAACTTGCGCAATTTGCCCGCGCCGTGCCTTGCAAAATCAACCTCATAGAATACAACCCCATTGAAGGTGGCATCTACATAAAAAGTAGCGGCAATACCATGCACCGTTTTAAAGCATATTTGGAGGGTGCAAAACTAATAGTAAACCTTCGCCGCAGCAGAGGAGAAGATATTGATGCTGCCTGTGGGCAGTTGGCAGGGAAGGATGTTAGGAGGGTGGTGAGTTCAGAACCAAAATAACCTGTTATCCTTTTCGTTTATTCCTACAAAATGAAACCCCATTTTTCCATCCGAAGCATCCTACCTAATGATGATAAAAGCATAGCCTTAATCATCAGAAATGCGTTAACAGAATTTGGTGCAAATAAACCCGGCACTGTGTTCTTTGATGCTGCTACTGACCACCTCTCAGAAGTTTTTAAAAAAGAAAATAGCATTTATTTTATTGCAGAAATGGATGGAGAAATAGTTGGCGGCGCTGGCATTTACCCAAGTGATGGATTGCCAAACGGCGTTTGTGAATTGGTGAAAATGTACCTCTCCCCCAATGCAAGAGGTTTGGGTTTAGGCAGAATATTAATTGAAAAATGTATTGCCTTTGCCCAAGAAAAAAACTATCAACAAATATATATTGAGACCATGCCTGAGCTTAAAAATGCTTTAAGCATGTATGAAAAATTTGGCTGGGAATACATTGATAAACCTATGGGTAATACTGGACATTTTGGGTGTAGTTTGTGGATGGTGAAAACAATTGAAAATTGAAAAGGGTAAATTGTAAATTGGATGCATTTACTCATTCATTCTCTTTTTAATTTTACATTTTCAATTTACCATTTACAATTCTTTACCCAATCCTCCTCTGCATCATTCCATCTACTTTTTGGAACAATCCTAGGGGGTCAAGGGTGCGCCAGTTAAGGGTGTCCATCTCGCCACCAAAATTGAGGTAGTAATCAATATTGCGCTTTTTAAATTCACTAATTACATGCTCATGAAAATTGATGGCAGCTATCCAACCATCCTCCACATCCTGGTACCATTCATCGTAATAATCATCGCCATCATGGTGGAAGTTGAGGACGTTTTCTCCTATCAAAATAAACTTTGTAATGCCCCTTTTCATCAGCACATCCGCCACATCTCTTTTTAAAAACATCACATCATTATTAATGCAATCATTCCACTCACCAAGTAGCTCAATAATGCAGAAAGAAAGTTCATAATCCACAAACAAGATTTTCATGTATAAAGTTGGAGAGCCAAACTCATCCCATTGGGGGTGGATGTAGTGGTCGTAAATGGCATTGGTAAAATAGAACTCAGAATAAGTTCGCTTATAAAACGGACTCATTTTATCATCCTCTGCGGTATAGAGATTCCGCCAATTAAAATAAGGTTCAATGAGGTGCATAGCTACTTTTCTAAATCCAAAATTACATTGCGTACACTGCCAAAATGGAGGAGTTTTTCTTTGGCAATTTCAGCATCCCAGCCGTACAAATTCATCAGCATTTTTGTTCCCCTCTCCACTAACTTTTGGTTGCTGAGGCGCATATCCACCATCTTGTTTCCTTGCACTTTCCCAAGTCGAATCATCACGGAAGTAGTGAGCATATTAAGCACTAATTTCTGCGCTGTGCCAGCCTTCATGCGGGTGCTGCCGGTTACAAACTCAGGACCTGTAATAACTTCAACTGCATGGTGAGAGATAGCTGCAATAGCACTCTCAGGATTACAAACTATACAGCCCGTTTTTATGCTATGATGCCGTGCATCTTTTAACCCACCTAAAACATAAGGCGTGCTGCCGGAGGCGGAAATCCCTACCACAAAATCATTAGTATTTATATTGAAAGATTGTAAATCAATCCATGCCTGCGCCATATCATCTTCTGCTCCTTCCTGTGCTTTGCGGATGGCGGCATCGCCCCCTGCAATGATGCCAATCACCAAATCAAAATCAACCCCATAAGTGGGAGGAATTTCTGAGGCATCCACAATGCCTAACCGCCCTGAAGTACCACTACCAATGTAGAATAATCTGCCCCCGTTTCTCATCTTAGCATAAACGGCTTCGGATAATTGGGTGATGGATGGAAGGGCTTTTTCTATTGCTACAGCCACCTTTTTATCTTCCGTATTGATGGCGGATAAAATCTCCTGAGTGTTCATTTTCTCAAGGTGATTGTAGTGGGAATCCTGCTCTGTAATCCGCGTCATACTTTATTTTTATTGATGTGATAATTGGCAAGCCCAACACCCGGATATTCCATGATTAGGAAGTTATTAATATTATGTTCCTTACCCACGTTGATGAGTTGCGGATTGAAATATCTTGCAATACTCCCCACAAAACCAATCTTTTGTTTTTCATAATCCTGATAGGGTAAAATATGAGCCACATAAAATTCATCAAAAGAGTGCTCTACAAGCATTTTGCAATACTCCTCCTCAATGTTTTCTAAAAGGAAAGGGGCAAAGGAAGCCAGCCAGCGGTTAGGGTTGGGTTTCTTATAAATATTATCCAATATCAACTCTTTACTCAACCCAAACTCTGCAATTAATTTTAAGGAAAGATGACTGCCCATGCGGTCATACAAAAAATCTATAATGAGCATTTTGCCCATGTGCGCACCACTGCCTTCATCACCCAAAACATAGCCTAAGGATGGAATATTTTCTGTGATGTTTTTCCCATCATACACACAAGAATTAGAGCCCGTACCCAGTATAGCTGCAATGCCCGGCTCATCACCAAAAAGTGCAATAGCAGCACCCAGCATATCATGCTTAATAAATATCTCAGCCGTTGGGAAAGAAATTTTTATGGCAGAAGCAACTAATTTAATATTCTCAAATGAAGAACAACCAGCCCCATAAAAATGAATATGACTAATGGCATTTCCTTCCACTTGCGGGGCTACTTCATCCCTGATAATATTCGCAATAAAATCTGTTTTTTGTATGTATGGATTGATGCCCACACTATAAAATTCCTCCAGTATTTCTTCATCAGAAATTAGGAGCCAATGGGTTTTGGTAGAGCCGCTATCTGCTATTAATTGCATACTGTTTATTCTTCAAAGATGCTACCCAAAAGGCTGCTGCCCTCTTTGCGGGCAGTAGATGAACTAGGCGAAAGTTTGGCTACTAACTTACTGATAGGCATGGATTGCAACCATATCCTGCCAGTGCCACGCATGGTGGCAAGAAACAAACCTTCTCCCCCAAAAACCATAGAACGGAGGTTGCCTGCGCGTTCTATCCCAAAGTCAATGGTGTCCTCAAACCCAACCACGCACCCTGTATCCACACGCAAGGTTTCGTTGTTCAGTTGGCGTTCTATCACAGTGCCGCCGGCATGGATAAATGCCATACCATCACCCTCTAATTTTTCCATAATAAAACCCTCTCCGCCAAAGAAACCTGTGCCCAGTTTTTGGTTAAAAGCAATGCTCATTTTAGTGCCCATAGCAGCGCAAAGAAATGCATCTTTTTGCACCATGAGGGTATTGCCATGCACCGTGTTTAAATCCACGGGGATTATAGTGCCCGGATAAGGTGCGCTGAACGCAACCTGCTGCTTACCATTGCCGCCATTGGTAAAATGGGTAAGGAAGAGTGACTCCCCCATCAGCATTCTGGCACCTGCATTCATCAGCTTACCAAGGAAGCCCTGCGAGGGGTTGCTGCCATCGCCCATTTTGGTTTCAAAGCGGATGCCTTCCGTCATATACATCATAGCGCCGGCCTCTGCTATCACGGTTTCGTTGGGGTCAAGTTCAATTTCTACCAGTTGGATGTCATCTCCAATAATTTTGTAATCTAATTCGTGGCTTCTCATTTTGTTATTTGTTTTGTGGTGGCAAAAGTAAAGAGTGGCAAGTTGTGAGTTGTGGGTTGTGGGAAAAGAATTTGAAAACCCGCCTGAATAACGCAGTCTGGCAGGTTTGGGAATTTGGGAATTTGAAAATGGGAAAGGAGGGGTAAGTTTGTGATATGAAGAAGAGAGATAAAAATATGTTTGGTGTAATGATAAACACCTTAAAAGTATTATGCTTACTATTAATCCTCTTACCGCTTAGCTGTGAGGATAAAAATAAAAATTCCCAGTTCAAACGCCTTGATTATTTAAGAAAAGGATGGGGGTATAATTTTTATAGAAAAATAGATTTGTTTGAGAGGAAAGGCATTGATAAAATTAATATTGATAATGCCTCCGAAATAAACAACTATCCGTATTACGGATTATATTTAACTGATGAAAAAGTTAATGTTGAAAAATACATTTCAAAAGACTACAGTCGTTGGAGGACTTATAAGATTAAGAATGGACTCTTGATGTTAACTGAAATTGAAAAAGATGAGGAAGATGAAACATTTTGTAGATGGGTCTCAATTATCTCTAAGGATAAAGAATTAACCTATCAATATATTACTATGGATAATTATGAGCATTTACTTGATATAACTTTTAATTATAAGGATAGCTCACGTAGTATTTACCAGAATGATTCTTCAATATATCTTGATTATATGCCTGAACTTGATGAAAAAAGAATGAAAGAAAAATATCCAAGTTTTCAACGATATGAAGAGGATTCTGAACAACGCCATTTACATTTTGGAACTCTTTACTTTGATAATTTTTAATCCACCCAACCCTCCTCATTTGTAATGAGGATGCTTTAAACATGCGGTTGCAACGCATAAGACAATAGCCTTTTCCAAAGTATTTTTTTAACCACAAAGCGCACAAAGGTTTTAGCACAAAGGGCACAAAGCCTTTATGCGCTTTGTGGTTGGTCAGTTGTAAAATAAATTACCAAGTTCGGGGTAATCTTCTATTCTGTCAAGCTATGAATAAATCTTTAGGTTAGAATAAAAATCACTACTGAGTTTTGCAAAAATCTTTACTTAGTCTGTAAACTAATCCATGCAAAATGAATATGCTTTGACTTGCTGCAAAAAATAATTAAAACTATTTATACAAAAAATGATACTATTGGCAAAAAATCACAACAGTGACATTATTAAATTTAAAGGGGATACAAAATATTTTTAAATTATTATGCATCCCCTAATGAATATTTTGTATCTCCAAATAAAATTTCTTCATCCCCTTATGAAATTTGTTCATACGCTTATAAATTTAAGACTAAACGCGATTGAAATTTCTTCATCTCCCTTTAAATTATATTCATACACTTATGAAATTTCTTCATCTCCTTTCAAAATCCTTGCATCTCCTTCAGATATTTGTTTATCCCCTTCTAATTTGGATATTTTCAAACCTCCCTAATCATCATCCAATCCTCCTCATTTGTAATGAGGAGGATTTAACCAAGCGGTTGCAACGCATAAGACAATAGCTTTTTTTAACCACAAAGAACACTAAGGTTTTACACAAAGGGCACAAAGCCTACCTGTACATTCGGACAGAATTTAGTGCCCTTTGTGTGCTTTTACTTTGTGTTCTTTGTGGTTAGGTTTGAATGAGTTTTTAAAAAA
The DNA here is from genome assembly GCA_026391915.1 of Bacteroidota bacterium. Classification (GTDB taxonomy): domain Bacteria; phylum Bacteroidota; class Bacteroidia; order CAILMK01; family CAILMK01; genus JAPLCZ01. The sequence continues at coordinate 11,502 of JAPLCZ010000088.1, read as the reverse complement.
AAAGCCCCGCATAAATGCGAGGCTTCACTGTTTTATATTAACCTAAAAAGGAAGTTTATTCTTCTGTAGGAGTTGTTTCTGTAGTATCAGTAACTTCTTCTGCCGTGGTATCAACCACTTCATCAGTTGTTGTTGCTGCAGGAGCTGTTTCTACTTTCTTAGCAGTAGTTGTTGTTGTTGCACCAGTGCCTTTTCTGCTACGGCGTGTTTTAGTAGTAGCTGCCTTTTTAGAGGTAGTATATATTTCATTAAAATCTACCAACTCAATAATACACATATCCGAGTTATCTCCTAAGCGCACACCAGTTTTAAGGATGCGTGTGTAGCCTCCTGGTCTATCACCTACTTTTGGAGCTACTTCACCAAAAAGGGCAATTACCGGATCTTTATACTTAAGGTAACTAAAAACAGTTCTGCGGCTGTGTGTGCTATCTGTTTTTGCTTTAGTAATTAATGGCTCAATGTATTTGCGCAACTCCTTAGCTTTTGCAACAGTGGTAGCAATTTTTTTATGCAGGATTAGAGAACTCGCCATATTTGCAAGCAATGCGCTGCGGTGGCTGGCTGTTCTGCTAAGGTGATTATTTTTTTTTCCGTGTCTCATGATTATAGTCGTTTAACCTTAGGGCTAAACTGGGTTATTAGTCTTCGTCAAGTTTATATTTAGCAATGTCAATCCCGAATACAAGGTTCTTTTCTTTCACCAACTCTTCAAGTTCAGTTAAAGATTTTTTACCAAAATTCCTGAATTTTAAAAGGTCAGCAATGTCATACTGAACCAAATCTCCAAGGGTTTTGATTTCGGCAGCACGCAGGCAATTGAATGCACGAACTGATAAATCTAAATCCGTTAAAGCTGTTTTCAAAAGCTTACGCATGTGGAGGAATTTCTCATCCACTTTGGTATCTTCTTTCTTCACCTCTGCCTCAAGGGTAATATTGCGGTCAGAGAAAATTAAGAAGTGCTGAATCAGAATTTTAGCTGCTTCTTTCAATGCTTCTTCAGGATGGATAGAACCATCTGTAGAAAGCTCAATCACTAATTTTTCGTAATCAGTATTTTGCCCAACGCGGGTATTTACAATGCTGTAATTTACTTTGCGGATTGGGGTATAGATAGAATCAATTGCTATAACACCAATTGGTGCATCTTTAGGTTTGTTCTCTTCAGCAGGAACATAACCTCTACCTTTTTCAATGGTAAGTTCAATCTCCAATTTTACAGAAGACTCCATATTGCAGATAACCAACTCAGGGTTCAATACTTGGAAATAGTTAGATACCTTACCCAAATCAGCTGCTGTAAAAGCATCTTTACCACTATAGGTAATGAAAATCTTTTCAGAAGTTTCAGTAGATAATGCTTTTAGGCGAACTTGTTTAAAGTTAAGGATTATTTCTGTGATGTCTTCTCTAACACCTTTGATAGTAGAGAATTCATGGTCAACCCCATTAATTTTAATAGAAGTAATGGCGAAGCCTTCTAAGGATGATAGTAGGATTCTGCGAAGAGAATTGCCTATTGTGGAACCATACCCTCTTTCAAGAGGACCGAACTCAAATATTCCGTCAAAGTCTGTTGATTTTTGCATCAACACTTTCTCAGGTTTTTGGAATGCTATAACTGCCATTTATTTATTATTGTTTTGTTGTAGTAAAAAATTATATAAAAATCTAAGAAGAATAAGAAACCTAATTCTTACTTAGAGTAAAGCTCTACGATAAGTTGTTCTTTGATGTTCTCAGGGATAGCATCTCTTTCAGGATATGCCATAAACTTCCCTGATTTCAAAGCCAAATCCCACTCTAACCAACCGAACTGTCTAGCCCTGCCAGCGCCAGAAGTGCTATCAATAATCACTTCAAGAGATTTTGATTTCTCACGGATACCAACCACATCACCAGGACGTAGAGAGTATGAAGGGATATTCACAACATCATTATTTACAGTGATGTGTTTATGAGTAACCAACTGCCTTGCAGCAGCTCTTGTAGGTGCAATACCTAAACGGAACACAGTATTATAAAGGCGGGCTTCTAAATACTACAATAGATTCTCACCTGTGATACCTTTTTTGCGTGCTGCTTTATGGAAAAGGTTTTCAAATTGTCTTTCCAAAAGGCCATAGGTATATTTTGCTTTTTGCTTTTCTGCCAACTGCACAGCGTACTCAGATTTCTTAGCCCTGCGGCTTGTAAGTCCATGCTGCCCTGGAGGATAGTTTTTCTTGTCTAACACACGGTCAGGTCCAAAGATTGGCTCTTTGAATTTACGTGCTATTTTGGATTTAGGTCCTATATATCTTGCCATAATTCTGTTACTCGTTAAAAATTAAACTCTACGTTTTTTAGGTGGGCGACATCCGTTGTGTGGGATAGGAGTCATATCATGAATGGTAGTAACCTCAATACCCAATTGTGCCAAAGTTCTGATAGCTGCTTCTCTTCCTGAGCCAGGTCCTTTAACAAATACTTCAGCTTTTTTCATCCCTAAGTCAAAGGCAATTTTACCACAATCATTAGCCGCCATAGTAGCTGCATAAGGAGTGTTTTTCTTTGAGCCTCTGAAACCCATTTTACCTGCAGAAGACCAAGATATTACTTGCCCTGTTGCATTTGCCATGGTGATAATACAATTATTAAAAGTTGCCTGAATATGTACTGTTCCAGCATTATCAATGTGTACTTTTTTCTTACGTACAACTGTTCTTGTTCCTTTCTTAGCCATTACTTAGTTACTTTCTTTTTGTTTGCTACTGTCTTTCTCTTTCCTTTGCGGGTACGTGCATTGGTTCTGGTACGTTGTCCACGAAGTGGTAATCCTTTACGATGACGTTGTCCGCGGTAGCAACCAATATCCATTAATCGTTTGATACTTGTTTGAACCTCACCACGTAATTCACCTTCTGTTTTAATATTTTCAGAGATAAATTTTCTTATTTCTGCAAGCTGCTCATCATTCCAATCTTTCACTTTGGTGTTGACGTCAATCTGTGCATTCTTAAGAATTTTACGTGCATTGGAACGCCCAATACCGTAAATGTAGGTAAGACCAATCTCACCTCTTTTTTCTTTGGGTAAATCAATACCTGCTATACGTGCCATTATCCTTGTCTTTGTTTAAAGCGTGGATTTTTTTTATTAACAATATAGATTCGCCCTTTGCGGCGAACTATCACACAGTCTACGCTGCGTTTTTTAACTGAAACTCTTACTTTCATTTTATTTGTACCTATATGTAATTCTTCCTTTACTTAAATCATAAGGAGACATTTCTATCTTTACCTTATCTCCTGGTAGTATTCGGATGTAGTGCATCCTCATCTTACCAGATATATGTGCTAAAATTTCATGACCATTCTCCAACCTTACACGAAACGTGGCGTTAGGGAGTGCTTCCGTGATAACACCATCTTGTTCTATTGTTGATTGTTTAGCCATTCTACCCTAAAAAGGGTTACAAAATTATTTAGCGTATATTAATTATTCAAATTTTACTGAGTTACACCAGCAGCTCCTGCCATTGATGCTCTCCCTTTTATTCTACCAGATTTTACCAATCCATCATAATGACGCATTAGTAAATGACTTTCTATTTGTTGTAATGTATCCAAGATTACACCTACCATAATCAAGAGTGATGTACCACCATAAAAATGTGCAAACTGACTATTCACTCCCATACGTATAGCTATAGACGGGAAGATAGCTACAAATGCTAAGAACACTGCTCCGGGTAGTGTAATCCTACTGATTACATGGTCAATATATTCACTGGTTTTTTTGCCTGGTTTAACACCCGGAATAAAACCACCGTTTCTTTTTAATTCATCACCAATCTGAGTTGGGTTTACAGTTACTGCAGTATAGAAGTATGTAAACAAAACTATGAGAATACCAAAAGTAAGATTATAAGGTAATGAAGTAATATCTGTTAACGCACCACCTATTCCTTGCCATGCAGAAGAAGATGGAAAGAAAGAAGCTACTGTAGATGGAATGAACATAATTGCTTGCGCAAAGATGATTGGCATTACACCGGCAGAGTTTACTTTTAAAGGCAAGAACTGACGTACACCTCCATACTGTTTGTTACCAACTACACGCTTTGCATATTGAACCGGGATTCTTCTGGTACCTTGAACAAGTGCAACTACTGCAATTACAGTAAGAACAAGAGCCGCTAACTCAACTACAAATATTACCAAGCCTCCACCTGATTCATTCAATCTCAATTCTAACTCTCCAATTAAGGCTGCAGGTAGGCGAGCTATAATTCCAATCATTATAATGATAGATATACCATTACCTAATCCTTTATCTTGTATTTTTTCGCCTAACCACATAACGAACATAGTACCTGTGGTGAGTAAAACAACATTCGTAAACATAAACATAAACATACTCATTGCAGCAGGTTCGCGCATTGGGATAATTGCACCCGGATACTGAGCTCTTACGTTTATTAAAAACCCTACTGCCTCGAAAGCCGTAATACCTATAGTTAGTACTCTGGTAATTTGATTTAATTTCATTCTGCCAGACTCACCTTCTTTCTGTAATTTTTGGAAGTAAGGAATTGCAATCCCTAAAAGCTGTATTACAATTGAAGCAGAGATATAAGGCATAATACCTAACGCAAAAATGGAAGCCCTTGAAAAAGCACCTCCAGAAAACATATTAATTAAAGCTAAGATACCTTCCTTTTGCTTAGAAGATTCTGCCGCTAAAATATTGGCATCAATACCAGGTAATACGATGTATGAACCCATACGGTATATAAGAATTAACCCAAGGGTAGTTAGTATTCTACCTCTTAGTTCTTCTATACGGAAGATATTGCGAATAGTATGTATAAGTCCTTTCATCTAGGGTTTATATATTTTCAGTTTTGCCGCCTTTAGCCTCAATAGAAGCAATGGCTGATTTAGAAAAAGCATGTGCTTTAACATCAACTTTTCTGTTTAATTCTCCTTTACCAAGAATCTTTACCTTCTCACTTTTTGTAGCCAATCCGTATTTGCGGAATACTTCAAAATCAAAAGTAGTAATGTTATTCTTTACTGCTACTCTCTCAAGGTCAGAAAGATTTACACCTTGGTATTCTACACGGTTAATATTTCTGAAACCGAATTTAGGAAGACGGCGTTGCAAAGGCATTTGACCACCTTCAAAACCCACTTTTATGCTATTACCAGAACGTGAACCAGCACCTTTATTACCACGGGTAGATGTGCCACCACGGGTAGAGCCTTGTCCGCGACCAATACGCTTTGCTTTTTTTACTGAACCTTCTGCAGGTTTTAGGTTATGGAGATTCATATCTTAAATTCCTTCAACTTTTACTAAGTGATTTACTTTTTTAATCATACCCAAAATCTGAGGAGTACCCTCATGTTCCACTGTGTGATTCATTCTTCTAAGACCTAAAGCTTTTATAGTAAGCTTTTGTTTAATAGACCTATCTATTACACTTTTTACTTGTGTGATTTTAACTTTTCCCATTATCGTTATCCGTTAAAAACTTGTTTCATTGTAATTCCACGTAATTTGGCAATAGCATGAGCATCCCTCATTTCTGATAATGCTTTAATAGTTGCCTTAACAACATTATGCGCATTAGAAGAACCTTTAGATTTTGCTAATACATCAGTAACACCAGCACTTTCTAATACGGCACGCATAGCACCACCGGCAATTACTCCTGTTCCTGGGGCGGCTGGTTTTAAGAAAACTGTAGCACCGCAATAACTTGATTCTTGCTCATGAGGTACAGTACCATTAATTACTGGAACTTTTACTAAGCCTTTTTTGGCGTCATTCATTCCTTTATTTACAGCCTCCGTTACTTCTCTTGCTTTACCCAGACCATGACCCACTACACCATTTCCATTTCCTACTACCACTACAGCAGAGAAAGTGAAAGTTCTGCCACCCTTGGTAACTTTTGCTACCCTGTTAACTGCTACTAACTTTTCAGTTAATTCAATCTCGCTGGTCTTTATACGTTGTATATTTTTATCCATTAATCCGTTTTGTTAGAATATTAATCCTGCTTCTCTTGCACCCTCAGCCAAAGATTTAACTCTGCCATGATAAAGGTATCCATTACGGTCAAAAACTACTTTTGAAATATTAGCAGCTTTAGCATTGGTAGCAAGTATTTTACCTACAGCATTTGCTTTTTCTACCGGTGTGCCTGTGGTTGCTTTTCCTTCACCTGTAAAGGTAGAGGCAGCAGCCAAAGTACGTCCTGAAACATCATCAATTAACTGCGCATAAATTTCTTTATTGCTTCTATAAACTGATAGACGAGGGCATTCTGCAGTTCCGCGAATTCTTCTGCGGATACCATGCTTTATACGTGTGCGTCTTGCTATTTTAGTTCTTATAATCGTGTCCATAATTCTAAATTTATTTACCTGCAGTTTTACCAGCTTTTCTACGAATAACCTCACCTTGGAAACGAATACCTTTTCCTTTATAAGGCTCAGGTTTACGTAATGACCTGATTTTAGCAGCCACTTGCCCAATCAATTGTTTATCACAACCGTTAAGAATAATCAGTGGGTTTTGCCCTTTTTCAGTAATTGTATTTAATGTAATTTCCTTCGGGAGTTCAATCATGATTTCGTGAGAGTATCCAATAGCCAAATCTAGCAATTGACCTTTATGAGTGGCTTTGTAACCTACCCCTACAAGTTCTTGCTTAATCTCAAAACCCTCAGAAACTCCTTTAACATTATTAAACAATAAAGACCTTGATAAGCCATGTAAAGCCTTATGTCTTTTTTGTTCTGTAGGTCTCTCAAGGTTGATGAATCCTTCCTCTACTTTCACCATAATATCTGGGTCAATAGCTTGGGTTAATTCTCCTTTAGGGCCTTTAACAGTTACTAAATTATTAGCAGCTACATTTACTGTAACTCCTCCTGGTATTGCTATGGGTAGCTTTCCTATCCGTGACATTGTTATATTTTTTTATGAAACGTAGCAGAGAACCTCTCCACCCACGTTATCATTTTTAGCTTGTTTTTCAGTCATTATTCCGTGAGATGTAGAGATAAGGGCAATGCCTAATCCATTGATAACACGTGGTAGTTCTTTAACGCCTTTATAAGTCCTCAAACCAGGAGAACTTACTCTTTTTAAAGTACGAATTGCGTTTGTTCCGGTAGCAGGGTCATATTTCAAAGCAATTTTAATTGTGCCTTGTGGTCCTGCTTCATCATCAAACTTATAGTTAAGAATATAGCCTTGTTTGTAAAGAATTTCAGTCATCGCTTTCTTTACGTTAGAGGCTGGTATTTCTACTACCCTATGCTTTGCCTTGATGGCATTACGTAAGCGGGTGAGGTAGTCTGCAATAGGATCCATTGTTTCTTATTATTATATTTTAATTACCAACTTGCTTTTCTTACTCCGGGTACTTTTCCGTTTAATGCCATCTCTCTAAAAGTAACACGAGATATACCGAATTTACGCATATATCCACGTGGTCTACCAGTGAGTTGACAACGATTACGCAGGCGAACCGGTGATGCATTTCTTGGAAGTGCATCCAATGCTGCATAATCTCCTGCTGCTTTCAGTGCCTTACGCTTTTCAGCATATTTAGCTACTGTAACTTGTCTTTTTTTATTTCTTACTATTATAGATAGTCTTGACATAATCTATGCGTTTGTTTTAAAGGGCAAGCCCAATTCTTTTAAAAGGGTGTATGCTTCTTTATCTGTATTTGCTGTTGTAACAAAGGTGATATCCATACCTTGCATACGGGTTACTTTATCAATATCAATTTCAGGGAAAATGATTTGTTCTGTAATACCAAGTGTATAGTTACCTCTTCCATCAAAGCCTTTATCATTAATACCGCGGAAGTCACGTATACGAGGAATTGAGATAGCAACCAATCTTTCAAGGAACTCATACATTCTGTTTCCTCTGAGGGTGATTCTTGCACCAATTGGCATATTCTCCCTCAACTTAAAGTTAGAAATTGCTTTCTTTGATTTTGTTGCTACTGCTAACTGACCTGTGATAGTGGTCATTTCTTTTACAGCAACATCAACTATTTTTTTATCAGATACTGCAGCACCCAAGCCTTGATTAATACAAATCTTGGTGAGCTTTGGTATTTGCATCACATTTTTATAACCCAATTCCTTTTGCAAAGCAGGAATTACTTGGTCATTATATTTTGTGCGGAATGCAGGTGTATATGTACTCATTATTTAATCTCTTCTTTAGACCTAACTGAATATCTTACTAATTTTCCTTTTTCATCTGGGCGTCTGCCAACTCTTGTAGGCAAGCCAGATTTAGGGTCAACCAACATTACATTACTAATGTTAAAAGCAGCTTCTTTTTGAACTCTGCCACCAGTAGTATTTTGTGCGGTTGGTTTGGTATGTTTGGTAACAATATTTACCCCTTCTACCATTATCTTTCTTTCTTGAATCCAGATTTCTATAATTCTGCCTGATTTACCTTTATCATCACCGGAAATCACTTTCACAATGTCTCCTTTTTTAAGGTGGAGTTTAGGTATAAGGTTATGTTTTCTTCTCATTGCTACTTATTTCTTAAAGCACTTCTGGTGCAAGTGATACTATTTTAATAAACTGTTTTTCACGCAACTCTCTTGCTACAGGCCCAAAAATACGGGTTGCCCTTGGCTCATCAGCTGCGTTTAGTAATACACAAGCGTTTTCATCAAAACGGATATAAGAACCATCTGCCCTGCGGATTTCCTTTTTTACCCTTACAATTACTGCCTTAGATACAGCACCTTTTTTAATACCACCCGCAGGCAATGCAGATTTTACGGTTACAACTATCTTATCTCCAATAGATGCATATCTCTTAGCTGTACCACCCAGCACTCTAATGCAAAGAACTTCTTTTGCACAGCTGTTATCTGCCACTTTTAGCCTTGACTCTTGCTGTATCATTTTATTACTTCGCTTTTTCTACTATTTTAACTAATCTAAATCTCTTACTCTTGCTTATTGGGCGGGTCTCCATCAACTCTACAATGTCCCCAATACCACACTCATTCTTTTCATCATGGGCGTAAAACTTAGAAGTCTTTTTCAAGAACTTTCCGTACTTAGGATGTTTTACTTTTCTTTCTACAGAAACAGTGATGGATTTCTCCATTTTGTTGCTGACAACTTTCCCAACGATTATTTTTCTATTGTTCCTTTCTTCCATGATAATTTATTATTGTGCTGATGAAGCAGCTATTTTACGCTTACGGCTTTCTGTAAACAGGCGTGCAATGGCTTTACGGGTGTGGTTAATTCTCATAGGATTCTCTAAGGGAGAGATGGCGTGAGACAAACCCAATTTGGTGAGGCTCAACTTTTCTTCTGCAAGTTTTTCCTTTAATTCTTTATCCGTAAATGCTTTTATTTCTTTCGCTTTCATAGCAGTGTTAAATTCTCCTTATGATTTTTAGAAGGCATATTTCTACACACCATACTAAATTTTTGGAAGCGCAAAGGTATTAAAGTTTTACAACTAATGAAATTAATATTTCAGTTTTTATAAATAATTATTGACACCCTTATTTTAACTTGCTGGTAACAGGGTTTTTTACCCCAATATACTTTACAATATCGGCATGGATGCCTGTCAGGCTGAGCTTGTCGAAGCCTGTTGTCTGAACTATGATTCGTGTGATTAAATGATAACCATGATTTTTAAAAATCCTTTTGCTCTTCCAGATTTGTAATCTGGTAGTCTTTATTATCAGGATTTATTAATCCGATTTATTAAAATTCCGCATTGCAAATGCTTATAGTAAAAAGGATGGGATTAACTAAATCACTCCAGTTAGAGTTAAAAGAATAAGCCAAAAAAGCGCATAGTTAATAAAACTAACGATGGCTTTTGGCGCTATCATATTTTAAATAAACAGCAGAGATACCGCCTGCTAAAAGCAGTATTAAAGAAAGTATAAGAAACTCCATATNNNATAATATAAAACCCCAACAAGGGAATTAACTAACTTAGTGCTTCTTGTCCCTTTCTAAACTCCTGACTTGCTTTCTTCAAATACTGTTTGATTTGTTCAAAATTCATATCAGCCATCTCTTCTGAAATGGTTTCCTTTATAACTCTAAAAGTTTTGACTGTATCAAAAGTTTTAATTTTTTCCGTAGATTTTTTATTCCTCATATTCTAAAATTTCTTTAGGTGTTCTTATTTCTAATTGTATGTATCCGTTTTTTAAATTAATGCCATTGTAGCCTCTTATTTTATACACATTTACAATATGCTTAAAGTTCCAACTTACTAGGATGTCTGCTTTATAAATGGTAGCCATTGCTATATGAACACAGTCATCAAAACTTGTTTTACCAACTACTTTCTCATCAATATATTTCTTTGCAAGTGCTAAGGCTTCATCATTCACAACCAAAAATTCAAGGTTTTCTTTCTTTAATGATTTGAAATGTATCTTTACATTTTCTGGTGCATTTAATAGTTCCTTTTCTGTTAAATCGGAATAGATGCAAACTATTTTACCAAGCTTTACTCTTTCAAATAATTGATAACTTGCCTCTTCAAATTCCTCGTCAAAAACACCCCCAAAAACAGATGTGTCAAAATAAAATCTTTGCTTCACAGTTCAAATTTATTGCTTTACAAAGATAAAAGTAAATAATTTGATTTATATCCTTTAGCTTCTTGTTATCTTGCCCTTTCAAGAATGCCTGCCCGACTTTTTCTAGGCGGGTTTCTTAGAAGCTTTGATGGGCAGTTTTTTCCCTACGGTCATGAGCTAAAGGTTATAACTGATGGGGTGAGATTGTTTTATATGTTTGGTGAGCCACCAACCATGGCGGAAATTATATTCACAAAAACCCATTAGCAGAACATTGGCAATTGGCAAATGAACCCGAAGATTATAAATACTCTTCTGCACTATATTACAATAAGGGTATTGATACGTTTTTGCTCTTGAAACATCTGATGGATGAAATATAGACTTTAATTATAGCGAGATAATAGGAGTGTTTCGAGGAGGGGGTTGGTTGGAGACACGAACCACGGCAGGAGATAGGTAAATAATCGAACTCTTATCTACACCCCGGTGCAGTATATCTCTTACCAGAAAAATCAGTACACTCAGCGCATCGTTTTGAGTCATTATAAATCTCTACTCTTATGCAGCCGCAATCATATTTTGTAAATACAGCATAGGTATCGCATTTTCTACACCCACACTTTTCTGTCCAACTTTTAATTTTTCTTGGTTCGGGCATTGTGTTATTCTTAAAATCAGCATAACTGAAATTTGCTACCCCTAGGACTTAGTCAGAGATTAAACCAAATAAGACCTATTTTATTATTTATTCCATGTCAGATGTAAAGTAAATTTTAAATTCCCACTCTGCACAACCTGTGTGTTCTTAAATGGTAAACTCTTAACTGTTGGTACTGATAGCTTAAAATATATTGAACCTACCAATTGGTCGTAGTCAGGAGGAG
>JAPLCZ010000114.1 GCA_026391915.1 Bacteroidota bacterium | reverse complement strand
CATTTTTTTACTTTGCTTTTATCTTCTGAGGTGATGGTGGTTGTATAATACCCTGATGATAAATCTACCGTTGCATTATTGCTTTTGGTAGAAGTAGCTCCATAGGTTAAATCATAAGAGAGGGTAGCATTGGTTAGGTTGGTACCCGGTGCTACGGTGATGTAATAAATCTGATGGTCGTAATCAAATAAAGAGCTATCCTGTACCATGCCAGATACTTTTACATTATACATATCTGCATTGCCAATGGGTAGGGGTGTGGTTGATGGCCCGCCCATAGCGCGGATGGTAGCACTATCCAAAACGTAATCTCTTATTTGCAGAGAATTTACATACATAGGCGCCACCTCTTTATCATCATCAGCAAATAAAAGAAAACCCTGGCTTTCTTTGGCTGCCACAAAGTTTAATACTGCCCAACGGCTGCCTGTGCTTATGCTGCAATCACCAAGATATTTACCATCAAGATAAAGTTTTATATACCCAGCCCTAACATCTGCGGTAAAAGCAAGGCGATACCATTTCCCTGGGTCAACATGCCCATAGTAAGCACCCCAAACGCCTATTTGTCCGCTGTTATTAATGAATAGAGAAGCATCAACATTATTGGTAGGTGTGGTTTGGTAAAGTGATACAAAATTTCCTTTTAAAGTATCTGGCATCAGGAAGTCCATAATAACAGAATACTGTCTGTTTTCTGAGCCATAATCTTGCGGGGTAAAATTATTTAATACCAATATGCCATTGGCAGAATCTTGCTTAGGTACAAACATTACCACGGGGTCAGTTGCATCTACTTTGGCAATACCAAACTGAGAGCATTTTTTAAATACTGGCGTTTGCCCAGCAGGTGGGTTTTGATAGTTTTTATTTCTTAATTGCGACCCAATTCCTGTGCTTTGTAAATCCTTTTTAAAAGTCCAATTGCCAGTAGTTAATGAATCAGGGAATACATCATTATAATTGGGTTGGCATACAGTGCGGGCTATCTCCCAAGGTCTGTCGTTTTCTATGCCATCAACTTTATATCTTACCAATCGGTTTACCAAATCGCTATCATTTTCTGTAAAAGCCCATACCTCAGATTTGGCTTGGTGCACCCTCCCCTCAAACATACTCCATGCAGAGTCGCCTGCTTTGTAAGAGCCTACTTCAAAGGCTACACAGCCTATGGCAACACAGTTTTTATACCATGTGCTGCTGGCAATAGTATCTGGGTAAAGCCCGCCATTATACCATACCCATGGGCAATTATTAAGGGCAGTTCTTAACGCTGTTGCTTTTGCTATGGAGGTTACATTCGGCAATATCCTAAAGGTAGAACATCCTGCCGCCTTCACCTCTTTTGCCAAGAGATTATAATCCAATCCTGCTACATCAAGGTAAAGATACCCGTCCCATTTTTCTGCCATTTGCATGGCTTCTACCAATGTTAAAACCGTAGCGCCTTTAAACTGGCTGCCCATATAAATACCGGCATCAAAAGATTTAAGTTGGGCTACTGTATAATTTTCAACCATACCCACGGCATTGGTTACGCGGCTAAGGGCGCTGTGGTCATGGAAAAGCACATATTGGCTATCCTTACTCAGTTTTAAATCTATCTCTATGTATTTGGTGTGCTTAAAAGCATCTTCCATGCTTTGGGTTACTTCTTCGGGGAAGAGGTGATCATACCCGCGGTGGGCAATGGATTTAAACTTACATTTACTAAAATCATTATAAGGCTAGCTGCATTGCGCAAAGCCATTAAGGTTTAATAGTAAAATGAAGCTGAGAAGTGTAGTTAATCTAATCATGAGGGGGTTTTATTATGCTTTAAAATATCTGTGAAGATAAAATCTTAGCCTCGGTAAAGGGCATAGATTCAAGGGCAAAAGTAGCTTGATATGTATGCTAAGCCCTAATTCTGTAATTGAAAAGGGATAAAATGAAAAGATTTTAGGATGAAGGAGAAATAAGGGCTGCTGAGATTTGGGGTATATATGCGCTGGTTCATTAAAATATTTTTCTTGATTTGTTTTGCATATTGGATTTTGTATTTAATTTGGCTGCATAATTAATTATCACTAAAAAACAAATAATTATGACACCCATTAAGTATTTCCTACAACCTAACCCACTTACCACAGACCCTGAGGACCAAAGGGCAGTGGTAGTTGCAGCCAACACCCTTAACCAAGATGACATAGTGCAAGGCTGTGTGGATATGGGAAGCACCGTGGGCAAGGCAGATTTAAAAGCTGCTTTTGAATTGATTTTTACGGTAATTGCCAATGCAGTGGCTAACGGCAATAATGTAGTTACCCCATTGGTAAACCTTAAACCAAGTATAAAAGGCAATTTTATTAATGCCGCAGATACTTTTGATAGCAGCAGACACACCATTGGTGCTACTATAAGTATGGGCACAGGAATGCGCCAACGCCTCACCACTGCCACTGTGGAGAAGGTAACAGGTGGCGTGCCATCACCCGATATTATCCAATATTTTAATTTAGCTGCGGGAGAAAATAACGCCCAAGCCAAAATTGGTGCAGGCGCAAGAATAATAGGCAGCCAGCTAAAGTTTAACCCTGCCAATGCCCCTGATGGGGTATATTTTGTGCCGCAAGGTGCCGGGGCTACCATAAAAGTTACCCAAATTTTAAGCCTTACAGAGGGCGAAATAATGTTTATAGTGCCCGCTATTGCCCCCCTTGGGCAGTATTTTTTAGAGGTAAGGCGCGCCTATACCCAAGCCAACGTAATAAGGCAAGATAGGTGGGATGCACCCCTTGCAGTAATAGCATAAATTAAATTTTGATTCATTTTTCATTAAAAGCCGGGCTGCTTGTAAACAGTCCGGCTTTGTTTTTTATAAAAGGTTGATGAAAGTTGCTAAAAAAGATGCACCATGTTTTCCGAAAAGATGCAGCAAGATTTCCGAAAAGATGAACCATGTTTTCCGAAAAGATGCAGCAAGATTCTGCTATCCCACCCCCAACTCATAGTTCATAACTCATAGTTCATAACTCATAGTTCATAACTCATTTCTATCTTTGCCCAACCAAAACCATATTATAATCAAATGAAAAAACTCCTATTCCTATCCCTCCTTTTTATTCTTAATTCTTCATTATTCATTATTAATTCAAGCGCGCAGTGCACCCGCCCCAACACAGATTTTAGCGCATGTAAATATAAAACCATTGGGCATAGGGGTTATAGGCACATTTACCCTGAGAATACTTTGCTCAGTTTAGAAGAAGCTTTTAAGCGTGGGGATAAAACGTGCGAGATAGATATCAGCATTACTAAAGACAGTCATTTTGTGCTTTTCCATGATGGGTATTTTGGGGTAGATAGAACAACAGATGGCACGGGTGCCTTCCATGATAAAACCCTAAGTGAGCTAAAAAACCTAGATGCAGGTAGCTTTAAAGGCTATTATTTTAAAGGGCAGCAAATACCCACCCTTGAGGAAGCCATGATATTGGCAGAGAAATATGATGCAAGGCTATATCTGGATGTAAAAGACTATGACCCATACCTTATTGCAAAGGCTATTAAAAATGCAGGGGTTACTGAAGATAGAGTTTATACTACCAGTGAGAAGGGATTAAAAGGAGGAATGGAAATCCATAAAATAACCCCAAATACCCCTTGGGTTTTATACAATGGTGGTGATTACCCTGATAGCGGTGTGGCAGACCCTAACTATTATAAAGCTTTGGCAAAGAATGGATGTGTGGCAATAGAGGTAAGTTATTTTATTGGTGGAGATAGCACATGGCATACGTTTGATAGCCTTTCCCATGCCGCAGGGTTAGAGATTTGGGTGTTTACCTGCGATATGAATGACCAAATCCTCAACATGAAAAAATACCATATGGATAGGGGAGAGGCAGACCGCAGTTGGGATATGGGTAAAATACTTTGCGAAGGTGATTCACCTGCCTACCCTGATAGCCTCACCACTGGCAATTGGCGGTTTAGTAATACCCTAAAAGGATTAGGTCAAGGGGCTGCTTTATCATCTTATAATTACATAAATCCAAACCCCAAAAACTCACCTAGTTTTAATACCTGCTCAGGTTTTGGAATTGCTAAACTGGATGGGCAGGATGCCAATGTAATGCTAATGCCTAAACAGGACTCACTGGATGCCATGATGGTCTATACCGATTTCTCTGTACAGGATAATGGAGGAATATCAGATTATTGGACAATGATAATTGACCTGCTTGTTCCTGATTCGTCTCAAGGGCAATATATCTCATTACTCTCTACCTCCATACCGCCAGATAAAAATGATGGAGATATCTTCATTCATCCAAAAGGTGGTGTGGGTATTCAAGGTGATTATGGAGGTAATGTTAGCGATAGCAAATGGCATAGATTAGTTTTAAGTTTTGATTACCACAAAGGCAGTATTTTTAAATTTATTGATGGGAAATATGTTGGTAAAAACAATATGTTTGGCACTAGATGGAGTGTGTATAATAGTACTCCTGCGGGGCAAAAGCATGGCTTCTTTTTATTATCTGATAATGATGGGGAATCCGCACCAGTATATGTAAGCGCATTGCAGGTAAGGGATTATGCAATGGATAGCCTTACTTCAATTGCAATGGGAAAGCCCACCGCAAATGGTATCCCTATGGGCAATGCAGATTTATATAACTTAAAAATTGCAGGCGATATCCCTGATAGCACCTTAATGGATTATGATAATCAAACTTATTATTTGGTAGTATCCAAAACCGTAAACCTAAAAAAAGCATACCTAAGTTTTGACCCAAGTTATGGTGCTACTACCAGCCGCAATACCAGCAGCATAATAGATTTAAGCAGTGGCACAGCCCAAATCACCGTAACCTCCGAGGATAAAAGCCGCACCAAAAAGTGGAACATCTGCGTAAAACAAGCAGTACTTACTGATGTTGCAGAAGTTGATAAAAAGGATGGTGTAAGTATATACCCAAACCCCGCTAATGATAGGCTCAATATCAAACTAACCAATAACACTAACGCCACCTTCACCATCACTGATGTGTTTGGTAAAACCATCCTAAAAAACACCACTCCCCAAGAGGAAAATGAGGTTGATATAACCCAACTTAGCAAAGGGGTTTATTTTATTATGATACAAAAAGAAGGGAGTGCTATTGTGAAGAAGTTTGTGAAAATGTAATTATAATTAAGAATTAAGAATTAAAAATTAAGAATTAATAATTGAGAATTAATAATTGAGAATGAAGGAGAATGTTGTTAAGGATAAGAGTTATGCTTTTGCAGTGAGGGTGGTAAAATGTATCAGCATTTATCTTCAGAGAAAAAGGAATTTGTATTATCAAAACAAGTTTTGCGTAGCGGCACCGCTGTTGGCGCTTTAATTAGGGAAGCAGAATTTGGTCAGTCCCGTAAAGATTTTATTAACAAACTAAGCATAGCGCTAAAGGAAGCCAACGAAACTCTCTATTGGCTTGATTTACTAAAGGACACTGGATATCTTACTGAAAAAACATATCCATCTATAAAAAAAGATTGTGATGAATTAATAAAATTACTTGTCACCATTATCAAAACCAGCAAAGACAAATAGTTTTTAATTCTTAATTTTTAATTAATAATTAACTAAAAAAGCCCGACTAAATAAATAGTCGGGCTTTTTTTGGTAGCGGGGGAAGGACTCGAACCAACGACCCCCGGGTTATGAGCCCGGTGAGCTACCAACTGCTCTACCCCGCAATGTGGGGCAAATCTATGCAATTAAGCTGAATCCTGCAAGGATTTAATCATTGATGTTCTTTAGAAAATTGAAATTTCTAAGCCTTTTGCTTTGCCTTATCACTCACCAATGTGGTGTTGTAAAAGCCATGTAACTCTACCGGCACATCCTCCAATTGAATTCTTTTAACGGAAGTTTCTGATGGTAAGGTAGAGGTTAAATAATCAAACTCTGCAATGAACTGGGAAACGAAACCTGCATCTGAAAACAGCATTACATTTTCGCGGTTATTGCCATTGGCAAAGCAAGTGAGGTTGTAGGAAGTGCAAAGCACCCCTTTATCATCCACCAATATAAATTTATAATGAAGTTGTTCTCCGTTTCTGCTAAATTTGAGTATGCCACCTGCCTTAATAAAATCATCCCAAGGCAATGCCTCAGGGTGGTTATTTAGGTAATCGTTTCTGGTGATAAGATTCACTGAAATACCTTCATCAAGTTTGGTAAGTAGGATGTTAAAAAGCTCCTTATCCGTAAGCCATGATACGGCTAACTTAATAGATTTTTCTGCACCATTAAGGTGCTTGATAATGTGAGTTTTTATATCAGAAAAGTGGACGGTGTTAAGTTGCATTATTTAGTACTTTTAAGGTTAATGGATTACCGTTTCTTCCAAATGGAAGGTTTTCTTTTTTGATGAAAAATACCTGTAACCAATATCACATCTGCTTTCACTTTGAAAAAGATTGAATATGGAAAAATCTCTAATGATGCCATTCGGAAGCTTTTATGGAGAATAGGAAATAGACTGGGGTTTGATTCTATTTTAAGCAGAACA
>JAPLCZ010000318.1 GCA_026391915.1 Bacteroidota bacterium | reverse complement strand
GATAAAATTCATCCTTTACACATTGCTATAAACACATTTATTATTGTCATGATTTTATTGAATCTTGTGGCAGTAATCATCCAATCAGAGCAAGATATTTATTACCAATATGCAAAACTTTTTGATGGGTTTGAGGCCGTTTCCATCATTATTTTCTCTGTTGAATATCTGCTGCGCCTTTGGGTTTGTGTGGAGGATGAGAAGTATAAAAACCCCGTTTCTGGTAGACTGAAGTATATTTTCTCTCTCTCCGCATTAATTGATGCCCTTGCTATATTACCTTTTTATTTACCTCTACTTTTGCCAATAGATGTACGGTTTATCCGAATCTTCAGGGTGCTAAGAATTGTGAGGCTCTACAAAATGAATCGCTTTTTTGGGGCAGGTTTGGCGCTGGAATATGTTTATAAAACCAGAAAAGAACAACTACTTTTCAGCTTCGTTTTTATAATTGGCATCCTCACTATCACCTCATGTTTTATGTTTTTGGTAGAGCATGAAGCCCAGCCTGATAAATTCACAAGTATACCGCGTACCATGTGGTGGTGTGTATCCATGCTAACTGTTGTAAAATTCAGTTCGCCAATTTTTCCTGTTACGTTTATTGGCAAAATACTAGGGGCTCTAATTGCCTTAATTGGGTTAGGGATTTTTGCATTGCCTACTGGAATTATAAGTTCGGGCTTGGTGGATTATGCCAAAGAAAAGCATAAGCTTAAAGAGGAAAATAAGGTGTAAAAAATCATCTCTTTCCTTTACTCAAACTATCCCCAATCAAATTAAAACTCATGATGGTGATGAAGATGAAAATGCCGGGGAATACGGCCATCCACCAACTGCTGATGGATTCTCTGGAATGAGCTAAGAGGCTTCCCCATGTTACAGTGTTTGCGGGTACCCCAATGCCCAAAAAGGAGAGTGTGGATTCAGCAAGTATTGCCCCTGAAATACCGAATGCAAGTGCAATAATTATTGGAGGCATGGCGTTAGGCAAGGCATGAAATATGATAATTCTCCACACAGGAATACCTAAAGAATTTACAGATTCTATATAAGCCTGGCTACGGATTTTCAGCATCTCAGCGCGGGTAAAACGGGTGAATTCTGTCCATGAGGTGAGCCCAATAATTAAGATAACATTGGTGATAGAAGGATGGGCAATGGCAGCAAAAAAGAAAATTAAAAGTAGCCGTGGGAGGGATGAAAATATCTCAGTGAATCTTGAGATAATTATATCTAGTGGTAGTTTTGTTTTTGATGTAAGGATTCCTTGTTGGGATAAAAATCTACCAAGAAAATAGGCAGTGGTAAGTATGCAAACAGCAATCAAAACTGAAAAGAAAAACTGAGTGGCAAAAGCTGCCCAACTAATTGTTGCGGCATCTTGCAAAGCAAAACTTCTTACCACAAATCCATAGAACCATGAAGGGATAATGGCGAGTAAAATTAATAACATCTCTGCCTTTGAAATGGCAATAGCATCATCACCAAAATAGCCGGACACAATTCCCAAAAAACCACCAATCAAAAGTGCAATTAGCATGGATAAAAGCCCAATGACAAATGCCTGCCTTGTACCGTGAATAATCCCTGCGGATACATCCTCCCCCAATGCAGAAGTACCCAACCAATGATGCCATTTTTTACCATTGATTTCCAAAGCAGAAAGCGGTGGTTGGTATTGCGAATTCTGGAAATCAATGGTATTTGCACTAAAGGCAATAGGTGACCAAATCACCGCATCATACCTCATCTTTTTCCAGTCAGAGGTTGTTAATTCTTTGGGTAGATTTGAGGTATTAAAAACAGGAAAATAAGTATTGCCATGGTAGCTGCAATAGAAGGGTTTTTCATTGGCAATAAAATTTGCAAATACAGCAATCAGAAATAAAAAACCTATCAGTCCAACTGCAACTTTGGTTGTTCTTTTTTGTTGAAGAAATTGTTGGGTGAGGCTTTTCATTTAGTCAGTATTTTTATTAGAAAACCTCACCATAGGGTTTGCAGAAGCATAGGCAACATCCGCCAAAATACTTGCAAACAAAGTTGCCATTGCGGTTATAAAAATCACAGAGGTTATAAAAGGATAATCCTTCATTAGCACTGCTTGGAAACTTTTCATCCCAATGCCGGGGATTGAAAAAATACTCTCAACCACCACACTGCCATTAATGATTTCCGGCAGCACCAAAACCATAATTGTAATCAGCGGAAATAGTGCATTCCTAAACGCGTGTCGCCATAAAATTGTGTTTTGGTTGAGTCCTTTTGCGGCGGCGGTTAGCGCATAATCCTTATCCAATTCCTGCACAACAGATGACCTTACTTGCCTAGTAAAAAACGCCAAAGCAGGATACACCAAACAGAAAACAGGCAACACCAAATGCCATATAGTATCAGAAAAACTCTCAAAGAAATTAGTATTGGAATCACCCACACCACCAAGCGGAAACCAATTCCAATAACTACCACCGGCAAAGAAAATCAGAAGCAAAGTAGCCACCCAAAAAACGGGTAAGGAGTACAGTGAAAACAAATTCACAGAGACAAATTTATCAATCCATTTTCCTTTTCTCCCTGCCACAAAAACCCCAAGAGGAATTGAAATCAAAAGTATTAAAATCAAGGCTGCACTGTTGATTAGGATTGTCCATGGCAGTGATTTTTTAAGGGAAGTTTTTACTTCATTACCATTGATAAAAGAATTACCAAAATCCCCTTTCATTAAATTCATCAACCAAATATGAAAACGGTTTTTACTGCCATGAAAATTAATGGTAGGGATATAGGTTTTGTAGGAAGTAGTAGAAGCCAAAACCTCACTATATAATTTTTGAATTTCGGTGGAATTACTTTGAATAAGCAGCTTCTTTATTTCATCTTCTCTGTACTCTTTTCGTAGTTTTTGTGTGACAGAATTTTCTCTATCCAAAGCCTTATAATACTTTTCAATTTGGGCAGAGTTTCCGTATTGGTGGCAAAGCCTTGCCATTGCATTTCTCTCATCAGGAGAAATAATATCCCTTAAAAATTCAGGCTGAGAAAATGACTGAATAGAGAAATAAAACACATGTTGATTGATGCCATATCTCTTCACCAAATCCTTTTCGGCATTTTGCTTTTCCTGATAACTAAGGTTCTTTTCTTCCAGAGATTGGATAAGCAGATTGGCAGTATTGCCTGCGCCCAAATCTCCTAAGATAAAAGTAAAAATCACCACCACCATTACGGAGGGGATGATTAACAAAAACCTTTTTAGGAGATAGTTTTTCATGAGATATTTTATTGCGATGCTTCGTGCCTCAGCATGACGGAACCTTTGTTGTCATCCTGAACGGAGTGAAGGAACTCAAAGGAATATATTAAAAGTCTTCGATAAGCTTAGACTGACAGATGCGTTGGTTCTACACTGAAGCTTTTTGTCATCCTGAGCTTGCCGAAGGATTATTTTTTCTTACTACCAACCCCTTTTACCTCTTGGTATTTTGCTTTTGCCCAAGCAAGAAAATCCTCCAACTTATCATACTCATTTATGGGCAATGCGCTATCAAGAGAAGGTTTATGACCGGGGCGGGCATAGGTTAGCACATCGTCTAATGTGATTTTGTCTTTAGACAAAATCACAAGCCTCTCCACCACATTGCGCAGCTCCCGTATGTTGCCAGTCCAATTAAGTTTTTGCAACTCCTTCATGGCATCTGGGGCAAATTGTTTAGCTGGCATTCCATACTCTGCCACCACCTCTGCCAAAAAAGATTCTGCAATAGCAGGGATGTCATCACGGCGGTCATTCAATGGCGGCACATGGATTAGTATTACCGCCAATCTATGGTACAAATCCTCTCTGAAGTTGCCCTTTTCAATCTCAGCAAAAAGGTCTTTGTTGGTTGCAGCCACCACCCGCACATTCACAGAAACTTCTTTCTCCCCCCCTACCCTAGTTATCTTATTTTCTTGCAATACACGCAGCACTTTTGCCTGCGCACTAAGGCTCATATCCCCTATCTCATCCATAAATAAAGTACCCCCATTTGCCTGCTCAAACTTACCAATGCGCTGTTTGATGGCACTGGTAAAAGAGCCCTTCTCATGCCCAAAAAGCTCACTTTCTATTAGCTCTGATGGTATGGCTGCGCAGTTTACCTCTACCAATTGCCCCTCTGTACGGTTGCTTTTTTCATGAATCCATCTTGCTACCAATTCCTTACCCGTGCCGTTAGCCCCAGTTATCAAAACCCTTGCATCCGTTTGTGCAACCTTATCAATAGTTTCTTTAATGAGTTTGATGGAAGGCGCTTCCCCAATAATATCTCTGGTCTTGCTAACCTTCTTTTTCAGTGCTTTGGTTTCTGTTACCAATACCGATTTATCCAATGCATTGCGGATGGTAATAAGCAGGCGGTTAAGGTCGAGCGGTTTGGCAATAAAGTCGTATGCGCCTTTTTTAATGGCACCTACAGCAGTGTCAATATCAGCGTGGCCCGATATCATGTTAACCGGAATGTCAGGCTGTATTTCCAGTATTTTGTCCAACACATCAATGCCATCC
>JAPLCZ010000311.1 GCA_026391915.1 Bacteroidota bacterium | reverse complement strand
AAAAATTTGGAATTTTAAAACTGCGTTTAAAGTTTTTAAAGAAGGTAAAACCTGTGATGGCAACAACTAATGAAATCCTAACCCAACCTCTGTAATCAAATTTCTGGAAATCAAAATAGGAATGGGAGAGGATGAGGCAGCCGACGGAATAAAGGAGTAGGAGGAAAAGAAAAATGTTCCTCTGGTGATTTTTTTGCGAAGCAAAAAAATCACCAACCCACCTCCGCAAACCCTCACTCTTCCCTCCTATATTCACTGCTTCTTTCACAGTTTATTCTTCAGTTTTTTTATTCCGCCTTGTTGTCTTCTCCTCCGACTTCTGATACCGCCATTCATCAATCTTTTTTTGGTCACCACTTACCAAAACATCAGGTACTTTATGCCCACGGAAATCTGCGGGGCGTGTATAAACTGGCGCATCCAAAAGTTCCCCTTGGAAAGAATCCAGCAGCGCAGAAGATTCATCACTTAGTACTCCTGGAATCAAACGAATAATCGCATCTGCCAGCACTGCCGCAGGTAATTCCCCACCACTCAACACATATTCACCAATGGAAATTTCACGGGTAATCCAATGCTCACGGATGCGCTGGTCAATACCCTTATACCTGCCGCAAATCAACATTAAATTTTTGGTTAATGATAAATCATTTGCCACAGCCTGTGTCAGCATTTCGCCATCAGGGCTCATATAAATAATGTCATCATACTGGCAATTTTTTTTCAGTGCCTCAATGCAATCAGCCAAAGGTTGCGCAAGCATCACCATGCCGGCGCCACCGCCAAAAGCGTAGTCGTCAGTTTTATGATGTTTATCCAATGAGTAATCCCGAAGGTTGTGCATATGGATTTCAACAAGCCCTTTGGTTTGCGCCCTCTTCAGGATACTTTCATTCAGGAAGCCTTCCAGCATTGCCGGAAAAATTGTAATAATATCTATGCGCATTGGGCAAAGTTAAATCAAGAAACTTCACCACAGATTCACAGATTTGAATACGACTTTTTAATCTGAAAACTGTCAACTGAAAACCGACAACTTCCCTACCCCTTCTTCAATGTAAACACCGTAATCTCAGGCTGCACACCCACCCTGCCCGGGTAGCCAATAAAGCCTAATCCTCGGTTTACATAAAGCTGTTGCTTGCCTTGGGTGTAGAGGTCAGCCCATTGTTTATAGAAATATTGCACAGGGCTCCATTTATACCATTTAAAATCCACCCCAAATTGCATCCCATGGGTGTGGCCTGCAAGGGTAAGATCACTTGTGTGAGGGTGTTTTAAAATCTCCGCTTCCCAATGGCTGGGGTCATGGCTCATCATAATGGTAAACATATTTTCGGGTGCGCCGTGGAGGGTTTTGTTCAAATCTCCATACTTAGGGAAACGTGGAGAATGACTCCAGTTTTCACAACCCGCAAGTACCATTGACTGCCCATCTTTAGTGATGAGAGTATGCTCATTGCGCAGGAGTTTCCACTCAAATTTGTTATGCAATTCGCAGACTCTTTCAAAGTTTGCCTGTTTGTCTTCAGGAGTTTTCCAAGGTACGTATTCGCCGTAATCATGGTTGCCAAGGCTGCTATAAACACCAAAGGGAGCTTTAACCTCTTTGAGGTTATCAATAAAAGGATGTGCCTCTTCCGCCAAATCATTTACAATGTCTCCGGTAAATAGTACAAGGTCTGCTTTCTGTTTATTAATCAGGGTCACTGCCCTTTTCATGGGGGCGGTATCAATCCAACTTCCTGTGTGTATGTCGGAAAGTTGAAGCACTTTAAAACCATCAAAAGCATCCGGTAGGTTTGGGAATTTTAGTGTGAGTTTCCGCACTCTGAAATGATAAGGACCTGATAAAACTCCCCATGTAAGAGTGGTAAAAGGGATGGCAGAAAGGATTAAACCCAAGCCCAAAATAAATTGGTTGCGGTTCATTTTGCCTTCCATATCAGTAGAGGTAACTTTATAGTAGCTCCATTTGCCAAAACGGAGGACGTCATCCGCCGCAAGAAAGGGCAACAGCACTACCTTTGAGAAATAAATACTCATTAAAATAGCAAATACATAAGTGCGGATGAAGTATGGCCAATGGTGCCAATCACTCACCAATACTGCAATTAAAGTGGAGAGCCCAACTATAGAAACCAGCCAATACAGCGCATAAATAACCTTTTTGTAGCTTGCAGCGCCAAACACCATTCGCAAAGCTTGGAACACATAAACATCTAAAAGAACTACAACAATAAAAGCGATAATGATTCGCGAAAAAGTAAACCTCATTTAATTTGAATTATAAGTACGATTTTTGAAAAATATTTAAGCCAATTTAAAACTTACTGCAAATGTATTACACCCTCAGACGTTCTCTTGCCTTTTATATTTTCATGGCAATGTTCTTTTCATCTTTCACTCTTTTTTCTCAAGATGATAAAAAGATTTACACCCATCTGGATACCCTCCGCGGCTCCCTAAACCCAGCCCGAATGTATGATGTTAAATTCTATGATTTAAGAGTTAAAGTTTTCCCTGAAACCAAATCTATACTTGGGGTAAATGAAATTTATTTTATCCCTGATAAAGACATGGACTCTATGCAAATTGACCTCTTTGCCAATTATGAAATCCAGATGATTAGCTACAAACAAACCAAGCCTTTGTACCGCAGGCAGGGCAACCACATCTTTGTTAGGTTTACCCAAAAGCCAAAAAAGGGAGAGCTTACCTCTATCAAAATCCTTTACGAGGGCAAGCCCATAGAAGCCAAAAAAGCCCCTTGGGATGGTGGTTTTGTCTGGACTACTGATAGCCTCGGCAAGCCGTGGATTGCAGTAGCCTGTGAGGGAGTTGGCGCCAGCAGTTGGTGGCCTTGTAAAGATTATTTAGGTGATGAACCTGATAGTATGCGCATCACTGCACAAGTGCCAAAGGCGCTTACCTGCATTAGCAATGGCAGCCTTATTACTGCCCGCAATGTGGAGTATGGCTATGCAGAATTTGTGTATTATGTGCATTACCCCATCAATACTTATAACGTAACCCTGAACATTGGTGACTACAAACACATACAGGATAATTACCGCAGCATAAGTGGTGAGTTGATGGATGTGGATTATTATGCCCTCCGCTATCATGAGAAAAAAGCAAAGGAATACTTCCCGCCTCAGGTAAAAGATATGCTCAAGCAATTTGAGAAATACTTTGGGCCTTACCCCTGCCCCAAAGATGGCTATGGTTTGGTGGAAACTCCCTATTATGGCATGGAACACCAATGCGCTATTGCTTATGGCAATAATTTTAAAAACGAATCTCATGGGCAGCCTTTTGATTTTATTATTGTGCATGAAAGCGGACATGAGTGGTGGGGCAATTCCCTTAGCTGTAGTGATGAGGCAGAGATGTGGCTGCATGAGAGTTTTACCACCTACGCCGAAGCCTTGTATGTGGAAGGAAAATTCGGCTACGAAAAATCACTGGATTACCTGAATGAGGAAAAAGTCTTTATTAAAAATGCCACTCCCATGATTGGCAAAAAGGGCGTTAATGATTACACAAGAGCTGATAACGATATTTATTACAAAGGCGCATGGATGCTGCACACCTTGCGCAATGTAATCCATAATGATGAGATTTGGTTGAGAATTATTTATGATTTTGCAGCACAAAACAAACATAAAATTATAAGCACGCAAGATTTTATAAGCTTTGTAAATAAGAGAACGGCCAAAGATTTTACACCCTTTTTTAACCAATACTTAAACTACCCCAACCTGCCTTTGCTGGAGTATAATTATATTGATAAAGGCAATAGTTGCGAGTTAGAATACCGTTGGCGCACCGATGTACCCACCTTTACTATGCCCATTTATATTGATGCCCCAAGCGGCGGCAAACAACTCCTCACCCCCACTACACAATGGCAAAAAATAAAGCTAAAAGGCGCTGCCCCCAAATCCCTACACATGCCGGAAAGTATGTATCTGATTGATGTAATGCCACGGTATCCGGTTATTAAGGAACCGATGAGGTAGGAGGGATTTGAATATTGAAAAATGTAAAGATTAGAAGATGTGAAACCCGTAGGTTTTTAAAATCTGCGAGGTTTAGATAATAGATGCTGAAATGAATTCAGCATGACACACTGTTCATCCTTTTGCTGAATTTGGAAACTGTCACCCTGAACTCGTTTCAGGGTCTTGTTGTTTAAAGGTTTTGAAGTAAGTTTGATGCAGAAAATAAACTAATTCATCAACCCCAAAATAAAAGCAATCATGAGTAAAGAAAAACCAGACGATGAAACCCTACAAAAATGGCATGATGACCCCAACAACTGGAAGTGGGGCATGTTTTATTTTAACAGAGAAGACAAAAGGATTTTCCCGCCTAAGAGAAATGAGAGTATGGGATATACCATCAACTTTGCAAACCCACTTTCAATACTTATTTGTGTAGGGTTGGCGCTTTTGATTCTTACTATCTGGTTTATATAACAAGTTACCCAACTTCTACACAATCCGCTACCTCTTTTGCTTTTTTGCGTAGGAGATTAATATCTGCATCGGGCTTGCCGTAAGCCAATGCCACTCCCATCCTTCTGTACATTCTTGTGGTGGGTTTACCAAAGATTTTAACATCCGTATCAGGGAAGGCAGCTGCCTCAATTAAACCAGTATAAGTGGGTGATGTAGTCCCTTCATGCATGGCTAAAATCACAGCGCTTGCAGCAGCTTTTTCTAATTTTATTTGTGGAATAGGCAAACCCAAAACGGCTCTTGCATGGAGTTCAAACTCACTATAGTTTTGCGAACCTGCAAGGGTAACCATACCTGTATCATGTGGGCGGGGGGATAGTTCTGAGAAATAAACACCATCATCTGCTAAGAAGAATTCAACGCCCCAAATACCAAAACCAGTAAGGCTTTTAGTTACTTCTTCTGCCATGTGTTGCATCTCTTTTAAATGGGCTTGCGTAACCAATGCAGGTTGCCAGCTTTCTTGGTAATCACCCCTCTCTTGCCTATGCCCAATAGGTGGGCAGAATAATGTTTCGCCGTCTTTTTGTGTTACGGTGAGTAAAGTAATTTCAGTATCAAACTTTATAAATTGTTCTACAATTACAGTTTGCTTATCACCCCTGCCTTTGGTAGTGGCGGAGTGCCATGCAACATCAATATCGGTTTCAGATTTAATAGTGGATTGTCCCTTGCCAGATGACGACATCAATGGTTTTACAACACAAGGCATTCCTATTTCTTTAACGGCTTCAATGAAATCATCATAGTTTGATGCATACGAATATTTCGCTGTTTTTAATCCCAATTCTCTTGAGGTCAAATCACGGATGGCTTGCCTATCCATAGTAAAATTAGCGGCACGCGCACTTGGCACAACCTGTATGTTTTGCTTTTCGTAATCATAAAATCTTTCGGTGCGTATGGCCTCAA
The DNA here is from genome assembly GCA_026391915.1 of Bacteroidota bacterium. GTDB lineage: Bacteria > Bacteroidota > Bacteroidia > CAILMK01 > CAILMK01 > JAPLCZ01. Next base: position 3,784 of record JAPLCZ010000311.1, on the reverse strand, counting down.
TTTCTGGAACTATAATATCCGGTTTGTGTTTGGCTACCAAGGCATCCAGCGCCTCACCATCAAGCATATTAATTACTTCTCTTTCATCAGCAACCTGCATAGCAGGGGCGTTATCATAATTATCTACTGCCACTACATATTGCCCTAATCTTTTTAACGCAATCACAAATTCTTTCCCCAATTCACCGGAACCCAACAACATTATTTTCTTATTCATATCCTTTAAATTTCGTGTAAAATTAAGGCTAATTTAAAGTGCAGATGAAATGGAATTTTCAATAACCTTTACAACGAGTCCCCTTTTGGAGACATCGTCTAAGAAACAGAATTTTCTACATAACAAAAGAAGAAGTTATTTTTGCACCTAAACTTTAAATCAAAATCACCATGAAAAAAATTACACTTTTATTTGCAGTTACATTACTTCTATTTTCTTTTGGGAGCTGTAAAAAGGATGCTGCAACTACCGCCAAAAACACCCTCACAAGCCACAATTGGCTTTTTGCTGATTACTCAGAAGATGGAGTAAGTTTAAAATCAAACTTCCCTGCTTGCTCATTAGATGACCAATATATCTTTAAAGATGATGGCACTTATACAAGAGATGAAGGGGCAACAAAATGCGCCACAAGTCAAACTTTAAAATCAGGAAATTATACAGTAAGTGCTGATGGCAAAATGCTGGAAGGCGGCTTTAATAGTGGTGCTGTAACAACTATTGAAGAGCTTACCTCTACCTCTTTTAAATTCAGTTACTCAGGTAAAGATGGCACTGGCAAAACAGTAAAAATTATTGAGAGCTATAAGAAGTAATTCTTCCTTTTTCCCTTCTCCTTTGGAGAAGGTGCCCGCAGGGCGGATGAGGTTAAAATAAAAAAGGAAGCTTACGGGCTTCCTTTTCTCCGTTTGAGATGTCTTTCTCAAAAAACCGGAAACTAACCAACTAAATTTTTATTTGCACAGCATTAATATGCTACAAATGTAATAGGGTGGGGTAGGGGTGTACAATACCCTTTTTATGGATTTTCTTACACGCTACTTACACGCATCAAAAGGTCTTTTACACGGGTACTTATTTCATCCCGCACCTTATTAAATTCTATAGGGTTCATATCCCTTGGGTCTGGCAAAGCCCAGTCCTCGCGGTGGGTTGCAGGTATAAAAGGGCACTTATCACCACAACCCATAGTTATTACATACTCATATTTTCCTTGCGGAATTTCATCCAGACTTTTGGATGCATGGGTTGATAAATTATACCCTAACTCTTGCATTGCTGCTACAGCTTTTGGGTTAATCTTACCTGATGGGTTTGAGCCCGCACTAAAAGATTCCACCAAATTAGCACCATACATAATGGCAAATGCCTGCGCCATCTGGCTTCTGTTGGAGTTTTCTATACAAACAAAAAGGACTTTTTTCATGGGATATTGTTTTCTGTTTTCAATTTGTTTTTTATAGTTAGTTGAAGGATGTCTATCACAACCCATACTTCGACAAGCACAGTATGACAGAGGGAGGCAACAATTTTTTGTCACACTGAGGAAACCATAAGCCCAAAGATTTATTCCTGTAGTTGATGACAATTGGTTGCTTTTAGCCTCAACTAAATCCTCTTTAGCCTCATCCGTCCTTCGGACACCTTCTCCAAAGGAGAAGGGAAAAGCTCCTAAGTTACTGCTGTTCCCTATTGTCCCTCTCCTTTGGAGAGGGGTTGGGGTGAGGCTAAAAAAGAGCTCTGTCATTGGCAATTCGGCAAAGTGTGCGGTTCTATTACTAAATAATTCTGTCAATTATTTGGTTGTTTCTTTCAACATCCTCCAAACTACAATTGCCAAAGCTGCCCCCGCCAAAGGTGCTGCTAAATAAATCCAAAGATGCTCTGTATGTCCGCTAATTAAAGCTGGTGCAATGCTTCGGGCTGGGTTCATGCTGGCGCCGCAGATAGGGCCGGCAAACATGGCCTCCAACCCAACCACACCGCCAATAGCAATCCCTGCCATTAATCCTTTTTCTTTATCACCAGTTGCAACTTGCATAACGGTAAGCATCAGGAAAAATGTGAGTATAAATTCCAAAACAGTGCTTTGCCATTCGCTGCCGTGGGGTAGGGTAGCGCCTAAGGTTTCATTGGTGTGGAATAAGATTCTTAAAACCATACTTGCAGCCAGTGCGCCTAAAATTTGAGATGATATAAAAGGTAATAAATCTTTAGTGGGGAATTTTTTAGCCAACCAAAATCCCACACTCACCGCCGGATTAAAATGTGCCCCTGATACATCACCAAAAGCATAAATTAAAGCCATTACCACCAAGCCAAATGTTATAGCAATGCCACTATGAGTAATTACCCCCCCAGTTTCCTGATTAATTATAATTGCCCCTGTGCCGCAAAACACAAGGATAAAAGTACCGATGAATTCTGCTAAGGATTTTGTAAGGATGGGTTTCAAGGTTTGGTAGGCTAATTATTGAGGTACAATATTAACCCAAACAAACTAATCTAATGTTAAGAAGGTGCTAAATTCCCTTGCTTTGTAACAGCCCATTTTTTTAAATAACGCCTGTGAGTAGCCACAAGCAATATTTTTTTGTGGGATGCTCAGATATTTTCCACAAGAGTAAAACCCACCATCAATCTACCTTTTTATTTTCCACAAGAGTGTATCCCACCGTGGTTTCGCTTTAGAATTTTTCACAAGACATTATTTTTTGCGAGATTGCTTCTGTGGTTTTTATAAACTGCTATTCTTCGTAAAATATGTCTTGAAATTTTCCACAGAAGCAAATCTCATCTGTAAATCGCTTATATATTTTCCACAAGAGTAAAACCGCGCTGGGAAACTGTTTGTATGAACCCACAAGCGTTATTTTTTTGTGGCAAACGTTTCTGGGGATTAAAAAAGAGGATTTGGGGGGTGGGTGAGGTGTTGAAATTGTCTGAACTATGATTCGTTTGATTAAATGATTAATATGATTTCTACAAACTCAAAAGTTAGCACAAAGTAACATCGAAGAAATGTCCTCCCTTAGGGGAGGTAGGAGGGGGAATAAATATTAGTTATTCCTTCGAAGAATACCTCTTATACGCCTTTTCATGCGCTGCCTTTATTTCTTTTGCCAAAGATTTTGGTTGTAGCACTTTTACTTCATCACCATGGCTAAGCAACTCCATTTTAAAATCATACGTGATGAAAAGTTTTAGTTTTATTTGTACCTCTTTGGCATTATCCACTAAAATTTCTTGAGTGGAATGCAAAGGCAAACTCTTCATATATTTCCCTTGAACTGGTGTAAAAGATAAAATGATTTCTTGTGGCGCATCCTCCTCCGGATACATGATGCCGAATGAATAACGGTAGTTATCTTCTATGTTATAAACTATGGGGTATTCAAACTTTTTCTTGGTAACATCAAACTCTGTAATCCTATCCATTGCAAAGCTTTTTACAATGCTATCTTTAGAATCTAAAGCCAAAACATACCAACGGTTTTTAAACTCTTTTAAGCCATAAGGCTCTGCATTACGTTGGGTGATTTCCTCCTCCCAAAACTTTTGGTAGTTAAACTTTATCTGGAGTTTATTTTTAATAGCATGCAACAAACCATATAAGTTTTCTGTGCCTTGTGGTCTGCGTTTTTCTAAATGCACAATGGGTGTTAAATCCTCTGCAAGGTTTAAAGAATTAAACATATCAAACGCCTCCATCATGCGCTGGAAATTGGAATTATCTTTAGGCTGATAGCTGATAAAATAAGCTTTGTTTTTTCTGGAGTATTCTAT
>JAPLCZ010000042.1 GCA_026391915.1 Bacteroidota bacterium | reverse complement strand
CAATCCCAAATCCATGGATTTGCTATTGAGAGATTTTATCTCCACCCGCACTACAAAATCCGGCGTTTCAAGTACTGTATTCCCAAAGCCGGTCATGGATTTTAGCATAGTATATTTTTGTTTGTGCAAAGATAGGATAAGGTGGTTGTCTGTTTTCAGTTGTCAGTTGTGAGAGAAGAATTGAAAAGTTGAATTTTAAAAAGAATTGATTTTTTTTCTATGTGTTATTGTATATCGGTATATATTTGCAAAACATGAAAAGAGGAGAAAACGAACACGCCAAATTTGGCAAAGTGCTTTTGATTGATGAAAGTCAGATTGATAACTTTATCAATGAACGCATTATAACTACAAGCAATTTTGCTGATGTGGTAATAGTAAAGGATAGTGCCATACTTGCTTTAGAATATCTTAAAGAATTGATGGATATAAAAGCAGAAAAGGATTTGCCTGAGGTGATTTTCCTTGACCTTAATATGCCCGTGATGGATGGCTTTGGATTTTTGGTTGAGTTTGATAAACTTGCTAAAGAATATGGCAACTTAAAAGAGAGCTGCAAAGTGATAGTGCTTTCCTCTTGCATTAACCCTGAGGAGATTGAAAAAGCCTCCACCAATCCCTATGTAGTAAAATACCTCAACAAGCCACTAAGCCCAAAATACTTAGAGGTAATGGAGCTATAAGGTTGCAATAATTTTGTCTTACCCTCCCTTTGAAATTCCTTTAGAAAATTTAATTTCTTTTAAAAAGAAATTGGTGTTTTACGCCGCAGGCTTTGAGGTTTATTCTCTTTTATTATCCAATAATTATGATGATGAGATTGAAGAAGGGAGGCCTTTATACAATAAGTATGAGTTGGTAGCAGGGCTTGGTGCAAAGCGGATTCTCTCCATAAATTCTGGGAATGCTTTTGAAGAGTTAAGTGGATTTCATAAAGAAAAACCTAGCTGGCTTTTTGGATATATGGGTTATGACTTAAAGAATGAAACGGAGAAAATTCTATCTGAAAACGAAGACAGAATTGGGCTTGATGATATGTTTTTCTTTGAGCCGGAAGTTCTGATTTTAGTGCAGGGGAATAAAATTCAGATTACTTCTGAAGTCCATAATCCTGAAATGGTTTGGGAGGAGATTACCAATGCAGAAATAAAAGAATCTCCCAAACAAAGCATAGAACTTATTCCAAAAATATCTCAAGAAAAATATCTTGAAGTAGTAGAGAAACTAAGGCAACATATTATTGAAGGTGATATTTATGAAATCAATTTTTGCCAGGAGTTTTTCGCAGAAGATGTGAGCATTGATGCAGAAGATTTATTCCTAAAACTAATTGAGGTTTCGCCTAATCCGTTTTCTGCTTTGCTAAAAACTAAGGCGGCATATATTATCTCTTCAAGCATGGAGAGGTTTATGAAAAAGGTAGAAAGCAAATTGATTTCTCAGCCTATAAAAGGGACTATAAAACGTACTGGAAATAAGGAAGAGGATGCCGCATTACAGCATCAACTTTTTAATGATGAAAAAGAGAGGGCGGAAAATGTAATGATAGTGGATTTGGTGCGCAATGATTTGGCAAAAAGCTGCAAAACAGGCTCTGTGAAGGTGGAAGAGTTGTTTGGAATTTATCCCTTCTCACAGGTTTTCCAGATGATTTCTACCGTTGTAGGGGAATTGAGAGAGGAAATAAATTGGGTGGACGCCATACGC
>JAPLCZ010000085.1 GCA_026391915.1 Bacteroidota bacterium | reverse complement strand
GGTAAAAGGCAGAAGTTATAATGTAGGTGCAGCAGGAACTGGCGGGTTTTTAACTTACCAATGGGGAGTTTGGATTGACTGGAATAATGATGGAGACTTTAGTGATGCAGGGGAACATTTGGATTCTACCGCTACCCTGATTGCAACATGGAAAGGGAAAATTACTATTCCATCTTCAGTAGCCCCCGGCTCTTATCGTTTAAGAATCCGTTCAGGTTTAAGAGGTGGTGCTGGTGCAACTCCCGCACTTACTTATAAGCAAGCTTGCGGAACCGTAACCAATATTAATTATGGTGAAGCAGAAGATTATTTGGTTACCGTAATTAATCCTCCAAAGAAAGATTTATCTGTTGATGCCGTGGTTTCACCTTCTTCTTATGGGTGTGGTTTATCTGCTACTCAAAAAATTGGAGTTAGCGTAACATCATGGGGAACTGATACCCTAAAAACCGGTGACACAATTAAACTTGCTTATAGCCTAAATAGTGGTGCATATGTTTTTGATACGTTGGTTTTAACAGCCAACTTAAATCCTTATGCATCTATGGTAATGAATTCTAAAAAAGCATTCAACCTATCTGCAACAGGGTCTTATGATTTTAAAGTTTATAATTTTACCCGTGCTGATTCTAACAGACTTAATGATACCCTGTTTTCAGCAACTGTTGTAAATAGTAAGATATACACAATACCTTATTCTCAAAATTTTGAGGCCGCTACTTTACCTTCGGATTGGATTAATGACCCTAAGGATGGTGGATATGACTGGATACTAAACACTGCTGGAACACCAACCCCAAATACTGGTCCTGATTATGACCATACATTGGGGAATAATGGAACACCACCTACTGGTCATTATATGTATGTTGACGACGGAACAGGTGCTGCCCCTGCAGAGTTTGATTCAGTTATTTTACTTACTCCATGTATTGATATTTCAAAATCAAATAACCCATATCTTTCATTTTGGATACATAGCCAGAATGCTGGTGGTACTGCCAATAAATTGGATATTGATATTATTTCAAATGGGGTATTAACAAAAAGCATAACAAGCTATGGAGCCATTGGTTCTTCTTGGACACAAGAATTACTTTCTATAAAAGGCTATAAAGGAACTATAAGAATTCGTTTTAGAGTTAACTGTAAAAATGGTGGTAATAACCATGATATCGCCATTGATGACATGAGTATTTATGACCAATATACCAATGATGTTGGTGTCGCTATAAATGGTATTGTTGAACCTGCCACGTCAACTTGTGGAGATTCTAATACTACTGTTAAAGTTCTTGTAAATAATTATGGACTTGTAAGCGCTACCAATGTGCCTGTGAAAGTTATCATTACCCATAGAGTTAAAGCAACTACTGTGGTTGACTTATCAGTAGTGGATACCTTGAAGAGAACAATTGCTGCTGGTGGAAGCGATACCCTTACTCATGAGTTCATGAGAAATAACATTGGGGTTAATCATTCAATTAATAATACTCTTAGTTCCAAAGTTGTTAATGGGAAAGTTACCCATAATGTATGTGGGGAATATAATTACGATGACGTGGAAATTACTATATATACAAAAAACAATACCACCTTAAGTACTGCTGGTGGTGCTTTAAATGCATATAACAGAGCTATGGTCTTTGATGCTTTAACTGACATAACAATTGACTCAGTTACTTTCTATCCAACAGGAACAGGTAAAGTAGGATTAACAATTTATGACGCTACAGGAAATAAAATAAATTATGTGGTTGTTAAAGTTCCTACATCAAAATCATCTGTAAGGATGGCTGTAAATATTTTTGTTCCGAAGGGTACAGGTTATTTAATTACAGCGGATTCAACCAATCTTACTGGTGGTGGTGCAGGTTTATATAGAAATCAAGTTACAACTAATCCATATCCTATTTCTTCTTCTCCTGCTTCATTAGCAAGAATAACAGGAAATAATGTAGGTGCTGGAAACCTAAACTACTATTGGTTCTATAACTGGAAAGTTAGTGGATTTGGATGCACAGGGGCAGCTGCAACAGTAACGGCTAAAATTAGCAATGGTCCAAGTGGTGGCGTATTAGCTAAGGGAACTGTTTTCCATGGTAATTATAGCATTGGTTCTGCAGCATCTCCTGATAGCGTTTGTACAGGAGATACTTTGGATTATGTTTTAAACCCTCCAACTGGCTATACAAATTCTGACTACAGTATTAAATGGTCAATCAAAACAAATACATTTAAAGATATCAGCGGCACTTCAAATACTGATATGAAATGGAGTGATCCTTCTTCATCAAGCAACGGCAAATTCTCATTCTATCCTAAAGCTTCTGCTGAAGGGACCACCTTCGTTCAAACTTTAGTAATTGGAGATGCAACTGGTTGCGATACTACTATGACTCGCTACATTTATGTAAACTCTCACCCAAAAGCAAACTTCGGATTTACTACCACTTGTGCTGGTACTCCTTCAAACTTTATAGATAGCAGTACCTTTAAAGGCAATGCGTCTTATGCTTGGGATTATGGAGATGGAAACATGGGTACTACTAACTCTCACGTTTATAAAAAGGGTGGTAATTACAAAGCAACAATGACTATTTCTACTGCAGGTTGTTCTGATAAAATAAGTAAAACAATAATGAACTATGATATCCCTGTGGTTAATTTTTATAAAGATGGTTCCTGCGTAAATGCGCCCACCAATTTCTATGACTCTTCTTCATTGGCATCTGGTTCTATCAATGGGATTAAATGGTCATTTGGTGATGGTGGAACCTCAACCAAACCTAACCCAGTTTATACTTATGGTACAGCTGGCACTTATGATGTTAAACATATTTTAACCTCAGATAAAGGATGTAAAGATTCAGTAACTAAACAAGTAGTTATCAGCTCTACCCCAACTCCTGGATTTACAATGGCAAGCACTGCATGTAGTTTTGATACTGTTTCTATTAAAAATACCACTATACCAAGTACAAGCACTTATATGTGGGATTTTGGAGATGGAACAACTTCCACATCTGCAACTCCACTTAAAGTCTTTACGGCGGCTGGCAAATTCAGTGTTACCATTAAAGCAACCAATACCTATGGTTGCGTAGATTCATTAACCAAAAGCATTACCGTAACCAAAGCAATAAACCCACAATACACTTATGTTGTTGATAGCGTAACCAATACTGTTACCTTTAAAATGGCTGATAGCTCTGGAAGTAATTACTCTTGGGATTTTGGTGATGGCAAGACAGGAACTACTAAAAACCCTGTACATGCTTACGCTAAAAAAGGAGTTTATAAAGTTAAACTTACTGCAATATCTGGAACTTGCACTACAGAGTATGTTGAGAATATTGGAGTAGGTGCAGTAGGCATTAATAGTATGGATGCATATAGATTCTCTACTGTTATTTCACCAAATCCTTTCAGCAATACTACTAATATTTCATATAGTATTGCTAAGCCTTCTAATATTAGAATTTCAGTATTAGATATTACAGGAAGACAGGTTGCTATACTTGTTGATAAGCATCATAATGCAGGTGAGTTCTCAACCACTTTAAACGGAACTGAATATCAACTCCCAGCTGGAATTTATATGGTGAGATTTGAATTGAATAATAAAACTGTTGTAAGGCAAATAGTGAAATTGCAAGAGTAAAACTTTGATGCCTGAATTTATTTTGTTTGCCAAAGCAAAATTTGTTTCTGCATCCCATCAATAAAACTACAAGCATGTGCTGTCAGAGATTATCATTGACAGCACATGCTTTTTTAAATTAATAACTAAAACAAACAGAAATAATAGAAGTATGAACACAAAAAATTTCACTCAAAAACTATGGAAGGCTGCCCTATTGGTTGCAGTTTTTTTTATTGGTTTTAATAACCTCAAAGCAGGTTCAACCAATAATGATGATGTTGGACTTTCAGCATTTTTATCCCCTGTAACTAATGTGTGTGGAGACTCCAACACTCTAATAACAGTTACCCTTAATAACATTGGCAAAAACAGCCAAAGTAAAATCCCTATAGTGGTTAAAATTTCAGGTAGTGCAACCGCAACTTATAAAGACACTTTCTACTCCAGTTTAAGCAGTGGAGGCACTACTTCATTTAGTTTTATTTTGAAACTAAATACCTTTAGTGGCGGCACGTTTTCTTTGAAAGCTTATACTGCAATGAGCACTGACCAAGATGCGGCTAATGATACTATTCTTACCTCTGTAACCATAAACCCGCAAGCCCCAACACCAACTGTTACGGGAGCTTCTGCATGCGGCTTTACCTCGCTTACCTTAAGAGCAAGTTCGGCACCCAAGGGTGCAAAAAATGTATGGTATAATGCCTCCACCGGAGGTAGCATTATTGCCACAGGAGATTCTTTTGTTACCCCTTTTATTTCTTCAACAACTACTTATTATGTTGAAACGGCATATCCTAAATATTATTCTACAGGTAAGCCTAATAAAACTACCGGAACAGGTGGTAATTATACGGCCTATGCTGATGGGTTAGTGTTTGAAGCCTTCTCTGATTTTACTTTTGACTCTGTAACTGTTTACCCTAATGCAAGTGGAAGAGTGGTAATGAGATTAACTGATAGCGCAACAGGGAATATAATAGATAGCCATAGTGTTGCAGTTAAAGTTACCACTGCTAATGACCCAATAAGAATCCCTGTAGGTTACAAAATTAAAGCGGGTAAATATCGTTTATTTGCTACGGGCACTACCACAGGTGGTATGTATCGCAATACTGGTAGCGGCGGAATTCCATATTCAGTTGCAGGTATTCTTTCTATTACCAGAACAATTAATAATCTTGCTGGATATTATTATTTCTTTTATGATTGGAAAATTTCAAATTACACAGGGTGCCCAAGTGCAAGAGTTGCTGTTACTGCTACCATTACATCAGGCAGCAAACCAACAGTTTCATTTACCACTAAAGGTTCATGTTTGGGTACGGCAACTACGTTTACTGATGGAAGTTCGGCGGCATCTGGTACTACTCTTACCAAATTCAAATATGATTTTGGGGATGGGAATACTTATACATCTACAAGCACTGGCTCCACAACCCATACTTATGCGTCAGCAGGAACATATAAAATTACTTACTATGTTACTGCAAGCAATGGATGTTCTGATACTTCAGGCACTTTCATTACAATCACTGCAGGGAGCACTCCTAATTTTACAACATCCAGCAGTTGTGGTGGTGTGGTAACATTTACTGATGCCAGTGTCGTTTCAGGAACTATTACTTCTTATGACTATGATTTTGGAGATACCTCAACTTATTCTTCATCTACAACCGGAAGTACAACGCATACCTATAAATATGCAGGTAATCACACTGTTAAATTTAGTTTAACTAACTCTGGTGGCTGTACCTTCACAAAAACACAAACAGTAACTGCAACCATTAGCCCTAACGCCCCAACAGGTACAGGTGCTTCAGCTTGTGGTTATTCTTCTTTGGTTTTAAAAGCTAATACACCTCCTTCAGGTGCTAAGAATTATTGGTATAATGTATCATCAGGTGGAACAAGTTTAGCCACAGGTGATTCTTTTGTTACACCTTTCATTAGCGCAACTACTAACTTTTATGTGGAGGCAGCATATACAACTTCAGGCCGTCTTGGTGCTAAAGACAATACTATAGGGGCTGGTGGTAATAATGCAACCGTTACCAATGGTCTTATATTTTATGCTTTATCAGATTTTACTTTAGATTCATTGACTGTTTATCCAAACAATACAGGTACTATGAATGTGGTAATTAAAATCAGGGACAGCGCAACTAAAAAGGTTGTTGACTCTGTTATCAGAAGTGTTACAACTTCTACAGCTTTCCAAAAGGTACGCATTGCAGTTGGTATCAAAGTACCTAAAGGTGGTGCTTATACCATAGATGGCGAAGGAAGTTCAACGGGTGGTTTTTATAGAAACACAGCGGGTGGTAAAATCCCTTATGTATTAACTGGAGTTGCAAAAATAACTGAAACCAAAAATAGCTTAGCAAGTACTGGATATTATTATTATTTTTATGATTGGTTAGTTTCTGCAAGTAGCTGCCCAAGCAGCCGCACCACTGTTACCGCTACTATTACTTCAGGCAGCACGCCTACTGTTAAGTTCTCAGCATTGCCTTCTTGTTCAGGTTCTCCTTCATTATTTTTAGACTCTTCTAAAGCTGCTTCTGGTGGTAGCATAGCCTCCTACACTTATCAGTTTGGGGATGGCAATACAATGAATACTACTAGCAATAAAGTAACACACACTTACACTACTACAGGTACATTTAAAGTAACCCTTTTGGTAAGAGGCGGTAATGGTTGCGCTGATACCATGAGTAAATTCATCACTATTGTTAATGGACCGAAAGCAGGTGTTACTGCTTCTTATGTTTGCACTGGTTCCACAGCAAGCTTCAACCCCTGTTACCCATACTTATAAATTTGCTGGTACTTATAAAGTGATGTACAAAGTAATTACCGCACAAGGTTGCGTTGATAGCACTACTGTTACCATCACTGTAAATCAAACGCCTGCAACACCATCAGTTACTGGCGCTTCATCTTGTAACCCACCTGCTGTACTAAAACTTGCTGCTTATAATGCTGCAAGTGGCCTATATCATCTTTGGTATAATAACGCAACTACTGATACTGTGGTAACTGCTGGTGACACTCTTACAACCCCTTCTATTTCATCATCAAAAACTTATTATGTAAAAGCTGTTACTATGGCTGGCTTAGGTTTCGTCGGCAGGGCTGCAAGAGGTGTATTCAATGGTAATCAAAATAACTCTAACGGTTTGCGCTTTAAAGTATTTAAGACTGTTTTTATTGATTCAATGGTAGTTTATCCAAATGCTTCTGGTATGTTTTATTTGGTATTTACTGATAGCACAACTGGCTTGAAGGACTCAATGCCAATTACTGTAAAAGTTGCAACCGCAAATGCACTAACTTGGATTTATGTAAAGAAATTTATTTTGCCTGGGGTTTATACAATTACTGCATCTCAACCTGCAAGTGGCGGCACAGGAGGCTTCTCAAGAAGCACCTTTGCTGGTACTGCATTCCCATATACTATCCCAAATTATATAACAATACAGGGTAATACTACGGCCTCTACCACCAACTATTTATTTTTCTACAATTGGCATGTGAGTGCAATTGGTTGCGAAAGCAACCGTGCTGCAGTTACTGCTACAATAGGTACTGGTAGTAAACCGGTTGCTAAGTTTTCTGCTGCCAATGGGTGCATAAATACAAGCATTAGTTTTAAAGATGCTTCTACAGTTTCAACCGGAAGTATAGCTGCCTACCAATATGATTTTGGAGATGGAAGCAGTCTTTATAATTCAACCTCTACAGGCAATACCACCCACACTTATACAGCTTCTGGTACTTATAAAGTACTGGCTACTGTTACAAGCAGTGGGGGTTGTTATGATACTACATCACGCATGGTTACTGTTTATGCAAACCCAGTAGTAAATTTTGGAGCTTCGTCTTCGTGCCTAAGCTTCCCTGTTAAGTTTACTGATTCATCAACCCTTAATGCAGCATCTGCTACTTATTCATGGGTATTTGAAGTAGGAAAAACTGCTACCATCCAAAACCCATCCTATACTTATGGAAGTAGTGGTACTAAAACCGTCACCCTTACCCTCACCAATAGCAATGGTTGTATTGTAGCTAGAACCAAAGCGGTAAATGTTCTGGCAGATCCTTCGGCCAAATTCTCTTCTAGTATTGTTAGTGGTAAAACTTATTCATTTACCCCTAATGATACCAACCTTGCCAACTACATTTGGAAGTTTGGCGATGGCAATACATCTACCTCTAAAAAACCAAATTATACCTATGCAACTACTGGTACCTATACGGTAAAATTAAGTGTAGATAACGGACAAGGGTGCACAGCAATTGACTCCACAACAATTGTTATTACGGCTTTAGAAGGAAGTAATGAAAACTTTAGTTTGGCTGTTTCCCCTAACCCATTCTCTACCCAAACCACCATTAGCTATAGCCTTGCAAAAGCAACTAATCTTAGGATTAGTTTGATGGATATTACAGGAAGGCAGATAGCCTTGCTTAATGATGGTGTACAAACACAAGGTACTTACAACACTACCATCTCTGCTAATAATTACCATCTATCAGCAGGCATATACATGGTAAGGTTTGAGCTTGATGGCAAAACAGTAGTACGCCAAATAGTGAAATTGAGAGAATAAAATACCTATAAGGATAATCTTCATAACCTGCTCAATACTTTAAAAAGTATTGAGCAGGTTTTTTTGCTTTAATTATTGGTGATGATAAATTAAGCTGAGATACCTTTCACCTCACAAACCGGAATGCAAATTACTGGAAAATTAACTGAATTAGCAATGTAACAAATCTCATGAGCCTTATGATGTAGCTCAACAGCCTTTACTACCATTGATGCATCTGTAACAGAGAAAACAGGGTTTAAGTTTACTTCCTTAAACTGCCCGCCACCATCTGGATTTTCTATCATTAAGCCAATTGCATTATCAATATAATCTATTACAACTACCCCCTCCAAAGCGCATAAATACAAATAGGAAAGCATATGGCAAGATGCAATGGCAGATACCAATAAGTCCTCAGGATTTAGTTTGGTCTTATCTCCAACAAACGGATTATCTGTAGTAAGATGGAGTTCGGGTTTATTGGCAATACTTACGGTATGGCTTCTGTCATAATCCTTGAGCCCACTTGTGCCAGTGCCTTTATTCCCATGCCAGGTTGCAGTTAATTTGTAGAGGTGTTCTTTACTCATAAAAACTATTTTCCAATTAATAATTTCAAATAAAACATAGGCTTGCTAAGTTGTGCACGCAGGTCAACATCCACAAACATATTGGTAAAAACATCCCTAATTTTTTTGTTGTTATGAATTCTATTTACCACAAAATTAAACAGCCATGGGTAGCTTACTAATTTCTGCATCCGGTAGCTTAGCAGGAGCTCATTCCATAGTGTGTCGTAAATCTTTTTATCATATTGCGCTAGGGTAGGGGCTGCATAATTTTGATTCTTAATTGCTGTCACTGCTACTTCTGCCGCAATTTTACCACTGATGGCGGCATTGCCAATTCCTTCGCCGGAGAAGGGATCAATGAGGCTTGCGGCATCACCTGTAAGTAAAAAGTTGTCTCCGCTAAGAGGGCGTTTCTTAGAGCCAAAAGGTAAACCCCATCCTTGTATTTTCCCTTCCAGTTCTGCATTGGCAAATCGGGTTTTTAATAAGGGGTGTGTGGCTACCAAATCTAGCAGTTCTTTGCGTAGGTTCACTTTATTTTTACTGATGTGTGCGGAGAGCATCCCAAGCCCAACATTAGCCCTGCCATCAGGCAATGGGAATATCCAAAAATAGCCGGGGAAAAATTCCTTGAAGTAAAAAATCTCAAGATAATTTTCGGGATGCATGGCACTAATATTTTTGTAATAAGCACGTATGCCGCCACAGAAATGGTATTCGTCCACCTCGTCGCCCAAAAGTTTTTTCTTTACCATACTTCGGCTTCCATCTGCACCAATAATAAGGTTGGTGCATGAGGTAAAATCCTTACCGTTTTTTTGAAAACTAACCTCCGTTTTATTATCAATTCTTTTGATGTCTTTCACCTCAGCATCCTCAATGCGAGTTGCAAAGCCAGACTTAGTATTCTCAAAAAGGAAGTTATCAAAATCCAGCCTTTTACTTACGAAACCTATAGGCATATCATTGCCAGTTGGTGGGAAGGGGAGGTCAACCCCTTTGCCGTTAGGTGCATAAAACTTTATACCGTTGCTGAGTATAGATTCATGTTGTGAGGCTGCGAAATTTTTCACCGCATCAGGGATAATTTCCCCTAACACATCCATCACTTTTCCGCTTACGGCATCACCACAAATTTTATCTCTAGGGAAGACTGACTTCTCTAACAATAAATGCTTAATCTTTTGTTGAGATAAATACATACTTGCCACACTGCCAGCTGGCCCTGCACCAACAATTATTACCGGAAATTCTTCTGCCATTATTGTATAAAAAACATGGCAAAGCTAATAGAAATAGATTTGGGGTTTTGGGTTATTCCCCCAAGGCGGTTAGTTTCTCTGAGAATAAAATCTTAAGGGATTCAAGGTCTTCGCAGAGTTCAATTTCTTCTCTGCTTAATAATAAATTCATCCCAAGTTTGGTGGTAAGAAAGATAGCAGGGAAGTAGCTGCGGGGCTTAAAGAGTTCGTGCTTTTTCTCAAATTGCTCTATGGAGTATTCCACATTTTTGCACTTTCTTTCACTCAAAAATTCATCCCAACTTAGCTTGGTTTCTTTACTGCCTTTAGTAAGTCTCCAAAGAGCACAATTGAGTTCTTCTCTTTCTTCTTTCTTTGAGAAAAGACTCACCAATCTGCTTAATGAATCTGTCCTTTCCCCATACACAATCTCTAATTTACAAATTCTGTTTTCTCTCATTTTAAAATTTTAGAACACGTTTACCGTCGTTTTCTAAGGTGCCATTGCAGTAATCAGCTTGATATTTTTCCTAGCAAAGAAAAATCAAAATACTCGCTTTTATGTGGGCAAAGCTATGTTTTAAAACAATATGTTCAATTTTATTTTTATGTGATATTTAAAAACACTAATTATTAAACCATTGGATTTTTAGTTTCAAATTTTTGTAATAGTTTGCAGGAAATTAAAACCTTAACAAATGAAAAAAGTAACTGGCATTGGAGGCGTTTTTTTTAAATGCAATAATCCTGAAGAAATCAAAAAATGGTATGCTAACAATTTAGGAATAAGAGGTGACCAATATGGTAGCACCTTTGAGTGGCGCACCTCTGATGACCCTTCAAAAAAAGCCTATACCGCTTGGAGTGCATTTGCCGCGGACACCAAATATTTTGAACCATCACCGAAAGAGTTTATGATTAATTTTAGAGTGGCAGATTTGGATGGTTTATTAGCAGAACTTAAAAAGGAAGGTATCCATCAAATTGGTGAAACCATTACTGAAGACTATGGTAAATTTGCCCATATTATGGACCCGGAAGGAAACAAAATTGAGTTGTGGGAACCCGTTGACAAAGTATTTACAGAAGCCTATGAAGGCAAGACAATTTTTTAAAAAATGATTTACAAAAAAAAGAAATCTACAGGTAAAATAATCCTGACTATTGCCCTGATATTGGTGGCGGTTGCCGGCATTGGTGGCTTTATGGTTTACCGTTATTTCCACGCACCTAACGTTGATTTAAAAAGCAAAAAGGAAACCTACCTTTATGTTTATTCTGATTGGAAATATGATGACTTGATTAGGTACTTAGATAATAACAGCCTTCTTAAAAATATCAATAGTTTTAAGTGGTTGGCAGAACAAAAAAAGCTACCCAAAAAGCTTAAACCCGGCAGGTATAAACTTACTGAAAACTTAAGTAGTAATGATTTGGTAAATATGCTGCGTAGTGGTTTGCAGGAGCCAGTAAAAATTACCTTGCATGACATCCGAACCAAAGCAATACTTGCAGGGAAAATAGGTGGGAAGTTGGAGGCGGATTCCACCGCTATTATTGATGTGCTTAATGATGAAAATGCTATTAAAGAATTAGGTTTTACTACTGATAATATTATTGCTGTTTTTATCCCCAATACTTATGAATTTAAATGGAATACTTCGGCCAAAGAGCTACTGAGCCGAATGATTAAAGAGCATAAAAAATTCTGGAATCAAAAAAGGAAATCATTAGCAGCCGAGATTGGTTTAAGTCCTGCTGAAGTAAGCACCCTTGCCGCCATTGTTCAGGAGGAAACTACAGTAGAATCTGAGAAGCCTATTGTTGCAGGGGTTTACCTCAACCGCCTTAAGATTGGGCAAACTTTGGATGCTGACCCCACCCTAAAATTTGCTTTGGGTGATTTTGCAATTAAGCGTGTTTTAAATAAAGACAAAAAAGTGGAGTCACCCTACAATACATACATGAATGCAGGTCTCCCTCCCGGCCCTATCTGCATGCCTGATGCAAGTAGTATTGATGCGGTGTTAAACTACCAACATCATAAATATATTTACTTCTGTGCTAAGCCTGATTTTAGTGGTAAATCCAACTATGCCGTAACCTTTGCAGAACATAAAAAGAATGCCCGCGAATACGGAAAATGGCTAGATAAAATTGGGATTAAAAGGTAGGAAATATATTTACAACTCATCCTTAGAAATGACTTTAATTAGAATAAAAAAAATAAAAATATAAGTTCTCAAATGCTTTCTTAGATTTGTCAAAAATTAGAAACAAGAAATATGAAAAACCTACTAAAACCCCTTTGCTTAATTGCTTTTATAAGCATTTTTGCAACTAGTTGTACTACTCTCAGCCGCCAGATGAAAGAGGCGAATTATAAGGTAGAATTTAAAAAGGATGATTTTACTTATTCAGAACTAAATACCGGTTCTGCTATAGAAACGAAAATCCTTGGTATTGATTGGCAGCGTTTGTTTAAGAAAGAGTATTTTGGTCCTGCCCAAACCTTGCAAAATCAAATTCCGTTTGTAGGCGCTGTATTAGATCCCAGTGCTGTTGATGGTTATGCCATGTATGATTTGATGGCGAAAAACCCAGGTTATGATGTTATTTTTTTTCCAACTTTTGAAAGAAAAGGATTTAGTATCCCTAATCTCTATTCAAAAACGGAAGTAAAAGTAACTGCCAAACTTGGTAAGCTAGTTAATAAATAATAGTATTTTAGGAAAGATTATTAAAAGGGCTGGCATCCAAGGTCAGCCTTTTTAGTTTTACACCTTTATTACTTCAACCTGTATCCCATGCCCACCTCAAAGAAATCTGCCCTGCCAAAATGGGTTTTCATGGTAAAGCCACCAAAGATTTTTGGGGTAAAATAATAGAGAACCCCAAGCTTTTGGTAATACACTCCATCAATAGCAGAGGGGGTATAAAAGTAAGTACCAAAGGTGCTGATAAAACTCATTTTACCAAAGATAAATTCATGTTCTATCCGTAACCCTGTCTGGAAAAAACTATCCGCCCTATGGTTGATTTCGTGGGCATTAAGTTTTGTGTAAGCAAGGGATTTATCATAGTAAATATCAATGCCCAATCCTGCTCTGTTTTTACGGGAGAACTGCCGCCCAATTAAGCCGGAGGCTAGCATAGGGTAATACTTCCACCTGCCTACCAAGCCATCTTCTTTTTTCCCAAAAGAAAGCGCAGTATATGCGTAATAGGATTTGCTGAACACATCTTTAGGAACTGCCTTAATAGTGTTTTTATCCTCATTAAAATAATAGTTTACCCCGCCCCTAAAGCATGGAATGTTTATCCCATTATTGGGTAAGGTAAAAGCGGCATTAGAAAAATGATTAATGCCCACCCCAGCAAATGCATTAATTTTAGAATTTATGTTGACAGTGTAGTACATCCCCAGCAACATTGCCATATTAATATGGGTACTCACAGCCTTATTTTTATAATTGGTTTTTACATCAAAAATTTTGTTGAGGTAGCCCACACCACTGCCCGCCTGAAACTCAATATTACCGTAGCGGGAAGAGATAACTTTAAACTGCATATAAGGTAATATGGCAACTGCATGGCCTGTAATATTAGGCAAACCAAAATCATAATACAGTAGGCTGCAACCAATTTTTGGGTAATGAAAAAGCCCCTGCCAGTATTGCGCCCCTGCGGTTTGTTGAATCAGGTTTATCTCAAAACCAAGGGTGTGCGCCCCAAGATTTGCAACCCTATCCGATTGGGTGGTAACAAAACCCCTATAGCACCCCAAGCCCAAACTGTATTTGGTGTTTTTATAGGCAAGGCTATCCCCTGCAAAAGAACTAAAGTAGCCAAGGCAAATGGTAATAAGTAGGGCTAAGCGCATAAGGCTTCAAAGGTAAAGTGTCGGTTAACAAATAAGAACCTACATAAACTTCTCAATGTTCCTGGATATGTAGTCAGGGTCAAGTTTTTTGAGGTTGAGTTGAAAGGTAATTTGATTAAGGTAGTTTGAAGAATTAAAACGTAGGGCTTTGCTTAACTCAGGTGAATAAACGATGGGGAAATAAACAGAGAGGTAATCTTTAAGCACTACAAAGCTTAGCCCGGCAGAGTAATAGGGTTTAACGTAGCCAAGGTTATTAGGCATAATACCGGCATCTGCATATATCCTAAATCCTTTCCATGCAGTAACTGAAACGGAAAGTGTACTCAACCATTTTTTGGTTGTAAAACTATCTGAGATAAATTTAAATCCTCCATTGTTATAAATCTGCTTGCCGTAAAATGATGAGGTTCCACTACGGTCAAGATACCATTCATCTACAGTGTAATCAAATAACCCTGTAGTGCCACCAAGAGGGAAATTATATTTTATACCTCCTTTAAAATCGCCAATGAATGAACCGAAAAAACCTGAGAAATAAATTTCCTTTTTGGCTATGGGCAACGGGCATTGATAGTTAAAATTTATTGATGCTTTATTAAAAGCAAGAAGTGCATTCTGAAAATGAAAATGCAAATCACCACCAATGATTTTATTCCCTTTGCTAACATGGTAATCAAAGTTGTTAAACCAGTGTTCACCCATCTTAACAAAAGACTCGAATTTCAAATTACCTGTAGAGTCTGCTTCATGCACATGCGTATTATCTGGAGCTACATACTCATAATTTAAATAGTTAGCTGAGAAACTTAAATCATGTCTTAACCCGTCTCTTTTATTTTTATTTGTAAATGAATAGTCAAGGTAAATTTTCCATCTTGAGTAATAAGAATAACCTTCACCTTGTAAAGGGACAAATGGAAAGAACCCATAACTTTTCAAATTAGTTCCTATAGTTATTCTGTCATTGTATCTGCTACAATATGGAATATCTGTGTAATGAATATCTGCGAAACCTGTAATGCTTTTCCTTTCCCAAGTTGAGAAAGAGTTTACTGCACTCATTGCAATAACCCTAAAGGATATTTTTCTGGGTGTCACAATATCATTGTAAAGTGCCAAGCCTCCCATCCATCCATTCACAAAATTCCAAGCAATAACTGGCGAGTAAAAAATATTTGTTCTTCGGTTGTTCTCTAATGCAAAGAAGGGTTTGAAAACTGGTGGTTTAAATCTACCCAAGTATGGTTTAATGTAATACGAATTGTTGGTATAATTTATTTCAGGAACTATGGGGAAGGGGTTAATAAGGAAGTAATCATATTTACCCTTTGACAATCTAATTTTGAATTCTCTCTTTTCATTGAAAAAAAACTGTGTTGATAAAATACCTTTTTCATCACCACCTGCCACCAATACTGGCGCATTAATCAACCCTTTTCTTTTGAGGGTTAGCTCTCCGTTTTTATTGGCTTTGGTGATGGTGTAGTCAAGGGGTTTATTGGTTTTTAACATATCATCCACCCAATCCATATTTTGGCCTGATGCCGTTTGGAAAAAGTTAATAAAATCATCGGGTTGAGGGTGTTTGAATTTCCATGTTTCAAAATAAAGAAGCATGATGCTATCAAACTTTTGTTCACCAATATTGTAGCGCATCATCTGTATAATGCGTGAGGTTTTTCCATACATCATCAACCCATAATTAAGGGTGGTAAATTCCTGAGAGGGGATATCAATGGGCTGCCCCAAACCAATTCTTTCATAATAATAAGCAGCTAAAGCCGTGAGCATTTCGGTGCCTGTGCTAAACCTCAGGTGGTTTTTGCTTTCTTTAAAATAAGATTTCAGGGTTTCGTTTTTCTCAACATAAAGAGCCTCATAATAGCTGTTAATTCCTTCGTCCATCCAACCGTGATAGCGTTCATTGCTACCAAAAATTCCGTAAAACCAATTATGCCCTACCTCATGCAAAATCACAGTTTCTATTTCTGATTTCGCACTGATATTAGTAACCATGGGGTACTCCATTCCGCCTGCTTCATCCAGCAAAGAACCACTCACCGCAGTGGCAGCAGTGTATGGATATTCCCCAACATATTTTGAATAATGCTGCACTGAACGGGCTACATAATTATCTGCATTCTGCCATTGGTTCCATTGATTTTTGGTGAACATGGCATAGCAACTCACCACTCTTTTTGAAGTAGGCAAGGTGGTATCTTTCTTCAAAACCATAAACCTTTTATCAGCAAACCAAGCGAAGTCATGCACACTATCCTGTACATATCTTATAGTTTTAAATGTGGTTGATGATAGTGGAAAAGGTGGTGGCGGAGTCTTGGTTTTATCTCCTTTATATTTTCTGCCTTCTTCTGCTAATTTATTAAGCCACGCTACCTCAGCGGGATTTTGCAACCTGCCTGTAGCGGCTACAACATAGTTATCCGGCAAGGTGATGCTAACATCAAAACTTCCGTATTCGCTATAGAATTCACCCATGTCCAGATAAGGTATTGGGTTCCATCCGTTGCGGTCATACACTGCCGGCTTTGGATACCATTGACTGATTTGGTAACTCTGCCCATCATGCCCCATGCGCGAAAAGACAGATGGCACTTTTACTTTAAAAGGGGTGGTAATTTTTATTTTTTGATTAGGTAGTAATGGTTTATTTAAATGCAATATTGCAATGTCAATATTCTTTTTGGTGAGTTCCCATTTGGCAGTTTCACCATCCACTTTAAAATCTAAAGAATCAATAAAACCACGTTTGGCTTTTGGGGCATAATAGAAATTTGTTTTGCCCTCTTGCAAAGTCTGTTTTGCATAAGCAGTCTTATTATTTTTATAGGCATTAGGCCAAAGATGCATATAGATTTCACGCAAGGTATCCGGTGAATTATTGATGTATTCCAACTCCTCATAAGCCCTGAGAATGTGATTGGCATCATCCAATTTTACGCTAATGGTATAATGCACCTCCTGCTGAAAATACTTTTTAGCATTGGGATTTTGTGCTGATAGAAGTTGAGCAAAAAGTAAAAGACAGATAACCAAGATTCTTTTCATAAGGGCAAAGCTAAGACAAGTTGAAGTTGTATAAAATTGATAAAAAACTCAATTAGCAATAAGTTATGGCATTCACTAAAAACTATCCTTTACCAATTTCAAGTAAAACTTTGGGCTTTTAAGAAGTGAGTTGAAATCCCCACCATTTAACGCAAGAGTAACTATTTCTTTGAAAGATTTATTTCTTTTCAACAAACCAAAACATAGGTTGAAAATAGCTGGGTACTTCAAGCTTTCCTGAGCTCTTTTACTCATGATAAAATCCTTCCCCAGTACCCTATGAATCCTTTTATCATACGCTTTTAAAAATTGAGCTGAAAAGTCATTCGTTTCTATACAGTTTTTAGCTTGGTCAGCAGCCATCATTCCTGCATGGATTGCATTGCCAACCCCTTCTCCAGTAAATGGGTCAATCATACAAGCTGCATCACCAATAAGCATATAATTAGCTCCAGAAACTGGGCGGGTTTTGCCACCTAATGGCAACCCAAATCCGCTGGGTTTATCCATCGCAATGGCATCTTTAAATCTATCCTTAAGCAAAGGATGATTGGCAATAAGATTTTGTATTTCTTTTTTGAGATTTACTTTGTATTTACTCACCTCTGTGCTGCGCATTCCCAAGCCAACATTATAGTAACCATCAGGCAATGGGAATATCCAAAAATACCCAAGAGGCAATTCCTTTAAATAAATGATTTCAAGAGATTCATTATCATTAATTGGTTTGATATTTTTATAATATATCCTTATTGCGGCAGCATGATTTTCTGGTTCCACATTTATCCCAGCCACATGCCTTGCAAAATGCGAATGTGCCCCATCGGCAACTAATAAAAGTGAGGTAGATAGTTGAAAACTGCCATTTTTATTTCCAATTTTATATCCTGAATTTATTTGTTCAAATTTTTCTATGCCCACACCTTCCACCAAATTAATGAGAGGATTTTTCTTTACCTCCTCAACCAAAAAGTTATCAAAATCTAAACGCTTGCTGGCATAAGACCCTGAAAAGCCATCTTCCTTTTCAGTAATAGGAATATATACATCCTTATTATTTGGGGCTACTAATCTTAGGCTTTTTATGGGTGTTTGAATAGAAGATGTTGCAAACCTTTTAAATAAATCAGGGTTAATTCTGGTAAGCAAGGTTGCCACTTTAGGCGTAAGCCCATCACCACAAATTTTATCTCTAGGGAAAACAGCTTTGTCTATTATTGTGCAAGCTATATTGTGTTTTGCCAATTGTAGCGCTGCCGCAGCTCCACCTGGTCCTGCACCAATTATTGTAACCGCAGAGAAGTTTGTTGAGGAGCTCATATTCAAATGCGAAAGTAGGGAGGAAGTAGTGAAGCAAATTACAATTGCCTAAAATAGAAAAAGGCAAGGTTTACAGACCTCGCCTTTTTCATTGCCAAAATATCAAAACTACAACTGCCTTATGAATGAACCTTTAAATTGAATTAAAGATTATGATACAAATATACACCTATCCAATACCCCATTAAAAGAACAAAATTGGGAATTTCTTACTTTTTCATTTTGGGGGATAAAACTGTTTTTGTAACCATACGTTGCATAATGACTGTTTTCGCACTTACAAAAAAGCAAAATCATTAAAGCCAAAATAGAATAATAATTATTATTTTTCATTTGAATCAACTAGCTACAAACATTTTCCCACTCATCCTTATCAGCGTAATTTTGCCTAAAATTTATCTGATAATAGTTTTATGGAGTTAGCGAAAACGTATGCCCCTATTGAGGTGGAGAAAAAGTGGTATGGCAAATGGATGGAGAAAAACATTTTCCACTCAGTGCCGGATGGGCGCAAAGCATTTACTATTGTTATACCCCCGCCCAACGTAACGGGTATTTTGCACATGGGTCATGCGCTGAACAATACCATTCAGGATTTATTGGTGCGCAGGGCACGTATGCAGGGTTTTAATGCCTGTTGGGTGCCGGGTACTGACCATGCTTCCATTGCCACAGAGGCAAAAGTGGTGGCAATGCTCAAAGAAAAAGGCATCAATAAAAATGATTTAACCCGTGAGGAGTTTTTGAAATATGCATGGGAGTGGAAAGAGAAATACGGTGGCATTATCCTGCAACAACTAAAGAAATTAGGCGCCTCCTGCGATTGGGATAGGGTAGCTTTTACCATGGATGATGATTATTACAAAGCCGTTATAAAAGTATTTGTAGATTTATACAATAAGGGGCATATTCACCGTGGGGTGGATATGATTAATTGGGACCCACAAGCCCAAACTGCCCTCTCTGATGAGGAGGTTAATTTTAAAGAAGTGCAATCGCGGTTACATTATTTAAAGTATAAAATTGAGGGCACTGAGGAGACCATCACCATTGCCACCACCCGCCCTGAAACCATCCTTGGGGATACTGCTATTTGTGTGCATCCTAATGATGAACGCTACAAAAACCTTGTAGGTAAAATGGCAATTGTACCTTTGATTAATCGTGCTATCCCCATCATAACAGATGAATATGTGGATAGAGAATTTGGTACTGGAGCCTTGAAGATTACCCCCGCCCATGATAAAAATGACTATGCCCTTGGTAAGAAACATAATCTTGCTACCATTGATATTTTTAATGCCAATGGAACGCTGAATGAAGCTGCCCAATTGTTCATTGGTAAAGATAGATTTGATGCACGCAGACTTATAGTAAAGCAATTGGAAGCAGAAGGCTTTTTGGTGAAGATTGAAGATATAAAAAATAATGTAGGTTATAGTGAGAGGACAAATGCTGTGGTAGAGCCACGCCTTAGCCAACAATGGTTTTGCAAGATGAAAGAATTGGCAAAACCCGCACTTGAAAATGTGATGAATCAAAACATAAAGTTTCATCCCATTAAATACCAAAACACTTACCGCCATTGGATGGATAACATCCGCGATTGGTGTGTGAGTCGCCAACTTTGGTGGGGGCATAGAATCCCTGCCTACTATGCCCCAGATGGCACAATGGTAGTGGCAGAAAACATTGAAGAAGCATTGCAAAAGTTGAAAGCTTTAACTAACAACCAACAACTAACAACTAACAACTTAAAACAAGACGACGATTGCCTTGATACTTGGTTCTCCTCATGGCTATGGCCAATTGAAGTGTTTAAAGGAATTTCAAATCCCGGCAATGCAGAACTCAATTATTATTACCCCACACAAGTATTGGTTACTGCCCCTGAGATTATCTTTTTCTGGGTGGCAAGGATGATAATGGCAGGCTATGAATATGAAAACAAACTACCTTTTGAGAATGTGTATTTTACCGGAATTGTAAGAGATAAACAAGGCAGAAAGATGAGTAAATCTCTTGGCAACTCGCCTGATTTGCTGGAGCTGATTGATACCTATGGGGCAGATGGAGTACGCTTTGGTATTTTGGTTTGTTCCCCTGCCGGCAATGATTTATTATTTGATGAAAAACTTTGCGAACAAGGCAGGAACTTCAACAATAAAATATGGAATGCGCTGCGTTTGGTAAAAGGTTGGGAAGATAAAGTAGATGCCTCTTTAAATACTGATGACCCCGCCATCTCTTGGTTTGAAAACAGACTAAGACAAGCCATTGAGGAGATTAATAGTAACATAGATGCCTTCCGTATTTCGGAAGCACTAACTATTACCTATAAGCTTATTTGGGATGATTTCTGTGCGTGGTATCTGGAGTTGGTAAAGCCAAAGATAGATGGTAAGATTTCTAAAAATGTGTACGACGCCACCATTTACTTTTTTGAAGAGTTGATGAAACTCCTGCACCCCTTTATGCCCTTTGCCAGCGAAGAAATTTGGCAGCAATTGCAACCCAGAACTGAGGATGAGTTTTGTGCCATTGCCCCCTACCCTATTTTCAAAACTATTGATGAAAACACCTTATCCAATGCCACCAAAGTATTTGATTTGGTAGTGAAAATAAGAGCCTACCGCAGCAGTAATAACCTTTCACCCAAAGAGCCCATATCTCTTTTTATTAAGGCAGAGGACAAAAAGATCTACAACATTTGGGAGGCAAAAATCTCCAAACTTGCCAATATAGAATCCTATTCATTTACTGATGTTGCTATAGAAAATGCAGAAGTTCTTATCATTAAAACCGATGAAATCTTTATCCCCAGAACTATGGTGGTAAATGCCGAAGAAGAGAAAATAAAGATTGAAAAGGAACTGGAATACACCCGTGGTTTCCTGCAATCAGTATTAGTTAAATTGGGTAATGAGAGGTTTGTGCAAAATGCCAAACCCGAGTTAGTGCAAAACGAAGTTGCTAAAAAAGAAGACGCTGAAGCCCGCATCCGCGCTTTGGAAGAATCTTTAACAAGGTTAAATTAAACCGCGGGAGTTGTTACCTTTTTCTTTATGGCAACTGCCTCCAACAAAAATGCATTGAAGGGTTGCATGAGTTTAAACATCTTAACACACTCCTCTGCCAAGCCTGCGGTATGCAGCTTTTTATCATCAATAGTATAAATCATGGTGTAGGATTTATACTTTAAATGCTCTAAAGCAGGGTGCTCTTTAGGGAAATCTTTAGGTGTGGTTTTTAACTTTTCACCACTCATGCCACCAAAGATTTTTTTCACATCTTTATTCGCCAATATAGTTTCAAAGTCTTTGAGGTTATCCGCAATTTTATGTCTGATAACTTTTAAGGTATCAGCATCTGGCAGGTAAATACCCCCTGCTATAAAGGAGTTGCCGGGTTCAAGATGGAAGTAATAACCTACACCCTTTGCATCCTTACCTAGCGCATTCATCCAAACGCCCATATTGTTTTTGTAAGGGAGTTTATCACTGCCCTGCCTAACCTCGCGGTTAATCCTGAATAATGATTTTTTGGGTTCTATCTTTTTAACCCCGGGCTCAAATTTACCTACCCCTGTAATTAGCTTTTCTGCAAATACAGTGAGCTCTTTTCTGGCGGCCTCATAGGCTCTGCGATTGGTATCAAACCAAATCTTATTATTGTTTTCTTTTAACCTTGAGAGATAATTTAGTGCTTCTTTACTAAACATAATATTGGTGTTTTGTGGTTATCATTAGGTTTGAGTCTGTCCTCAAAAACTTCTTCAAATTAACTACTATTTTTTGTTTTCCTTTCTATTTTGTGTAAATCGTTCATATTTTTTAAAGAACTCATCCAACTGATCAACCGCTACTCGTTTGGCAATTATCTTTTTATCAGCATCTAATATGTATAAAACAGGGGTGCTGTAAATATCATAAAGGGTCTTATGGTCTGTAATTAAATTGCCATCCTGCACATTTATCCACTCATAAAGTTTGTTTTTATGGATGAAATTTTTCCATCCCTGTGGGCGCCGTTCAATATTGTGAGCATACACGGCAATCCCCTTATTCTTATTTTTTACATACCACTCATAGAGTTCAGGGGTTTCTTTTTGGCAATGCCAGCAGTCAGAATCCCAAAAGAAAAGGATAGTATATTTGGCTTGTATGTTATAAAGAGGAATGGTTTTTCCGTTTGTATCAGTACTATAAAGCGGCGGTGCTTGTTTGTTTAATAAAAGCGGCTCCATAATATCAACCCTCTTTTTCATTTGGCGCAGGGTAGCAGTATCCACCCACCAAGCTCTGCCACTTAGGTAATATTTTCTTGTCATGTGCACTGTTACCGCATCCATACCCATAAGTTGTGAGCTTTCATAAGTATTGAAAACATGCCAAAGCGTGTACTTAAACATCTCTTTGTTCAGCTTCATTTTCTCTAACACTTCATCAGCATCATGGTTAATGGAGTCGGGGTCCTGCACCACAAGATTTTTAAAATACTTTTCTATCCTGCTATGGAAAAAAGGTGTGCGCACTAACCTCTCATCAGTCAAATCAATATTGTCAAAATAATGGGCTTTGTAATAGCGGTAAGGGAAGGTAGAATCAGGTTTCCCATCGGGTAATAGAGGGGCATCGGGTATCACAACATCTGTTGCACCCTTCAATAATTTGGTGGTAAGACTCTGTGGGTAATCAACAAATAGTTTTTTGCGGAAGTCCGTTACATCCTTATCAATTGCCTCAATTCTTTTCTTTATTTTTTCATCTTTATTTTGCTTAAAGACTTTGGAGAGGCTATCAGCCAAAGAACCTTTTTCATAGGTGAACTTTTGGTATCTGTAAAAAATTTCATTTTCGGGTGAGCCTTTAATTTTCATATGTAATACGGGCTCATCATAGTCGGTTTCCATACTAAAGGTTTGTTCAGAAACTATAAACTCAATATATGCTTTGGGGATAACCAAAAGATAAACCCCACCTGGTAAGGGTTTCTTACCTTTAAAAACCAAATTGCCTTCTGCATCTGCCTTGGCAGTATCTTGTTTGGTGTAAGCAGTTTTGCCATAGTAATAGCCAATATAGCAAACGGAATCTCTCAGCCCTTTAATCTTAAATTTGATATTGTGCCCCTCATTGCCTGCCCCAAAGATGGTAGATGTAAAAGTAAAAAGTAATAGCAGTGTAAATAATTTCTTCATTCAGTTTTTCAGTTTGATGTTAGTGCGCCGCGCTTTGGCAAATTTGATACCTATAAAATAGGGGCAAATGTATTGACTTATTCTATGATTCGCAACCTTGCCCCAAAGCGCTTAATTTTGCCCTGTTATTTTGAAAACTGCCACCGACATAGACCTTCGCGTTAGCGCTATTGATGCATCATGGAGGCCGGTTAATGAACAATATGCTTTGTATCTTATTGTTTCTGCAAGGCAAATTACTGGAGTAATTTATCACATCCCCAAAAAGAAATTTGTTTACCTAAAGCATTTTGTAAGTTCAGAAAAATGGCAATGGACAAAAAACTTTATTGCTCAGGCTTTCCCTTTTGAGTACCCTGCCCATACTAAGATTTTTATAGAAAGCAATACCTCCATGCTTATCCCTGGATTTGCCAATCAGCCTTCATCAAAAGAAAAACTGTTTTCTCTTTCGCATAAACTGAATGATAAAAAGCTTTTCAGCAATCCAATGAAAAAGTTGGATGCCTCTCTTGTTTATACTTTAGGTAATGATGAGTTGAATTGGGTTTACCAAAATTTTGTGGATGCAGAAGTTTTGAATTATGCCACCCCTTGGCTTGAGATGCTCATCAACCAATACAAAGGAGAGAAAGAGCCTAGAATGCATATTGATTTTACAGAAGGTGCCATGCAAATTGCTGCTTTTAATGATGGGGAGTTGGTACTCTTCAATAGCTTTAATGCTAAAACCCCTGAAGACAAACTCTACTATGCTCTTTTTGTAAGTGAACAATTGAAGTTTAATCCCAAAAAGGATTCGTATTATTTTTCAGGCGCCATTAACCGCAATGATGAAATACATATAATGCTGCGCAGCTATTTGCGTGAAAGTAAAATGCAAGGGCGGCCTTCTATTTATAACTATAGTCTTCCTTTTCATGGCATTGGAGAGCATCAGTTTTTTAAAGCTTATTGCACTCCATTATGCGCATTATAAGTGGCACGCATAAGGGGCATGTAATTAGGCCACCAAGGGGGTTACCCATACGCCCTACCACAGATAGAAGCAAAGAAAGTCTTTTTAATATTCTTAATAATAGGTTTGATTTTGAAGAATCAGATGCTCTTGACCTCTTTAGCGGTGGTGGTAGTGTGAGCCTTGAGTTTTGCAGCCGTGGAGTGCGAAGTCTTGTTTCGGTAGATAGATTCCCAGGCTGTGTTAATTATGTAAAATCAGAATCTACCAAGCTGGGTTTTGAAATGATTACCGTTGTTAAGGCTGATGTGATGCAATATATCCGAAATACAACGGATACTTTTGATATAATTTTTTGTGATGCACCTTACTCATGGACGGAATATGAAACTATGATACGAATTATTCTTGATAGAGGATTACTCAATAAAGGCGGTGAGCTTGTGGTGGAACATCATTCAGTAAAAAACTTTGATAGTTTCCCTGAAATAATTGATAAGCGCGCTTATGGGCAAAATGTGCTATCGTTTTTTGGAACTGATTAAAGGCTGTTTTTAAACCTAGCGCTTTGGTTCGTGTCCACGAAAAACGGCAGCAGGAAATATTACCATACCGTAATTTGCGGCTTCCAAAACGAATATCACATCGCAAACCCAAGCTAATTATTATTAAAAATTCATAGCATGAATTACATCATCCCAACAAAATTTTTACTATCCTTTGCCTTAATTATTATATCCTTTGGTTCTAAAGCTCAAAGCAATTTCTATAACATAGATTCAATTCCAAAAATTGAAATTACGTTTAAACAGTCTAACTGGGATTATCAAATGGATACCGCCAAGGCAGGTAAAAAAGGTTACATCATTGCAACGCAATGCAAAATTAACGGATTGGTGTATGATAGCGTAGGGGTAAAATACAAAGGCAATAGTTCTTACAAAGCAAGCCAAACCAAAAATCCATTACATATTAATCTTGATTACATTAAAGGCAATCAGAATTACGATGGCTATACTGAGATTAAACTTAGCAACGGCAGAAGTGACCCAAGTATGGTGCGTGAAATGCTTAGCTATGAAATTTTGCGCAACTATATGGATGCCCCTTTGGCTAATTCTGCCGAAGTATATATTAACGGCACCTATTACGGGCTTTACACCAATTGCCAAAGCATTAGCAAGTCATTTTTAGGAAAACAATTTTATAGCAATGACAACGCTTTCTTTAAATGCAACCCTGTAAGTGTATTTGGCAGTAGCAATCCAGATTTAAAATATCTTGGCACATCAGCTTCTTCTTATTACAACTGCTATGAACTGCATTCGGCATCAACCAAAGACTGGAATCAGCTGGTGAACCTATGCGATACACTTAATAATAGCTTCAGCAATATAGAAAGTATACTGGATATTGACCGCGCTATCTGGATGCTGGCATTTGATAATGTATTAATAAATCTTGATAGCTACCTCGGTAGTTTCCGCCAAAACTATTATTTATTCCGTGATGATAACAACCGCTTTTGCCCCATCATCTGGGATTTGAATATGAGTTTCGGCGGATTTACACAACTTGCAGGGATGACACGTCTTGATACCACAGGAATGAAAAATCTTTCTCCCTCAGCCAACAGTACATCAGCCAATCATCCTCTTGTGCAAAAGATATGGGGCAACCCCACCTATCAGCGCATGTACATTGCTCATATGAAAACAATAACTACAGAAATGTTTTCTTCCGGATGGTATTTTAAACGTGCCCAGCAAATGCAAAGCATTATTGACACCGCGGTTTATAATGATAAATATAAATTTTTCACAAATGCTCAGTTCAATTCTGCCCTTACCTCTAATATTTCCAGCGGTATGCCGGGGAACTATATTCCGGGTATTGTTAATCTGATGAAAGGGAGGGTAAATTATCTCACTAATACTTCTTATTTTACCAATACGCCGCCAACCATTTCAGGCATTAGTGTTTCTAAAACTTCACCTGATGTGTTTACGTCGGTTTATGTTACTGCCACTATCAGCAGCCCCACTTATTTATATGTTGGATATCGCAGCCAGCGTCCTTCAAAATTTATTAAAGTACTAATGAAAGATGATGGTTTAAACGGAGATGGCGCTGCCTCTGATGGTGTATATGGTGCATCCATTCCGCTTAACTCCGCCATTACTGAATATTATATTTATGCAGAAAACGCAAAGGCTGGTTTGTTTGCACCACAACGTGCCGAACATGAATTTTATACTATTACTGCTACCACACCTACACAAGATACCGGACAAGTAGTTATCAATGAAATTTTACCGAATAATAACGCAGCTACACCTGACCACAACGGGCAATACGATGACTGGTTAGAACTCTATAACAACACCAGCAATTCCATAGCACTCAAAGGTCTTTTTCTTTCTGATACTAGTGGTAAACTCAAGATGTTCCAATGGCACAGGCAGGTTGGTGGCTAACATAAAGCCCACTTTCAATGCATTTAACACTTGTACGAAAAGTACTGGCATAAAAGAAGAAAATGCAACCAAACCAATAAGCATTTACCCTAATCCTAATAATGGCTCCTTCACAGTTCAAGCAACAGGCATTATAGAAATCTATAATTCTATGGGGACATTAGTGCTTCGCCAGCAATTAGTAGATGAAAAAAATCTTCTCCATCTCAACACATTTTCAAAAGGAATTTATTTATTAAAGGTATTGGATGGAAATAAAATTCATTCACAAAAAATAATTATTCAATAAACGGCAGAACCTCCCGTCTTGTTTCCCCAACTGTGGTTTGTGGCACACAATCCACCTCCCCCGATATTAATATCAATGGGTTTTTCTTTATTACCTTTGCACGGCAGAACCGTGAACACATTGCGTAGCACCCATCCCAAAAAGGTCTTAATTAAAAACGCAATCATCTATGATGAAAACACTGCCTTTCATGGTTCTTCCCAAGAT
>JAPLCZ010000231.1 GCA_026391915.1 Bacteroidota bacterium | reverse complement strand
GAAGCTATCAATTAGTTCTGCTTTATAATTGCCGGCTTTGGCTGGTAATCTATAAAGTTTGCAAACGCCATTAAAAGGAGAGCTTCTGTTTTTAGTGAAAAGGTAAAGCGAATCATTAAAAAATAAAAAGGCTTCACAATCAAAATTGAGATGATTTTTTTTAGGAGGAAATTGTAATTGGTCAGGGTAAGAGAAAAGAATAGAATCAACAGCAGTGCTTGATGATTTGATACTACTTATTTTCTTAACGATATATATTTTAACGTCTTTGCGCCTATTATTATTATTGCCGAAATCCCCAATATATACATTGTCATTATCATCTTGGGTAAGGTCTTCCCAATCGCTATTAGTGCCTTTTATTTTAAGGGTTTGCAGGAGTGTACCTGTTGTATCTACAAGGTATAATTCTGGTGGGTTACCCCAATCCCCATGACTCCAAACACTGCTAGCATTTTTAGTGGCAAGCCCAGAGGCTTCTATAAGTTCAGCGGGGAGTGTGCAGAGGTCTCTAAATATTACCTTTTGGGCTTCTACTTTAATGAAAACCAGTAGAAATGCTACCGCAAAAAGGCAACGCATTATTACTTTTTAACTACTGTTTTTGCAGTGATAATACCATCAGAATTTACGTTAACAAAGTAGATACCGCAGGGTAAATTCTTTAAATTGAAAGTGGACTGATTTGAATTGGAAGCCGCTTTATAGGATGCAATTACTTTTCCTGAAAAATCACAAACCTCTACCCTATTATCCATGGATTGTAAAGGGAAGATAATACTTACTTCACCCGTAGTGGGGTTAGGGAATATTCTCATTGCAGTTTCAGTGTTAGTTTTGTCTTCAATAGCAGTGATTTTGTCTCCAGTTACCTTGATATCATCAAACTGATAATTGCCAGAAGCAACTGTAGAATTTGCCACCCAACGCAACAAAATCTTTTTAGCATCATTTGCTTTTGAAGGGATAGACACCGGAACACCCCCATTGGTTTGCTGCCATGTAGAGGTTCCTGCATAATCAAAAGCATGAGGGATAGAGTCCCAAGTCTTTCCACTATCAATACTATAATCAATATGCAAGGTGGAATTTGTTATCCATTTAGGAGAAATTCTCTCACTCCAAATAATTTTTATATTCTTGAAATTTGTGGCAGAGAAGCCTCTATTAAAAGTAACAGCCACATCAGTATTAAGCCTGATGACTTTATTATCGCACATAAAATTATACTCATCACGCGGGGATATTGAATCTAATTTATTGGGCTTTTGATTATCAAAACTCCATGCAGAATCTATTGTTTTACAAATCCAACCATTGGGCAACCCGGGTGAATTGGTGGAGTCTGCCACGGAATTAAAATTATCAGCATAAATAATAGTTTGTGCAGATGCCTTACCTGCAAAAATGAATACAGAAACTAAAAGTAAAAGTGTTGAGGAAAGGTGTTTCATTTAATAAGGTTATTAATTTTTTGTTGATGCTGATTTGATTGAATCTTTACATCATTGAGTAAACTAAAGCCCCCAAAATTTAAGATTCTTATCTATGTTACAAACTTATAACTCATAGTTCATAACTCATAACTATTTAAATCTATATTGCCAACCAATGCGCAATTGGTTATCTCCTTTAACAGATATGGACTCAGCATCTGCTAATCTTTGGAAGTATTGAATTTTTATGCAATGCCTATAGCTGCCACCTACTAAATAGTTGTAGCCAACGCAAAGGGTTTTGTGGGTATCACCAATTACAATATCATTAGGGTTGAAGTCATCATAGCGTAGTGAGAAAACAGAACTGAGTTTTAAAGAATGATAACTGAGTTGTGCCATATTACCTCCTGCAAAGTAATGGTTTGTAGGCTTGCCTTGTAAGGGCGTTCTATCAACAGGATTAATCTGGAGTTGATGGGTTTCCCATTGGAAAGAAATGCCTTTATACTCCGCCGTAACGTCCATCCCATAAGTGAATTTTTCTCCGTTGATGGTGAAAAGAGAATAGTCTGCACCGGAGTTAAGAGCTTTCTTCATATACCTCCCGTTAAAGCCCACTTGTATAATGGGGAAGGGAACATGAACCTCATCCACCTCGCGGTATTTCATTTTGGCGGGATAAGAGAAATCTACCCTTGAGGCATACTCAGGATTGCCGGATTTATCATTATCAGAATTTAAAGAGAGTTCACCTTGCCCACTATATACACCACCATAAACATTAATCTTTTGTTGCCAGAAGTCTTTGTGAAGCGTTACCCCCACATCCCTTCTTGAAAAAACAGAACCCCGCAACATTTCTGGGCGTTGCAAATAGGGCGTATTAAAAGCCGTAACCTGAGATTCATGCGAATAAGGCAACTTTTGATAGCCTGCAATAATCTCTACTGGTAACCCTTTGTATGTAATAGAAGCATCAAGCAATGCGGGGTTAGAGGGGTCTGTAGTTTGAGTAAGTATGTTTGCCATATCCATCTCCAAACTATATTCTATATTTCTGCGCCTTACATCAAAGCCTAGGCGCATTGTTTTTAAAGCAAAATTGTTTTTTTTGTGGTCTGTTTCTGTGCTATCATAAAAGCGATAATTATATACAGAAATGATTCCTCCTGTTATTTCCAAAGAAGTATTGCCATTAGAAAAACTCACCTGACCAAAAGAAGGTATTGTGAGGAGGATTGAAAGAATTATGAGGATATTTTTCATACTGTGCTTATTGAGTAATGGTTGGTAAATTAAAAAAATAAGCGTGGTGCATATCATCACTACAAATCACCATCTTCCCATCTTTATTAAAAGTTATCCCTTCCGGGTTAAGGATGTTTATTTTCCATTTCCCAATCACAGAATAGTTATCTGGGTTCAGGCAAAAAACAGTTTCATCTTCATCACTAAGTACATATAGTTTCCCATCATGGTAGGTAGCTGAAGAAATATCTCTTGCAATCTTTAAAGGTACTTCATTGAGTTTCACAAAGTTTTCATCAAGCTCCACAATCATAGTTGGGTTCTTCTCAGTGATAGTAATAAACCGCTTTGTTATGGGGTTATACGTCAAAGATTCAAAACCTTGGTTCCTGCCACCACTATAAACAATAGTATTGCTGCGTACTGGTTTAAGATTTTGTTTATCCAACACCGTGATTTTGCGCAGGCTTTCATCCATGATGTAAACGTATTTCTCATCACAATAAACTCCCTCAAAATCTAATCCTATAAAGTCCGATTTGCGAAGCAGATTCATATTCTCATCTAGCTCTGCTAAATATCCATTGTCACTTACTGCATAGTATTTACCATCACTACTTGAAGCTATATCAGAAGGTTCCAAAACAGGAATATTCACTGATTTTTCATAAGTAATTTTAGTAATAGGGGTTGCCGCAA
Organism: Bacteroidota bacterium; assembly: GCA_026391915.1. Classification (GTDB taxonomy): domain Bacteria; phylum Bacteroidota; class Bacteroidia; order CAILMK01; family CAILMK01; genus JAPLCZ01. The sequence goes on along the minus strand of JAPLCZ010000231.1, from coordinate 23,380 downwards.
ATAAAGAAGCTACAACCGCGAATATTGTAATTGATTTCATCATTTAATTATTTGATTTGCCAGGTGTAGGGTCTGTGAAATTCGTCCACGCACCCATGCCATCTGGCTTTCTACCAAATGATGCATCGGAAATACTTTGAGCAGGGAATGTATAGGAATCTATAAGAAGAGTTTTACCATTTTTCCTATAAGCAATAGCAATGTCTTCTCCTTTTTTACTAAGCCCGAAATTGGTATGGATGTTTTTAATTACTGTAGCAGAGTCATCACACCAAAGCACAACGAATCCATGACCATTAATAGTTATATCGGTAGGTATTGAAAACTTCTCTGGGTTTGGAATAGAATCACTAACAAACCACTCCCCTTTCTTCATTAATACCGTACTGTCCGAGGCATTGTATATCTCAAACCAATCTGATGGGATGCCATATTCGGAAAAATTGGAAGGTTCTGTTTTGGCAGAAGCAACATATTCATTAACCTTTAAGATTCCTGCATAGATATTTTTAGCAGGTGGCGTGGAATGTTGGGTAGCTGCCGCAGTATGCGCCTCAGTAAATGTACGGTCTTTAGTACAAGCCGCAAAGATTAAAATAGTGACACCAAATAGGAGTGTTTTCATGCATTGTATTTTCATGCAAAAGTCCGTTTCCAAAGTTGGTCGCATGTTAAGAATAAGTTAAGGCAATGTTATCAAAAAGCGCTTGCTAATTAGTTAACCTATCAATAAAAATATGGTAATAATGAGGTAGTTATTTTGCCCCGTAATCTTTTAGCAAAACCATCTTCTATAAGGTTACTACATTTGACTAAAAACCTACAAAGCAGGAAAAATTTCCTGAAAACCTTAGGTGTATTAGGTTCGGGATTGTTGCTCAGCAATAAAATAGATGCCGTAAAAAACACCGCACTCTATTCACCGACTTCTTCTCAAAATCCATTACGAAAACAGGCGCTACGAATTGCACATCTTACGGATATACACGTAAGCCCGGGCAAAGTGCCTGAATATGGTTATGCTACAACACTAGAAGAGGTTAATGCCACCGAAAATGACATTGATTTTATTATTAATGGTGGTGATGCTATCCTTAATCTTGGTGCTATCAGCAGGAAGAAAATAAAGGAACAATGGGCTACTTTTCATCATATTAATAAGGAACATAATAGCCTTCCAATACATCATTGTATTGGCAATCATGATATTTTTTCCTTTGCCTTACCCAATAAAAACCATGATGCTGGTAAGCTTTGGACAATGGATGAATATAGCCTAACAAAGAACTATTATAGCTTCTCCCAAAACGGTTGGAAGTTTATTGTGCTTGATAGCATACATGGCAGAAATACTATCCCCGGATATTATGCTAAGCTTGATGATGAACAATATCTCTGGCTAGAGAAAGAGCTAATAGAAACCCCAACAGAAATCCATATTTGCATTGTAACACATGTACCCATTTTAGCCGTATGCACTATGTTTGATGGAAGCAACCACTCTAATAACCAATGGCGTATGCCTGATAATAACCTACATGCTGATGCACAAAAACTCATTGAACTATTCTACAATTTTAAAAACATTAAAGCCTGCCTTAGCGGTCATATCCATCTTATTGACCATGTTAATTATTTGGGCATTGATTATTACTGCAATGGTGCAGTAAGTGGCAGTTGGTGGGGAGGCAACTACCAACAATTTGCGCCCTCCTACTCTGTAATGAATTTTTATAGCGATGGAAGTTGTAACAGAGAGGTGAAGTTTTATAATTGGAGGAAAGAATAATACCTTAAAACTAATCTACTTCTGCTTTCCCAATCTCAAAAATTTGGGTTGAAAGTACCCTGTATTCAAAAAACTTAATATTGAACATTAATTTTATGTTATATTTTCGCAGGCTAAACATAAAATTATGGCAACAAAAATTAGATTATCCGTAGAAGGATTAAAAGGTAAAGCAGGTAGTATAAATATACCTGTAGAGTTCAGTACTTTTTTATCAGTAAAAGAAATTGGTACAAAAGACACTACTAAACTACTTAAAGATTGTGAGATACTGGTAGCAAAACTTAAGAAAACCCCGGAGGTATTTACTGAACTTATCAAACACTTTAATAAATATGAGTGGGAGAAGGCAGTGGATGTATTAAAGAAAAACAAACTAATGGAGGAAGATTTTGAGAAAGGCAAAGGTGGTGTGGTTGGGTTAGCTATCCTGTTGTTTGTGGTGGTGATGCTATACTCTTGCCCTGCTAAGGGTAGTGATAAAAAGAAGGATAAATAGTTTAGTATTATCATTAATAAAAAATGCCCACCTCTAAATCAATAAAGGCAGGCATTTAATCTGCACAGTAAATAACTGCCCTAATTACTGTGTAGGTCCGCTATCAACAACAGACTCTATAGAACTTTGTATTGTAGAGGATACTGTAGATAAGAAATTATAACCTGTAGATGACTCTATGGCATCTACAGTAGTGCGGTAGTAGCCCCAAGTATGGGTATTTACGCTTTGATTATTAGGCATATCTATAGCAATAACGCGGGTGCTGGTGCTAACTCTGCTTACATCATTACTACCTACGGGTAGCACTACTATTACCTTCCAATAGTGGGATGAAACATTTATTTTGCCAGATGCAATCGTGTTGGTTGTGCCTCCATTACTGCCAGTACCGCCTGTGCCATAGCCTCCTGAAATTATATAACACTCATTACCATTAGCAATTAGGGTTCTGCAATAAGTTTCTAAAGCTGCCCAAGTTTGTTGGTTGAGGATGGGTGCTTGTGGGCGGATATTCGTCATTAAAAAAGTAGCTGCATTATCTGTGCTGCTGCCATCTCTATCATCAGATGGGCACATATGGCCACGGTCAAAGCCGGTATTGGTATAATTAGAGGTAACAGATTTAAAATAACCGGAAGGTAAAGTTGCATCACCCGTAAAACAATCACAACGGGTTGCTGTACCTTTCCATGCAGTGCTAAGATGCCATGAAACCCAGTTAGCCCCGCCTTTACTATTGTTATAAGCTAATGCATATTGTGTTTTATTCATCAAATAATTATTGCTATCAGTTGTACTTGTGGTAGCTCCACTTGGGTTACCCATTGCCATGTTATCATCACGGGTTGGTGTGCTGCTATTATCCTGTATATCAAAATCATCAAAGTTAATTCTATAGCTACTACCCGTAAGTTTCTTTAATCTAAACCTTACATTGCCAGTATAATTCATACTAAATGTTGCAGTGCTTAATGTAGCAGAAGAAGTAGTTTGAGTGCTACCTACTTGTGTCCATGAACTTCCGCCATCTGTTGATGCATCAAGCTCCCAAGTGCTGTTACCATCAGAGCCATAAACTGCATGAGAAACAGAAACTTGCGATGCACCACCCGTTACATTAAAATTCATAGTAACAATACCTGTAGAGGTTACACGCAAAGCTTTACTACCATTTTTATGGTCTGATGATGATGTGCCAAGCAGTGCATTATCCAGATTCCAAGAACCACTGGATAAAGTAACATTGGCGGCAGCATAAGCGGTTTTAGTACCGGTTTCAAAGTCCTCTGGGAAGCCAGATACAGAGGCTTTGTAGATAGTTTTTGCCGATACTGGGTTTGCATCAGGCTGTTTTTGGCAGGCATCCATTACAAATAAAGAAAGGGATGCTGCAAACACAATTAGGATAAGTTTTTTCATTGTTTGGTTTGTTTTTGTTTTATTCGGTACAAAAGTCTTATACAAGTTTACATGCTATGTTTCTGCTGGGTTATCTTTATAATATTTGAGTGGGGAGAAGAGTTCTTGCATATAATCAAGATGATAAATAAAAAGCCCACCCCCAACTTAATGGAGGCGGGCTTTCACTTAAACAACACTGATTCAGCAATTAGAATATAGACGCAGTTCTATAAGACTTCAGCGTGGAATTTGGCTTTGCTGATAATATCCTCGTTGGTAAAGTTCAGGAAGGCGCCAACACCAATGGTACTCATTACTATATCAGTAGTATCATTGGGTTGCACAATATCACCTGCTGTTATGGGGTCTGCGGCATGCTCTGCCCTGCCCACATGGATAGGCACAAGCCCAAGATTTTTTACCCTGATGATAGTTTCCTCAGTAAAATTAATAGGCCAGTTAAAAGTAGCACCTTTTGCCAATGTTTTGGTAATTTTTGGATGCGTAGTATTTATTTTCCTTATCAAAGTGAGGTCATAATAACTCTCTACCTGTATGGGGTTATCAGAATATTTACTCATGAGTTTGCCCAAAGTTTTAAACAGAATGGCAGCAAGCAATAACCTTTTAATTTCTAAATCCGCAGAGAGGTTGCTAATGATATTGGCATTGGCATCCTGCTTTTGGAAGTGCAAAAGAAAGGTAGCATAAAAGGCTTCTACATCTGTTTTTACGGCGGCAAGCGCCACATCATCACCAATTTTGGTAATTAACTGCTCCACAGCCTGCACACGGATAAAATACTCACCACTTTGGAATGGTTTCCTGCCTTTTGGGAAAATACCTTTATACCTTGATGTATATTTTTTATACACCTTACGGATGTCAGTTTCCCAATTCTCTATTTTGGTGGTACGCAGTTCTTCAATATCTTCAGTAAAATTCTGCGTGTCCTCCTGTGAAAGGTCTTTTTTACTTTTCCAAAGATTGTACGCATTGCTGTAATCGCTTACAAGAGGATGCTCTTGGTTGTACATGTCCAGGATATCAGGTTGTGCATCCTGAGCCTGTAATTTAGCTAAATGGCTTTCGCCAATGTCGGACATTTTTTTGAAATTGCCCCGCGTCACCACCTCAAAGATGTTGGACGCAAAACTCCAGATTTGGTTTCTCATATAGTTGTAATTTTGATTTAAACATTTTGGTAATTTGTTTATGTGTTGTTTGGCATATCAAAGTTAATATTGAAATCAACGATTGGTACCGCTGCCTCAAAATATTTATTTAGCACCCCAAAAGATAGTTAAATTGCCCAGACGAGTTTGTTGTAAGCAATCTTAACTATAATATTGCTACGCGAGTTTGTTGTACTGCCCTTGTAATTGCAAGATGCATTTATGTAAGTTGTTTTACCGCCCTTGTAATTGCAATAGTGGTTTATGTAAATTGTTTTACTGCGATGGTAATTGAAATGGGGGTGCGGAATTTTGAAGGGGAGGGGTGGAGATAACTTTTTCTACTTACACACTTTGAGGGATAGTACCTGAATGAGTAGAAGGCTAACTTAATTTTGGTGCCATGGTTAGTGGCAGAACAAACTCTTTTCCTCACTTTTCTATTTCCACCCTTCGCCAGCTATTAATTCATAGTTTATAATTTATAGCCCCCAAAAAGGTTGTTGTGGAAAAATTAACCCCACTTGGCAACCTTATCTTAATATTATAATAAACCTTTCTTGATATCGCTATAGGAGTTTTGCATATAATAGAGCAAATTTATATGAAAATACTATATGCCATACAAGGCACCGGAAACGGGCATTTAAGCAGAGCAAGAGAAATAGTACCAATGCTACGCAAAAGGGCAGAGGTTGATGTTTTGGTAAGCGGAATAGCAGCCGAGGTTAAGTTGCCTTTCCCAGTTACATATACACGCAAGGGGCTCAGTTATATTTTTGGTAAAAAGGGGGGTATTGATATTTTAAATACTTACCTAAAGATGGATTTACCCCGCCTGATGAGGGATATTGAGGAAATTCCTGTTGAAAAATATGATTTGGTTATCAACGATTTTGAACCCATTACGGCTTGGGCTTGCAGGCAAAAAGGCTTACCCTGCATTGCCCTCAGCCATCAAAGTGCGGTGCTATCCCGCTTTGCACCCAAGCCCAAGCATGAAGACCCTTTAGGGAAATTTTTACTAAAAAATTATGCACCCTCCACAGCGCAATATGGGTTTCTGTTTTTTGCAGCTGAGGATAATATTTTCACCCCCGTAATAAGGAGAGAAGTTAGGGAAATAGAGCCAACTAATGCTGGGCATTATACTGTTTATCTACCTGCCTATGATGATAAAAGATTATTAAAAAACCTGAAGAGGTTTGAGAACATTAAGTGGGATGTCTTTAGTAAGCATAATAAAGGGGCTTTTGTAGAGGATAATATATCCATACAACCCATCAATAATGAAGCTTTTATTAAAAGCCTTGCCTCATGCACAGGCATTTTGTGTGGGGCTGGCTTTGAAACCCCAGCCGAGGCATTGTTCCTTAAAAAGAAACTATTGGTTATACCCCAAAAAACACAATATGAACAGCATTGCAATGCAGAGGGATTAAAAGTTTTAGGTGTGCCTGTAATAAAAAGTTTAAAGAAAAAGAATCACGAATTCATTAAGGATTGGTTGGAGAATGGTAGGGTGGTACCTGTCAACTTTCCTGATAATACCCAACAAATTATTGATAATATCCTTACAAAACATGCCAATGATAGAGCATTGCCTAATAAAGTGTACGAGAGGGAAATGGGGATAGTGTATCAATTAGCTCAAATGGGCTAAAGTGGGTAAGTTGAAGATGCAGAATCCTGCTCTTCTAGCTGTTTTGGATGTTCCAGAGGGCATCCCGAACCATAGATAAAATACATGCATTAATAAATAAAAAATGCCCACCCCCTTATACAGGTAGGCAGGCACTTAGTTTATAATCTTTAGGGAGGATTAACTCCTCCCTAAAGACTAAATAAAACAGGAATTAATATTTTAGAACTTTGCCACCAAAGCTTCTATTAGCGTTGCTAACTCTAATAAAATAGATACCTTTATTTAGTGTTTGCATATCAATAATCATAGATGATGGTGAAGCAATAACAGGCATACTTTGTTTGATAACAACATTGCCGGTAGCATCTATCACCTCTGCCTGATAAGTTTCTTTATCATCAGTAGTTACCATAATTATGGTTTTATCAGCATCCTTAGCATAGTAAGTTTTCATTGTATTATCAGCATTTGTGGTGAGGTTAAGTTTGTAGATGGGAGAGTACTCAAAAGCACCATTATCATCCACTTGTTTTAAGCGGTAATAGATAATGCGCGCAGGTAATGCACCAAACACATCCATATAACTATAATCAGTAATATTATTGGTAGTACCATTTCCTTTTACCTCTGTTACTTTAGTAAATGTTTTGGCATCTACACTTCTCTCAATATCAAAATGATTATTATTGATTTCGGAGGCAGTAGTCCAGCTTAGTAAAGCAGTATTATTGCCCTTAAGTTGTGCAGTAAATAAAGTTAATTCTACGGGTAGAGGCGTGCTGCCACTACCAAGTGTCCAGATACTAAAACTATCCACGCTGGCTAATGTAACAGTATTCCCGCTTCTGCTACCTACGCCCTTATATTCAAAATGAGAAGTATCAATATGGCTAGCTCTATAGAATACAAGACTTGATGCAGAGAGCCCATTTAATTCATTAGCATCATAATGGAAAGTAATTGTGGTACCAAGGTTTGCATTATTGGTTGGGGTAATGCTAAAGTATCTTTTTATACCATCATAATGGTGTGTAGCACCAAGGCTATCATGTACTAACTGACCTGTTTGTGCATGGCCTGTTGTGCGTACCACTACAGTAGAACCTGGTGCATTGCTACCGTTTGGTGTAATATCAATACCTAAATTACCAAAGGTTTCTTGGGTAGTAGTGCCAATTGTCCTCGTAGCAGCCACTTTGCCCACTACAAATTTGCCTGCACTCTCTACAAGGGTTGCAGAAGTTCCCAGCACCAATGTATCATTTACAGTTACTAATTTATTAGCATTGATAGTAGCCGTGCCATTAACCTGTGTAGTCTTTGTAAGTACTACATTTCCACTAGCATTATCAATGGTAAGGTTATGAATAATAGATGGAAGATTGCTACCAGTATTTTGGCTAAAGCCACCATTAAAAGTATAGTTAGCAGTAGCATCCAGCGTTCTGCCTCCGCTGTTTTGTAAAAAGCCTGTACCACCTGGGAAAGAGGTAATAAGATTGGCGCCAGCACTAAGTTTAAAAGCACCAGAGCCATCCATATAAAATGATTTGCTATCAAATGTACCATCTACAGTTATTTTACCTGCATTAATGGTTTTATCATTCTCAAGAGAGGTAGTAGTACCCGTTGGGATTCTTATACCACCGGTATCCAAGGTAAGCACTCCTGTACCACCAATTTTACCGCCACCACTAATAATCCATCTGCCACAACCGTTGCTTTGTTTTAGTATACCATAGTTTCTTACACCATTTCTAAAGGTTTTTTTACCAGCACCATTCCATGTTACGTTGCCACCGCTTACTACCTCTAATATACCTCCAATAGTATTATCATTAGCAGAGGTACCTACAGAAACAGCTCCTCCATTTTTTCCAATTCTAAAGATTGGGGTATCAGTTGCAGCAGTAGTTGTTAAATAATTATAGCTTGTAGTAGTGAAATTAGTGCTTGAATTATTCCAATAAAACACTGCCCCGTTTTTATAGGTAAAAGGAAAACTACCAGTAGAGGTTCCACCATAATTTATAGAGCTTCCTGCACCACTTCTGCGAACTTCTATCATACCGCTACTCTCTACCACACCAGTAGCACCGCTACTAAATATCAGGAAGTTAGAGCCAGTATTATCATGTATTAAAGTTCCTTTAATATCAAGGTCAGTACCTGCGCCGTTATTAATAGTAATAGCATTAGCTCCGTTTACCCATGCAAATTTTCCCCCTGAGTCAATGGTTAATTGGTCAATAGTAATTGCCTGGGTTGAGGTATTAGCACTAATGCTGTCACCTTGCATAATACGTATGGTTGCCGCTTGATAAGTTGGGATTCTTGAAGTAGAATTAGTCCATGAACTACCGCCATTGGTAGAGTATTGCCATGTACCCGGTGTAAACCAACTGCCTGTACCATTAGTGCGATACATATAAGCAGATGGATGCCAGTCAACACTAAATGTATCAGAAGTAGCATTGGTTAAAATACCAGAAGTAGCAGTTAATGTACCTGCTGTGCCGGGTGCGGTAAAGTCCATAGCAGTAAAAGTTGCTAATCCGTTGCTTGCATTCACAGCAAGCGGGGAAGAAGTAAGGGTTGCCGTGCTACTTGTTATAGAAACCGAAGAAGAATAATCAATATCAATATTATTAAATATATCTTTTGCATAAACCTTAACATCGGGTGTCATTACTGAAGGGGATGTGAGGGTGTAGGTAGGTTGCACACTAAAAACTAATTTAGAAGCAGTAACCTCTAATTTATTATCACTTCCAGCAGTAGAAGAAGAAGCCCCGCCACCATTGGTAGCCGCGAATACAGAACCTGCACCGTTTGCCGCTACATTACTTACTGCAATACTTATCTGCTGATGATCTGTAATATTGGTTTTAAAAGTAAAACGTAATGATAAATCCGCTTTGCTATCATCAGGAGCAGGATAATTTAAACCTGAGAAAGTAAGAGTAGTACCGCTAACTGTAACTTCTGACAGTTTAGTTCCGGCACTATCAAACAATGCAGCGGTGCGCAAAAGAGTATCATTGGTAAGTGTAAAACTTATGCTGGTTAAAGTAGTAGATTTATTGTCCCCATCTGGTAATGAAGAGCCACCATCTCTCATTCGCAATTCAAATACATCAACAGTATTAGAAGTTGTTAAACCTGTGGCAGATTGATATGATTTATAATCAATATTGGTTGGATAACTAAAGCCTGATTTAACAATTATATCGCTAAGACTATTATTAGATATTACATTAAAAGAATCCGAAGTTCCATCAGTTAGTCCTATATCGGTAGCAGTAAGATAGGAATAAAATCCTCCAGAATTATAAATAAGATTAGAGAAAGTAGCCACGCCATTTACCGCTTTAACTTTTATGGTAGCTGATGAAGAAAAAGAAGCTACTGCTACTAATAAAGCAACACTATCTGTATTGTCCAAATCAGAATTATTATTTACATCTTTTGCAGTTACTACCACACTAGATTGCACTGAATTGACACTAACATTTATAGGCTGTGTAGTAAATTTTAGCTTGCTAGCTACCACATCAATTTTATTATCATTACCAGAAGTAGATGAGGAAGCTGCGCCACCATTAGCGGCAGCAAAACAACTATATCCGGTTACATTAGTAACTGAGGCAACTGTATAGGTTAGTCGGGTGCCATCTGCGATACTACCATTTTTAAAAGTAACATATAGTTTCAGGTTTTTTGTACTACCATCTGTAACTGTACTCGCTGTAAAACCAGAGAACGAAAATGTAGTTCCGCTAACGGTAGTTTCTGCCAGTTTTGTTGTGCCATCATACAAAGCAGCACTACGTAAATAGTTACTTTGGTTTACTGTAAAACTTATAGCGGAAAGTATAGTAGGGTCTGCATCATTATCACCACTGGCACCACCATCTCTTATGGTGATTCCAAATACATTAACTGCATTAGAAGTAGTTAAACCAGATGCAGCTTGATAGTTTACATAGTTTATATTGGTTGGATAGGTAAACCCTGTAGTGGCTATGATATCACTTTGTGGTGTTGATTTTTTATTATTGATAAATCTGCCGTTACCATTGGAGTTTTTCAATCCCATTTTTTGGGTGGTAGTTCCTGAAATAACTGTAGTGGGCGAAGTAGTAGAGTAACCATTAAAATCTGTTATAGAAGTTCCGTTATTATTAATGCAAGCATACTTAGTACTACTTGAAGAAGTACTAGCACTACCATAAGCTTTAGGTACAGAAGTAATAGAATAAAAATATCCATTGCTACCAGAAGTCACAGTTCCACTACCAGAAAATTTGCTTGATGAAGTTAGCGCATGAATACTTCCGAACACTCCAGGAACGCCAAAGCCAGAAGCTTTTAGCATCACCATTTCATCAGAGGAAATATCAAATGCCCTTGTACCTCCACTAACAGCAGGGGTTGTATTGGTAAAATAACGAGTATCAAAAAGGTCAAGGCTTATTAAGAAATCACCGCATCCTTTTACGGTATCAATAGAATTGGCAGAACTCATACTGGTTCCAATTCTTACTGTTATTAAAGTACCTGCACGTACATCACTCCAGTAAGTATTTGTAGTGAAAGTAAATGAACCTCCTTTATCGCCTGCTACATTACCAGAAAAGTCTTTCATTACCATGCCTCGCATATCAAGGTGGTCTTTTATTACAAGAATATCTATGGAGTCATTTGTACCAAAGCTACCATAATTTGTATAGGCTGTGCTTGCACCTGAGTTTACATATTTGTTAATTATCGCAACCGGCTCATCATCCTGCAGCACCAAACTATCTACTGATTTTGTTCCTATAGTTCCTATATTTACTGTCATCCCTAAGAAAGCTTTTTTCATTCCGTTGGGTATGGTATCACTTATTTTATTTGTAGCATACAAGGTACGTGAAGTTGGTCCGCCACTTACAAATTTTACTGTGTCAGTAATGAATTTATGATACACTGTATCGCGTAATGTAAAGTCAGTTCCAATAGCAGCACCGCCATTTACCACAAGGGTTACCGTTACGTTTGCTGACTGTGAGATATTGATTTTAAAACTATCTGTTTTGGTTGTTGTACCATCCTCAACCAATGTTTTATTAACTGATGAAAAAGAGATAACAGGGTTAATTAAATTGATGGTAAGATTTGTTCCGTTATCAGCACCTGTAACAGATGGTGAAGAACTTATTACTCTTATTCTATAGGAAGTTCCGGTTGCTGTAGCTGCAGGTATAGTTCCGCTTATAGTGCCTGAGTTTGCTGTACTTGAAACTGAACCCAAAGTAACAGGGCTTGTAAAAGAACCTGATGAATTGGAAAGTTGAGCAGTATAAGTATTACTTCCTCCAAAATTTCCTGATGAAGTAAAAGGTACACTTACCGAAGTACTAACTGTATTGGTAACGCTGAAAGGAGAGCCAGAAATTGTACCGGTAGTAATTGTAGCTGTTGGCGTAACTGTTACCTCTACTCCACTGCTCCAGTCTGTTCCTTTGCGTGTAAATACTTTTATGTAGTACAAAGTTCCACTTGCTAATCCACTAATAATTTGTGATGATGTACTGCCTTGATAAACCACATTACCACTGCCGAAGGTTGTGCCACTGCCAAAAGCTAAATTAGCAGTATAAGAATTCCCTGATGGGTTTGTAGAAGAGAAAGAAGAAGTACCGCAAACTATCATTACATCATCATAACAAGTAGCTGGATTCGTCCATGCTATTGTAGCCGTTCCGTTGCCAGCAGTAGCACCTACTGAAGTAGAATTTACAGGGCCTAAATTCACAGTAAGATTCACAGAATTTTGAGTTCCTGTTACGGAAGGGGTAGTGGAAGATACACGAATTCTATAAGCAGTTCCGGAGGCAGTATTAGCGGGTATGGTTGCAGAAATACTTTGGCTTCCACTTGCATCAGAGGTAATAGTTCCTATAGAAGTAGGTGAGCTAAATGAACCAGTTGCATCTGATAATTCTGCTGTGAAAGTGCAGGAACCATTTGTAAAATGAGAAGAAGGATTATAAGAAAAAGGAACACTAACCGAAGTACCAGTAGATGCTGATACACAAAATGGAGAACCTGAAATTGTTAATGTTGTTATTGTATTTTGGTAAGGAGTAGCAGAAGTATTTACGCCAGTGCCCCAAACATTATTTTTCCACGCATAAAGTGTAAAATAATAAATAGTGTCGTTATCAAGATTGGTTATAGTTTGAGGTGAAGTAACACCTTTATAAACAACATAACCTGTATCGTAAGAAGTACCACTGCCATAAGTTAAATTTCCTGTATATGATAGATGCCCTAAAGTTGGAGAGAAAGTAACTACTCTCTTTTTCTTAGCCACAATCATGATGGAATCATAGCAACTTCCCGTAGGATTAGTCCATGCTACTACCACCTGATGATTTGTAGGTGTAGCAGAAACACCACTTACTGAAGGCACACCTAATTCACCAATTTGAATATCGCCAAAAATAGTAAGTCCGGTAAATTTTGAATTGGTAGAATTTAAAGTTCCTGCTGTTAAGTCAGCCCAACTTCCGCTGCTGTATTGCTGCCCAATAAATGATGAAGTAGAAGCACCTGCATCCACATCAGCACTTAAGAAATTACAAGTAATATCGTAAGAAGTAAAAGCAGTATTAACATTGGAAATTGTCCAGTTTCTGTTAACGCTTTTTGCAGAATTAATACATGAAGAAGAAATACTTCCATGGTCATTATCCGTAGAAGTTGCGGTTACATTTCCTGTAGTAGTTACTGAGGTAAAATCTAAAGTAACCGGGGTATAAGCAGTTGAAGTTCCTATCTCAAAAGTTCTGGAAACGGAACTGCCAACAGCGACATTTTTCATAAAATTACCTACTACATATTTTGTAGAAGTAGCCCCACTTAATGTGGCGGCTGAGGTTAAACCTAAAGTAGAAGTTCCTGTGGTTATTTTTCCGTTAAGGGTTAATGTACCATTTACGGTGCAGTTAGCACCAAGGGTTAATCCTGCAGAAGTCGCAGTTAAATTATTTACTGATGTTGGTAATAAAGTTCCAGCATTTTGTGCTGAAGTTCCGTTGAAAATAAAATTAGAAGAGATACCTAAAGAAGGGGAAGCCGTTAATGCTAATGTCCCGTTAACGCCTGAAGTATTTGTTGTCATCAAGGTAGCACCGCTATTGAAAGTACAAGTAGGGGTGGTAGATGTTTTTAGATTAACTACATAACCGCCTGCAAGTAAAACTCCTGAGGTTGTCAATGATGTACTGATTTGAATATTACTACCTAACTCAAGCGTATCGCCAGAAGAAATATTTAAAGTGCTAAAGCCTTCATAGTCGTTAGGCGAAGTGCCCGTGCTTTTCACAATTTGTCTTGTGCCGTTTAAGTTAACTGTACTTGTCCCAGCTTGGAAAGAAGTATTTGAATATGTAGTCCAGTCACCAAGAATGTTTATGATGGCAGATGAGCCTGGAGTAAAAGTAATGCTTCCAAGTTGGTCTATATTTTTATTAATATTTAATGTTCCAGTGAAAGATTTATCACCACTTCCACTTAGGATAAGGTTGCTATAAGTTAATCCTGTTTCAATAGTTTGATTACCAGAAGCACTGTATTGAACCGTAGAACCCGTACCCAAACCAAAGTAATTATTGGTGCTGCTATAGCTGCCAAAACCACCTGAGGTAGCAGTGAATTTAAGTAACCCTCCATTTTTTAATACCACTGAATCTTTTGCACTTCCGCTTGCAGAACAAATAGCATTTCCTGCTGAAATTGTTCCACCACTATTGATGATGAATTTACAGGTATTGGTTGTATTATTAGTTGTAAAATAAATGGCGTTAGCTACGGATAAAGTACCATTTACAGTAACAGTTCCGCCGCGTTCACCGGTAGATGCACCGTTCACTCCATCAATAGAAAAATCTCCAATAGCATCAGAGATGGTTAAAGTTTTACCAGAGTTTATTGTTGTATTTAAATAGGAAGCATCCACGTTGCTATACATAGATGCCCCTGGGAAAGTAAGGGTAGCATTCATGGCATAGGTAACGGAAGTTGTTGCATTTGTAATAGCCGATTTACGTATCCTACCACCATAGAATTTACCTGTACCAGAGATAGTACAAGATGTTCCTTCTACATTAAAACCAATGGCATCGAAAGTGGCAGCACCACCAGAGGTAGAATCTCCAATCAATCCATCGCAGGTAATATTCCCAAATACATTAAAGTATCTCATATTACCAGATGTATTAGAGTTTCTCCAAAGCTTTCCACCTGCTTCTACAGTGATATGATTCGCGTTAATTCCGGAAGCAGCCATTTCAACAGTATGTCCATTTTGAACAATAAAACTTACAGTAGTTCCAAAAGGATTTGTAATTGTAGAGCCAGTTGTTCTTGAAGTAGACCATGTGGCAGTAGCACTAGTACCTGAACTACGACTATAGTAGGTAGTTCCATTATTCGGAGTAACAATAATTTCTGTGCCTGATGACCATGAAGTACCATATCTCACAAAAACTTTTACATAATAATCAAGGCCGTTTGTTAAGCCAGTAATTGTTTGCCCTGATGTACTTCCTTGATAGCAAGTGTATCCATTTAACAAAGAAGAACCACTAGCATAAGTAAGGCTTTTGGTATATGAACTTCCATCTCCTGTTGGTGTTCCGGAAGTAACTGAAGTGCCTTGCCTAACTACTATCAAAACATCATCAATACATGAAGATGGATTGGTCCAGCTAACAACTGTTTGTCCGGCTACTACCGAAGCAGCTAATGAGGTAACATCTGATTGAGTGCTAACAATTGTTAAATTGCTTCCGTTGTCACCGCCTGTTACTGTAGGGCCGTTTGAAACAACCCTGATTCTGTAACCACTTCCAGCAGAAGTTCCGGATGGAATGCTTGCGCTTATAGTTCCTGAATTTAAATTACTTGATAGAGTTCCTATACTAGTAGGAGATGAAAAAGAGCCTGATGAACTTGATAATTGTGCTGTATAAGTGTTAGATGAAAAAGAACCTGAAGATGTAAATGATACACTTACAGCCGCGGCATTTACACTACAAAAAGGTGAGCCTGAAATACTGCCTGTGGTTATAGTGCTTCCTGCATTTGTAGCCTGATTGCCAGATAAAGGTGTGGTATAATATGTTTCATTACCAACCGAACAATTGTTTTCATAAATTGTAAAATAATAGGTTGTACCAGCACTAAGATTAGTAACTGTAACACCAGTTCCTGTTCCGTTATACACTACATATTCTCCAGTAGCTATTGTAGTTCCTGAGGTGCCAAATACTGAATTAGCAGTATACGTAGTAGCATTAGTAGGTGTAGTAGTTGGTGCGCTGCCTGATTTGGCAACAACCATTCTTCTCAATCCACCACCGCTGCTTGCTAAAGTCCATGATAAATCCATTTGGCTTGAACTAACATTTGAAAATGTTAATGAAGTAGAGGTAGCGGTAGGCGCACTGCAAGCAGTACTGCTTACTGTTATATCATCAAAAGCTAACTCTGGTCTGCTACCGTTAGAGCCTGATAACAGATAATAGCACCACCTAAGTTGCACTGTAGATACATTCTCACATGCCACTGGTAGGG
The DNA here is from genome assembly GCA_026391915.1 of Bacteroidota bacterium. Taxonomy (GTDB): domain Bacteria; phylum Bacteroidota; class Bacteroidia; order CAILMK01; family CAILMK01; genus JAPLCZ01. Next base: position 7,241 of record JAPLCZ010000231.1, on the reverse strand, counting down.
TAGTAGTTAAAGTAACACTGCTCCCAGATGTCCTATAAGTAGTAGAAGCTGATAAAGAAGAAAACTCTGATACTGAAGAAAAATCAGTCCATGTGCCAGAGGTAGAAGTGCGATACTGCATACGTATAGCAGTTGCCCTATCTTGTGAACCGGCACTATAAGTTAGTGACCCTATTAACGAAACTAATCCCGTTGATACATTGTCCGCTAATTCTACTCTTAGAAGAAAAACTATAGATGGAAGTCCAGTTGCAACTAGCCGAAGTAGATAGTGTAGGGTCAACTGTATAGTGTGTGTGCAAATACATATTGCTTGGATATGTACTTGATGTGCTGCTACTAGCCCAAGATGTGAAAGTGTAGCTACCTCCGCTTAATGCATAAGCAGTAGGGTTACTTTGCCCAAATGAGATGGTAGTAAGTACCAACATCATTAATGTGATTAGAAATAGAACAAATAACCCATTGGGTCTTTCTGCTCTTGATAAAAAAGGTTTGTAGAGTGTGTTCATGCTTTTATATTGTTGTGTGTGTTTCTTTAGTCTGAAAAAATCTTAATCCCCTTCTTGCCTCTAGGGTTAATTTTTAATCAGAGCAAAGGTCTCCCTAATTCAACATCATTATTGTTTCGGGAATGTTAAGGCTACATTATAAAACAGTCAATGGAAAATTAAGTGTATGCTGTAATTGAGCAAAGTTATAATTTTTTTATATAGTATAATACCACCCTTAACAATTCCTTAATCTTGGATAACATAAAGATAATAATAGGGTAAAAATAACACGCTGACCTTTGTGCAATAGTTTATTTTCATACAGATGAAGACATTTAAAATTTTCTTTTTAGCAGTAGTATTTATAGGTTTACAAAGCAGTTTTGTATCTGCACAAACGGGTAGCATAACTGGTAAAGTTGTAGATGAAGCTAAAGGCGAAGCTCTGATTGGTGCCATCATAATTATTGAAGGAACGCAAATAGGTACAAGTGCAGACCTTGAGGGGAATTTTACCATTAGCAATGTTTTGCCCGGTACTTATACCCTTTCAATAAACTCTGTAGGATATTCTAAAAAAGATGTTAAGAATATAATAGTTGTTGCAGGGAAACCAACAAACCTCAACATTAGTTTGGGAGAAACTGTAGAGGAGAAAAAGGAAGTGGTAATCACTGGGCATGTAAAAAAAGAAAGTGTTTCTGCCATTCTCATTCAACAAAAGAATGCGACTTATATTTCAAGTGGAATTTCATCAGAAAGTATAAAGCAATCACCAGATAAAAACACCGGGGAAGTACTTAAAAGGGTTTCTGGTGCATCCATACAAGATAACAAATTTGCTATTATAAGAGGGCTAAGTGATAGATATAATATTGCCATGATTAATGGTGCTTTGCTACCAAGTTCAGAGCCGGACAGAAGAGCTTTTTCGTTTAATCTTATCCCGAGTAATATGTTGGAAAACCTGATAATAGTCAAAACTGCAACCCCTGATTTGCCTGGAGATTTTAGTGGAGGAGCCATCTTTATTAATACCAAAGACATCCCAACTGAAAGGTTTATTAACCTATCCGTAAATACTTCTTACAATAGTATTTCTACTTTTAAACCCTATGCAACTTCATCTGACTTTAGTAAAGAGACTTTTGGGCTTACAGATAAAAGTAGATATATGCCTACTGGAGTGCCTGCCAATAAAGCAGATTATAACAAACTTAGCGTAGAAGAAAAGGTAACATTGTCTCAAAAGTTCAATACAAATTACGCAATTACCAAAGACAGCTCTGCTGCCCCTATTACTGGTTTACAGGTATCTATGGGTAATAAGTTTAAAGTTTTGAATAATGATTTAGGTATAATATTTTCTGCTAATTATGGCAATAGCCGTCGGACTTATCAGCAATACAGATATTTTTACGAGGAAAATTTAAAAAGGGTTATTTCAATAAAGGATGACCAGTATTCCCGCAATATCAGTGAAGGTGCTTTGCTTAACTTAAGTTATAAAATAGGTGACTTTAATAAGTTCACTTTAAAGAATACTTTCAACCTTAATAATGATAATGTGCTTACCCTGCGGGATGCCATTAACACCAGAGAAACACAACAAACCAAAGGGTATAATTATGCCTATACCAATAATTTATTATACCTAACTCAGTTTAATGGGTTGCACTATATTGAGGCAGCAAAACTCCGTATTGATTACATTTTGGCAGCAGGAATGGTGAAGCGCGATTTGCCTGATTTAAGAAATATTACTTACACCAGACCTACTGATGAACCCGGTGGTTATTACGCCAACATCACCAAACAACCCAGTAAGGAAGATGGTGGAAGATTCTTCTCAAGCCTTAATGAAAATACCTATAGCGCTAATTTAAATTTTAGCCGCGAACTTGATTTTGCACAGGTAAAAAATAACTTTAAAGGCGGAGGATTTTTCTACGGCAAAGAAAGAACTTTTGGCGCAAGAAATATAGGCTATGTAACTGACGTAGGTACTGATTTTACCATGCTTGCAAAACCTATTGACAGCCTTTTTAACAAAGAAAACATTAAGAGAAAAGGGATTTATATTGATGAGATTACCCTGCCCAACGATAAGTATAACGCCAAGTCAGGGTTAGTGGGTGGATACATAATGGCAGACCAAAAATTCTTTGATAAATTCAGGGCGGTGTATGGAGTACGTTACGAAAGCATGAGGCAAGAACTCAACACACAAGTTTATAAAAGTGGAAAGATTACCGATTTCCCCGTGATTAAGCAGTTTAATGATTTATTGCCTTCCGTAAATCTTACCTATAGCCTCACAGACCAAATGAACCTTAGGGGTAGTTTCTCCCAAACAGTTTCAAGACCTGAGTTCAGGGAATTATCTAAGTTTACTTTCTATGATTTTAACCTTTCAGGGATTATAGAAGGCAACCCAGAATTAAAGCGTGCTCAAATTAAAAATTATGATTTCCGCTATGAGTTTTACCCAAGGGAAAACGAATTGTTTTCTGTTTCTGCTTTCTACAAAAACTTCAGCAATCCTATAGAACTTACGGTAAGTAATGCCGGCTCTCTGGGCACTTTCATCCGCACCTTCCAAAACATTGATAAAGCCACCAACTTTGGGGCAGAGGTAGAGTTCCGCAAGGGGCTTGGAAGTATTTGGAGTGTATTAGAAAACGTAACTGCTTTCGGCAATTTCTCTTATATAAAATCAGAAGTTAAAACCCCATCTTACACACGCACTTTGCAGGGGCAATCTCCTTATATTATCAATACTGGTATTCAATATTTCAACGAAAAAAATGGGCTTACCATATCAGCTATGTTCAACCGTATTGGCAGAAGAATTTCTGAGGTAGGCACTGGCGATGGCTCTAAGACATCCGACTTTTTGGACATCTACGAAAACCCACGTTCTGTTTTAGATTTCCAGATTGGCAAAGTATTTTTCAAATCTTTAGAAGTAAAAATACATACTGCTGATTACCTTGGCAAAGATTATATCTTTTATCAGGATGTGGATAAGAGTGGTGACTTTGATGCTACCAAAGACAACGAAATGAGCCGCAGAAAAGTGGGCAGAAACTTCGGGTTTAGTTTAAACTATAAGTTTTAAAGACCTCACCCCAACCCCAGACCTCATCCGTCCTTCGGACACCTTCTCCAAAGGAGAAGGGAAAAACAGGAGAGGGGCAAGAACATCTTTCAGCATTATCACAAACTTAATTGGCGGTTAAAGTCCTTCTCCTTTGGAGAAGCCTGCCCGAATTACAGGCGGGGATTTAGGATGAGGTTACTCCACAATCTTCCTTAACAATACCGTAACAATTCCAACATATTGCTATAACCCCCTAAGGGAAACTTTGCCGTAAAATATTTATATACAAATCATGAAACAAATCTTATTAATTGCGGCATTTGCAATGGCATCTTTTGCTACTGCTTTTGCAGGAAACGTGGATGTTACTGACACCATCACTTCCAACACTACATGGAACAGCAACAATATCTATACTCTGAAAGGGTATATTTTTGTTAAGTCTGGCGCTACCTTAACCATTCAAGAAGGTACTATTATTAAAGGAGACAAAACTTCACAAGGCTCTTTAATTATTTGCAGAGGTGCTAAGATTATGGCACAGGGCTCTAAAAATAAACCTATTGTTTTTACATCAGACCAAACTAAAGGCAACCGTAAGCCAGGTGATTGGGGTGGTTTAATTATCCTTGGTGCAGCACCTGTAAATAACTATGACGCTACTACAGGATGGCCTAAAATTGAAGGATTCCCAGCTTTAGCAAATCTTGAAGTAATTAAATATGGTGGTACTAATGCCTCTGATAATTCAGGTACTTTATCATACGTAAGGGTTGAGTTTGCAGGTATTGCATACACGCCTAATAATGAAATTAACGGGATTACTTTTGGTGGCGTTGGTAACGGAACTACTGTTGACCATCTTTGTGTTTACAACAGTGGTGATGATAGCTATGAGTGGTTTGGCGGAACTGTAAACTGCAAATTCTTAGTGGCTAATGCAGGTACTGATGATGATTTTGATACTGATAATGGTTTTAGCGGTCACCTACAATATGGTATTGGTATAAGAGATAAAAATATATTTGATGCTGTAAGTGGTGGTGCTTCTCATGGTTTTGAGATTGATAACGATGCTAATAGTTCATATCACAGCCCTTATACTTCTGCAGTGATTTCTAATTTTACTATGATTGGCCCATTGGCTGGTGATACAGGAACTACTATAAGCTCTAACTGGAGTGCCGGTGCACGCCTTCGCAGAAATATGCATGAATCAATTTTTAATACTGTATTTTTAGGATGGAATAAAGGCTTTTATTTGGATGGTATTAAAACCAAACAAGCATTGGATAGCGGCCTTTGGGCTACTAAAAATAACTTGATTGCAGGCTATAGAAGCAAGACTAAACTCTCAAGCGATATTACTTCTTTTGATTATCCTGCTTACCTAATAGGTACAGGTATGGGCAATGTATTTAAAGCTCAATCATCTGATGCGGATTTAACTGACCCTTTCAGCACTACTGCGCCTAACTTTTTACCTAAAACAGGCTCTGTAGTATTGGGTGCAGGTTCTTTCTCTGATAGCAAATTAGGCGATGCATTCTTTAATACTGCTGCTACTTTTATGGGTGCTATGGGTACTACTGACTGGACTGATACTTGGGTAATCTGGGATCCACAAAATTTTGATTATTCTACTGCTGGTGTAACCACGGCTATCCAAGAAAACAACCCTACTAAAGGGGTTAGTTTCAGTGCTCCTACTCCTAACCCAACAAGTGGAATTACAACCATTACATTCAACCTTAATCAATCTCAAAAAGCTTCTGTAAATGTTTATGACATCACAGGTAAATTGGTACAAAGCCTCGGTAACAAATTGTTTACTGAAGGAAAAAACACCATTACTACTGATGTAAGCACTCTTGCAAGAGGTTTATATATAGTTCGTTTTGAAGGTGCTAACACACAAAGTAGTGTTAGGCTTAATGTTGTTAGATAAATTTAGTTAGTTATATTTAAATAGCGGCGTCCCGACTAATAATGTCGGGACGCCGTTTTTTATTATCCAAACCTTGGAGGTTTTCAAAACCTCCAAGGTTTTACATTTCTACCTTCCTATATCCACGTAATAGTTAGCGTTATATGCCCTGCTAAATTAGGGTCAAAGTTGCTTACTATTAAGAATTCACCTTGGCCTAATCCACCTGCATTAATTTCCAGAGGTACATTAGGATTCACTATTGTTCCTTGTTCATTTGGTGGTACATTTCCGCAAGCGGCTTCCACTTCGCTGCGGCAAATTCGGAGGGGGATAGTGCCATCATCAATGATATTCAAATTTGTATCATCATGTATGGGGTGGTTGAGGGCCAGAGAAATAAAGCCCCCTGCCGGTACATCTACTGCAATGTTTTGTACATGCACATCACTCTCAGGATACAATAGATATTTGCGGTATTGGCTTGGGCTGGTGGCATAAATAATTTTAGCTGCTTTGGCTAAAGTTCCCATAAATCCCCACACAGTATTGAGCTTAATTACATAACTCTCCTCCTCTGTGGAGTTAAGCTGTTTTTGAGTTTCTTGCACGGCTACTAATGCCTGCAAATCGTCCATTAATGTTTCCAGATTATTAATAGTAAGTTGGGTATATCCTACTGCAATAAGTTCAGTATCATACTTAACGGCATAATCATGCGCACCCTTCATCAGGATGACCATTTTAGCCCCATTCTTTCGGGCTTTGTTCACTAACTTTCTGCCAAAGGCATCCCAGATGCCGGGTTGTTTGGGGAAGGCTTCTTTTACGCTGTACATCAGTATGCCAAAAGCTGTGCTGCACACCCCAATTTTTGTAATGACCTCCTGCGTGTCATTTTTAAGTTCGCTACGGTTTAGCACGGGCTTAGGTGCATCTTTGGCGGCTTGGATTGCTGCCTCAAAATCCAGTTTAAATTGCGCATTAAAACTTGCCCTAAAGGCAGTAAAATCCGCATAGTCGGTGTCCAATCCAATCTTGAATCCGTCAGCTTGCGCAATGGCAGCAGAGTCTTCCTTCTTGAATTTACGCAATGTCTTTTTTCCTTTAGAAGTTGACTTCTTCTTTTTTTCTGATAAACTTTTTTTCGTTTTCATTTTTGTATTTATTTTAATTGAAATTGTTTAACGCTGGTTGATTGCAGAAATTGTATAGAACAATAATTTTTTTTATTTCTGCAATGGAGATTTCTTTTAGAATGATTAATATTTTTTTAGAACTAATCATTCTAATAGTAGCACACATCATTCTAAGTATAGGCGCAATCATTCTGAGTGTAGCACTGATTATCGTAAGCTTAGGCGTGATTATTCTAAAGGTAGTACTCATCGTTCTGAGAGTAGGCGTAATCATTCTAAGTGTAGCACACATTACTCTAAAGGGTTCCCTAATCATTCTAAGAGTAGGCGGCATTGTTCTAAAAGAAACCGGAATGGTAAAAATAGTATTTGCGTTTTGGTATTGCATACCTGCATAAACGCAGGGTTGGGGAGGATAGTATTTTATTTTAAAAATATTTGACACTATCCCATAAAGTGTGTAAGTAGAAGAATATGGTTATATTTTTAGTTTCATTCTTTCTTCAAAAATAATGATAAATTGGTTAAAAATAATTCCCCAGTCTTTTATCTGCTGTGTCCATTTTTTAGAGACCTCC